>JAUNVX010000126.1:0-3196 GCA_030540615.1 Psychrobacter sp. | reverse complement strand
TACCCCTGCGCCCCAAAATAGCCAATTTATTATCTCAGTCTTGCAACAATTAATCATGGCCAGCTTCTTATCATTTATATTGATTTATAAACTCCTCAAACCACTACTACTGATGACTTTGACCTTAATTGTCAAAGGGGTTAGGCGAGCCCGAAATCAGTAGGTGGCACAGCCATTGCAGCGGTATAAACATCACCACAATTTACTTTGCTGCTAGTTAGGCCTTTGCCAACCACTAAGCTGCTACAGAAGCGTTTAGTTTTTAGCCGCCACCTTGAGGAAGCCAATTATGTCATCGACCGTCCCCGAATCCGCAGGCCCGTCCGCCAAAAAGGACAAGCTCAATGTTTTATCCTTTGCTGGCAAGAACAAAATTTTGCATTTAGGGTGGATGGCTTTTTTCCTCACCTTTTTTGTTTGGTTTAACCACGCGCCGTTCTTATCAGCCATCGCTGAGACCATGAATCTCACTAAAAGTCAGGTCAAGACCTTACTCATTCTCAACGTCGCCTTAACTATTCCAGCAAGGGTGATTGTCGGCATGTTGACTGATAGGTTCGGACCTCGAATTGTTTATTCGTTGATATTGGCGATTGGAGCGATACCCTGTTTTACCTTTGCCTTCGCGCAAGATTACAATACATTAGCCTTGTCTAGATTCTTGCTAGGTTTCGTAGGGGCAGGCTTCGTGGTCGGTATTCGCTTAATGAGCGATTGGTTCCCCGCTAGCGAGCTTGGCGCTGCTGAGGGTATTTATGGTGGTTGGGGCAACTTCGGGTCAGCGGCTGCTGCAATGCTACTGCCTACTATGGCCATTGGCTTCGCGGCTTACTTTGGTGGCACAGTGGGTTCTGGAAATGAGGGCTGGCGCTATGCCTGTGCTACCTCAGGCGCAGTAATGATGCTCTATAGTGTGATTTTTTATAAGTTCGTTCGCGATACCCCAAAAGGCGCGACTTATTTCAAGCCTAAAAAGTCGGGCGCGATGGGCGTGACCTCAAAGGGTGACTTTTGGCTGATGATGCTGTTCAAGCTGCCCATGTATCTAGCCATGGCGCTGCTAGCTTGGAAGCTGTCTCCTGCTGGCGTGAGCTTACTTAGCCAGTCGGCGGTCAATATTATTTATATCGGTTTGGCATTGTTATATGTGTATGAGTTTGTTAGTAGCTATCGGTTTAATAAAGAAGTATTCACCACGCCAGTGCCTGAGGCGCAGCGTTATGACTTTAAGCAAGTGGGTATCTTAAACGTACTCTACTTTGCTACCTTTGGCTCTGAATTAGCTGTCGTGTCTATGCTGCCGCTGTTTTATCTTGAGACTTTTAATGTGTCGGTTGTGATGGCAGGACTATTGGCGTCATCGTATGCCTTTATGAACCTAATGTCACGACCGGGCGGCGGCTGGTTAAGCGATAGATTCGGTCGCAAAAGTACTTTGCTCATCCTTACCGCAGGCTTGGCATTGGGGTATTTCTTAATGGGTATGGTTGACTCGACTTGGCCGATTGCGCTAGCTTTATTGATTACCATGTTTTGCTCATTCTTTGTGCAAGCTGGCGAGGGCGCAGTATTCGCCGTTATCCCGCTTATCAAGCGTAGCATGACAGGTCAGTTCGCTGGGATGACAGGCGCTTATGGCAATGTCGGTTCGGTGGTTTACCTAACAGTATTAAGCTTGGTGTCGTATCAAGTGTTCTTTATCGTGATTGGCGTGACCGCTGTGTTTGGCTTCTTAGCATTGTTTCTACTAAAAGAGCCAGAGGGCGTTATCATTGAAGAGATGCCAGATGGCAGCTTTGCAGAGATTCAGGTGAGCTAGGGATAATTAATGACGGATGCTGACTGTAATACACCTTTAGGCCCTTCGAGTCCATCGGTGAGCCTTGACCACCATAGTGCGACAGATGCGCTATGGTGGTTTGACTTTTGCACAATGGCAGGGCGAAAGCGCGAAAACCAAGACAGTATTTTAATCACCACTTGTTTGCCTTATTTAGCAAGCGGCTTTCAAGTAAGAGGCTTTCAAGAATCTACTACCCAAACAGACATTTCTTTATCTAAAGCTAGGGCTATCACCACAGTAGAGTCTGGTAAGCCCAAAGCCCCCAATGCCAAGCAGCGACCCTTATTGGTGATATTGGCGGATGGGGTAAGCGCTTGCCAATTCCCCAAGCAAGCGAGCCGACAAGCGGTCACCATTATCGCTCGCAAGGTTACCCATGGCTTGATGGTATTGGCGCAGCAGCAGTCTCAATCTAACTTGTTAGCTCAATCTGAGTTGCCATCAGATGTGACACTAGAGGCGCTAAGTAACGATTTTGATGATGACCAAGTGGCTAGCCTCATCAAGGCAGCCGTAAACAAGGCCAATGATGCGCTGTATTTTTCGCAGGCCTATCAGCGCGTACCACCGCTGTTATCGACAGTGTCTGGGGTCTTGTGTATTGGCGATCGCATTCATCTGTTTCATACAGGAGATTCGCGCATTTACCGCGTTGGGGCAGATAGTTTAACAGTACTCAGCCACGATCACCGTGTGCATCATGGTCAAGACAAAGGCGCACTCTCTGCCGCACTTGGCGCTGATACCGTCGTAGATTTGCAGCAATCAGTCTTTACTTTGCATCAAAATGAGAGCTTAGCCCTCATGACCGATGGTGTCTTTGAGCATATTGATGCGACAGAGTTGCAGTTTGAGCTTTGCTCAGCTTCCACCAAACTATTTGAGCAGCAGCAGTCTCAATACCAGCACCAGTCCCAGCATGATTCTATTAAGATCAGCAAACCGCTTTGTCAATATGCTTTTAATGAGGGCAGTAATGACAACTTAACCATGGTCGCCATGGGAATGACAGCTTTAGGGCCATTGACTGGCTCAGCATTACCGTCGATGCCCAATCAAAAAGCTAATTCAAAAACAGATACAAACGATAAGACCAATGAGGTTGAGTTAGATGAGACTGAGGGCGATTCTGAGGTAGATCAGATTACCCGTTATAAGCTACCCATAGGATTGCAAGTCGGCGAAAAGATAGATGGCTTTGTTGTGACCGAGATTATCGCTCGAACCGCGCGTAGTGAGGTCTATTTGGTTGAGGATTTAGAGGGCCGAGAGTTTGTTTTAAAGTCGCCCAGCGTCAATACGGTTGGCGATGGTGATTATCTACGCGAGTTTTTAAAAGAGCGCAAAATTGGC
>JAUNVX010000125.1 GCA_030540615.1 Psychrobacter sp. | reverse complement strand
TGATATATTTTTTACTTATGCTTTGTACTCATATTTTGTGATGAAGCTACCAAGCATTTGCTAAGCAGCCATCAAATAAAATGGAACGAACTAAAAAATAAGTTTACAAATGTGAACTGTAATATATTATGATAGATATGACTCATTTATATAGCCTGTTGTTTATCAAAACCTAAGCGTTATAATTTCGCTGCTTTACACTTTGACAGTGGGGAGCAATCAGGTAAGATAAGCGTTATTATTACTATATTGTAGTATTTTTAGCGGCACAAATTTTGTCAGTCAGCTTTTTGACGATTTGAACTTTTCTTATTAAGCTTCATTAAGCTCGCTTTTATTTTCATACCGACTCCAAATGGGACGTAACTATGTCAGATAAACATTATGACGCGCTGCCAAAAGCGCACACCACCTATGCCAATATTATTAAAAGCTTATTGCCTATTGGGGATAATCCAAAAGCCAAGCGTGATGAGCTGCCTAATGCCACTTACTATGTTGATAAGCTGCACATTGACCAAGAGAATCTAGACGACTATCGTAAGATTTGCGGTTTCGTTGATAACGGCAAAGTGCCTATCACTTACTTTTCGGTCTTATCGCAAGCTTTGCAAATGAATATGATGGTCAAAGAGCCTTTTCCCTTTGCGATGCTAGGACTCGTACATGTGGCCAATAGCGTCACCCAATACCGTCCTATCGGAGAGCGCGAAACTGTCGCGATGAGTGTGTCGTTTGATAACTTGCGCGACCATGATAAAGGTCAGCAGTTTGACTTCGTCACTACAGTTAAATCTGGAGAAGAGGTCGTCTGGGAGGGTAGCTCAACTTACCTTGCCCGAAGCCGCAAAGCCGACAAATCTGATAAGTCTGCCAAGCGTGACAAGACCCCTCATGTTAAGCCATTGTTCAAAGAAGGTGGGGTGCATACCGTTTTTGAAGTGCCAGAGGATATAGGCCGCCGGTATGCTTTTGTCTCGGGTGATTTTAACCTGATTCACTTGCATCCCTTGTCGGCTCGGGCATTTGGCTTTCCCAAAGCGATTGCTCATGGCATGTGGTCCAAAGCCAAATGTTTGGCCTTGATAGCAGATTTGCCTGAGGCCTGCCGAGTTGAGGTGGTCTTTAAATTGCCTATCTTATTGCCTGCTGAAGTAGAGCTGCTATCTGAGCCTACTCGTGTGCTAGAAGATGAGGACAGCAATTGTCATTTTGCCTTATATAATGCCAAAAACGATAAACCACACCTGTCTGGTTATATCTACAACGTCGACAATGCACCGCAATCAGGTGACGATAATACTAATAATGACTAGGAGCTAAGGCGTCTTTTTAAGATGCTAGCTTCTAAATTTAAGGTCTAAGGGTAGGCGCAAGCGCTAGCCCTCGAGTGATAAGTCCTAATAAGGTTAGCGAGTCAATTGCTAACCTTTTTTGCGCCTAGATACCACTAGGTTAATCAATACATAGCCCTATAAAGAGATTATATGAGTAATAATAACCTGCTATTGGACACCAACCCCTCCAAATCTTCTGAACTTAATGGCAATGAACTTAATGATAAGGGGTTTAAAAATGCTTCTGTTCTAGAGGATGTGGCTGCTATAACAGAAGCTGATGGGGCATCAGTTACTTCTCATGAAGAGAAACTGTCTGAGCCGTCAGTAAAAAGCTTGAGTGACTATTTTGATAATCTATATCAGCCTAATGAGGATACGCTGGTCTGCGGCGCCCTCGATGAAGACAAAGTTAAGGCTTTGGCTCAAGCGGGTTTTGAGCATATTATCAATCTGCAACCTGAGGATGAGCTGACCTTTGATGAGGCCGCAGCTGCCGAGCGTCATGGTCTGACTTACAGCTATCTACCCATTGGCGGGGCGCAAGATTTGAAGCAAATCAATCTATTGGCTTTTGATAAAATATTGCGCGAGTATCATGGCAAAAAGATAGTGATGCACTGCAAAAGCGGCAACCGAGTAGGGGCGGCGATGGCACTTCGGGCAGGTTGGCTTCGCGGCCGCAAGATGGAAACGGCTTTAGAACGTGGCCGCGCTCATGGTCTCACAAGCTTAGAAGACGAAGTTCGTAATCGCTTGTTAGTGCCCCGCTAATTTTTATCTTCTCTCATTAGCGAGTCAGAATGAGGCGGTTTGATTATATTGTTTCGCTTCTAAATATCTTAATAACATTGAGTCTATTGTCACTTTAGAATACGGTTTAATCGCGTTTGAATGTCTTTAATTTGAGCCCCTTTAAACAGATATTAGGAATCAATCGATGGCAATACAAATGACATCACGAACGCTAGAGGCTAGCTTGCAAGGCTTGCTTAACAAGCTACAAGCTGAGGGAGCGCCCGCTGGCGGGTCATTGGTGGTCTATCAAGGCGAGCATTGTCTCGCGCAGGTTAGCACAGGATTCGCTCAGCCTAATGTCCCATGGACGGCGGATACTTTGTCGCTGAACTACTCTACTGGCAAAGGGGTGTTAGCCACTTTGGTTCATGTCTTGGTGTCTGAGAGCATGCTTAATCTTGATACCCCTATCGCTCATTATTGGCCAAGCTTTGCCGCTCAGCAAAAGGGCAGTATTACCTTACGTCATGTGATGAGCCATCAGGCGGGACTCTACAACATTCGTGATTTGGTCAGCGATGCTAACGATTTGCTGTCGTGGGATACCATGTGCGCGCGAGTAGCAGCCATGCCTATTGGCGCAAAAATCGCTTATAGCCCAGCAGCCAGACGCCAAGCCAATAATGACTCTTTAAATATAGGGAGTAAGCATAGTCAGGAGGCTCAGGATACTCATAACAAGAGTGGCTATTATCAAAGCGTTTATAGTGCATTGGTCTATGGCTGGGTAGTAGGGGCCGTCATAGAGCAAGCGACTCAAATGTCATTGGCAGAGGCCTTAAAGCATTATTTGACCGAGCCGCTGGGTATTGCAGAAGCTTGCTACTTTGGGGTGCCGGCCAGCAAACTCGCTCAAGTAGCGCAGCCTTATCAATATTGGCCTGATGAAGCTAAAACGGACATTGCTAAATTACCACTAAGGACGGTCTATCCTAATCTATCTGCTTATGAACATTGGCAAACGCTGGCGGATGAGATGGGCATATCCTATTCTGGCAGCTTAGATACCGCTCAAATCAATCGATTGTATTTTGACTCTCGATTGATGGATTTAGCCGCTTATAAATCAGCGCTCAGCTTACCGGGCAAAGCCCAAGTGAATTATCACAGTCCTTCGTTATTACAAGCTTGTATTCCAGCGGCCAATGGGGTGGCCTCGGCGCGCGCATTGGCCACTATCTATACCATGCTAGCCAATAAAGGGCACTGGCAAGGTCGTGAACTTATCAATGCTGCCACGTTCTCTGAGCTATCAGCAGTTCAAGGGTGGGGGATGGATGCCGTTATGCCGCCCACAGCGCTAGCGTCACAGTCGCCGCCGAGTATGAACTGGCGATTGGGTTATCATGGGCTGCTGAGTGTTTGTCATGATGATGAGCGATTAGCACAGGCCTTTGGTCATATGGGCTACAACGGCTCAGGGGCTTGGTGTAATCCTTCGCAGCACCTAGCCGTGGCCTATGTGCATAACTATGAAGTGACGATGTTCACGGATGTGCGACAATTCGCTATTAATGAGTTGATATTGTCTTATTAAGCTAGCCAGCTTAGGGCAATGGTTTTAAATAAATGATTTTAAGGGAGCCATAGTAAGTTTTAAGAAGGTCGTCGCTAGGATTTGGGTTTTGGGGTAAGTTTTAGCAGTTTGGGCGCGCTAACCCCATGAATAAAGATAGAGATAAGAATGACAATAATACAAACAATCCAGAGCTTTAAAGCATCAGACTTATCAAAAAAGCCTTGATTTAAGGCATAAGAGAGATAATAGAGCGTTCCCAAACCACGAATGCCTAAGGCTGAAATGGCATATTTTTCGCTACGATGTAAATTTAGACCCCTCAAAGCAATCATGCCGCCTATAGGCCGAATCAATAATAAAAACACCAGGCTAACGATATACACTCGCCAAGTCAGCTCAAGCCCCGATACCATGGCTTGGCCAATCACTATACCAAATACCACCAACACCAAAGACATCAGTAACCCCTCAGACTGCTCGGCAAAATCATGCAGGGCTTTATGATAGTCATGGTCACATTCAGAGCGGCGAAAAGCAAAGGCGGCAATAAAGACAGCGATAAAACCATAGCTATGCGCCAGCTCTGCAAAGCCGTAAGCCAATAACGTTAAGGCAATAACGGTATAGCCTTGAGACAAAGTCGTCTCGCGCGCCATGTCTGAAAACACCAGTTTCGCGACCAGCTTACCCACGAAAATACCGACCAACACGCCCACGATAATCTTCCAAAGCACATCGTGGGTGAACCAGTTGAATAAAAGCGCTGCGCTAATCCCTTGACCTTGACTGGCTGCCTCAGCGATTTTAATCGCTAGATAAACAAAGGGAAAAGCTAGCCCATCATTTAAACCAGCCTCAGAGGTCAACGTAAAGCGAGTGGTGTCTTCATTGCCTGTATTAGGCGGACCAACTTGGATGCTAGATGCCAGTACAGGGTCGGTGGGAGCAAGCGCAGCGCCCAATAGAATAGCTGCCCCTAGGCTTAGTCCAAACGCGTAATAACCTAAGGCTCCCATCAGAAATATACCAATGGGCATGGTAATCAGCAATAGCCGAAGGGTAGGCCGCCACAATGGCCACTTAAGGGGCGTATCAAGCTTGATTCCCGCACCAACCAAAGAGACCAGTACCACCAGCTCAGTCAGTTTTTCTATGACTAAGCCGTTTTCGATAGGGTCCAAAAATGGTAAGGACAGCCACCAATAGCCCATAAAGACGCCAAAGCTGACCTGAAGCATCGGTAAAGAGATGGGCCATTGCTTAAAAAATATAGGGAAAAAAGTCCCTAATAAAAAAGCGACGCCCAGCACCAATAAAAATAAATTATAGTTCTCAATCATAAATAATAGACAGGTTGGTAAAAAGTCATAAAGGCTTTGGCCTAGAAGCTACGTTAATAGGCGGCATTTATAGGAGCAATAGAGGTTATTTGTGATTTAGCTATAGTCAATTCACTTTAGATTAGCATCATAGTCATAGGGATGAGTTAACCTCTGCCTTAGTCATGATGTGATTATCAGCCATAAATGGATAGCGGTCATCGACCAATCATGTGCTGGTTTTAACTAAGATTGACTATAAAGGTAGTTATCATCAAGGATAAAGGCACATAAATATACAGAAAAAACGTTACGAAGGGGTAGCGGATAAACGAGACTATACCAAAAAGCAAAAGACCAGCATTATGCTGGTCTTTCTTATAACAAAAGCCATTTGGAATAAAAACTGACTGATTGAAAACTAGCGCTCTACTTGACTGACATCACGCACAGCACCCGTATCAGCGCTCGTCGTCATAGCCGCATAAGCTCGAAGTGCTTGAGACACATGACGCTCGCGATTGACAGGTTTCCATGCCTGAGCGCCTTTGGCTTCCATCTCGCCGCGGCGACGGGCCAACTCTTCATCACTGACTTCAAGATTAATAGTACGATTGGGGATATCGATATGGATAGTGTCCCCTTCCATCACCAAGCCAATGGCGCCGCCTTCAGCCGCTTCTGGGCTGGCATGACCGATTGACAGTCCGGAGGTACCGCCAGAGAAACGGCCGTCGGTCAGTAGGGCACACTCTGTGCCTAAATGCTTGGACTTTAGATAAGAGGTTGGGTATAGCATCTCTTGCATGCCTGGCCCGCCTTTGGGACCTTCATAGCGAATGATAACGATATCACCCGCAACGATTTGGTCATCTAGGATGGCAGCCACCGCATCGTCTTGAGATTCAAAAACGCGGGCACGGCCTGTGAACACCAAGATGCTGTCATCAACCCCAGCTGTCTTGACCACGCAGCCACGCTCAGCGATATTGCCAAATAGTACCGCCAAGCCGCCATCTTGTGAGTAAGCATGTTTAAGGCTTCGGATGCAGCCAGACTCGCGGTTGACATCCAAGTTAGACCAAGCTTTGTTTTGAGAAAAAGCTTGGGTGGTGCGAACGCCACCAGGGGCAGCGATATAAAGCTCACGAGCCTCAGTGTTGTCTGGGTTCATGATATCCCATTTATCAAGCGCTGCTTGAAGGGTCTCGCTATGAACGGTCGGTAGATTTGTTTTTAGTAGGCCAGCTCGGTTAAGCTCTGCTAATATCGCCATCACGCCACCTGCTCTATGGACATCTTCCATATGGTATTTTTGAGTAGCAGGAGCAACCTTAGATAGGCAAGGAACTCGGCGGCTTAATTGGTCAATATCCGCCATCTTAAAATCCACCTCTGCTTCATGAGCAGCGGCCAATAGATGCAAGATAGTATTGGTAGAGCCGCCCATGGCAATATCTAGACTCATGGCGTTTTCAAAGGCTTCTTTGGTGGCGATATTGCGTGGCAATACACTTGGGTCATCTTGCTCATAGCAGCGTTTGGCCAATTTTACGATAGTGCGGCCAGCTTCCAAAAACAGCTCTTGACGCTTGGCATGAGTAGCCAATAGTGAGCCATTACCAGGAAGAGATAGCCCAAGTGCTTCGGTCAAGCAGTTCATGGAGTTGGCAGTGAACATCCCAGAGCACGAGCCGCAAGTGGGACAAGCTGAGCGTTCAATCTCAAGTACATCGGCATCACTGACGCTGTCATCTGCCGCATCAATCATCGCATCGACTAAGTCTAGTTTACGGATGGCTTTGCCCTGTGAATTTAGGACGATGTCAGCGTTAGGGGCGTCATTGGTGCCATCGGTATTATGACTGGGGGCTAGGTCTGAGGCGAGTACTTTGCCAGCTTCCATCGGGCCGCCTGAGACAAATATAACTGGGATATTCAAGCGAAGAGCCGCCATCAACATACCAGGGGTAATCTTGTCACAGTTTGAGATACAAACTAACGCATCAGCGCAGTGAGCATTTACCATATATTCTACTGAGTCAGCAATTAGGTCGCGACTGGGTAGGGAGTACAGCATACCGCTGTGACCCATAGCGATACCATCATCGACAGCGATGGTATTAAACTCTTTGGCAACGCCGCCCGCCTTTTCAATCTCACGAGCGACCAGTTGCCCCATATCTTTTAGGTGGACATGCCCTGGAACGAACTGGGTAAAAGAGTTGGCGATGGCGATGATTGGCTTATTGAAATCATCATCGGTCATACCAGTGGCGCGCCACAACGCGCGAGCGCCTGCCATATTGCGGCCTGAAGTAGATGTCTTTGAGCGGTATTGCATGTGATGTCCTTTAAATGGTCAACTGAGTGTTTGGGCTGACTGGGAATAAATGGCCAAAGCCATGGTCAAATGCTTAGATAACCCATTGTACTGGATGCCGCATCGTTGCGACATGTCTGAATAAATCATAGTCTTATAATTAAAAGTTATTAAACGCTTTGCTTGCTAAGACTAGCCAAGCCGAGCTTGAATAGCTTCATCAAGTTGTGGCAATGCGGTTTTATTGGTATCAAGCTCGCTTAAGATAGCCACCCCATAGATAGAGGGAAGCAACTGATAGCTTGGGTCTTGCGGCAATATCTTCACGATTTCATTGGGCGCTAGCGAGGCGTCGGTATCAGTGCCTGCCTGGGTTGATAGGGTCTCAACAGGCAATACCGCTAATGGTTTAGAGTATTTATTTAACACAAATACTTCACCAAAAAAATGCCAAGACCGCATCGCTTGGGTCAAAGCTTGCTTTTTGTCGGCAGTATAAATGGGTTCAAGCGCTTTGGCAGTATTGGTAAATCGAAGTCTGACTGCCACTTGCAGTGACTCACAAAACAGCACTAAGGTACCGATTACTTTGACTTGCCAAGGGGCCGTAATTGTCCCAATGGGGAGCGCTAACAGCTGGGCCGCATCCGCTGCTGACATTGGCTCATTAAAACGCATAAGCAAAGCTGGCGTCAACGAATGCGCGGATTTTAACTCATCACTTAAGGTGTCATAGTGATAGATAAAGGGCAGATGGGCCTCTTGAGTTACGGTTTGCTCTACTATTTTGCAATTATACACCTGCCATTTGTAATCAGGGTTGATGATAATCTCATTTAGAACCAACGCATCATCTGGCAAATGCAGCTGCGATTGGCCTTGGGTAGGGATGGTATCTTCGGTCATGGCAGTCATCACGGCTAAGGTATCTCGCTAGCATAGGATAATAAAACTATAAGCCAAAAAAAGGCGGCTTAGGGGAATAATGGATTAAGCTTCGCGTTAACTAAGTGCTTTATTGACTAAGTAATCTATTAATTAGTCACTTTATTCATTGAATGCTTTATCGGTTCAATCTTTCAACCAGTTTTAGTTTAATTAGGGACTTTATTAACCCTTTATTGGCATCATCTATTGGCTGTCTAAACGCTTTACTATAGCATTCTCATACAGAATGTGGGTAGCTATCTATGACTGGTTATTTAGTAATTTTTCGCTCAAATGACCCGATGTTACTTGAAAAATAAAGGCCTATAT
>JAUNVX010000124.1 GCA_030540615.1 Psychrobacter sp. | reverse complement strand
AAAGCGCTAAAACTGCACTACAATGAGCAGCTATCGGCCAAACAAACCCTTGATACCACGCTTAGTAACCTAGCCATTCAGCTAAAGTCTAATCAATCACAGCTTGATGAGGGTCAACAAGCTCTAAACCTACTAAACCAGCAAATTGAAGGCCGATCTGCCCAGCTCGACCTATTAATCACACAAAGAAAAGTACTATTTGCCGACAAGAACCCTGACGATGAAGAAAAGCATTTACGGGCTTTGGTGGATGGCGCTAAAACCCACCTTTATGAAACTCAGCGTCAACATGATGCCACCGAGCAGCTGGTCAAGCAGCTCATTGATAAGCAGCAAACCATTCAGCAGCAGTTAAGCACCGCTCAGCAAACGCTAGAGGAACATGAGATAGCATTTAACCAAAAGCTTTTAGAGCACAACTTTGTCGATGAGGCGAGCTTTAAACAGGCGCGCCTGCCAAGGTCCGAGCGTGACGCACTGACGGAGCAACAGCAAAAAATTATCAATGACTTACAAAGATCGCAGTCTTTACTCAGCCAATCTCAAAGCCTGCTCACCCAAAAGCTTGCGACCCCGCTAACCACGGAGATAAGAGAAGATCTAATCTCCCGCCAGCAGCATTTACAAAGTCTAATGAATGCCTTATCAGAGCAAATCGGCGCGATTAAGCAGCAGTTAGCAAACAATGAGAAGAGAAAAAGTGACAATCAAGCGCAGCAAGCCGCTATTGAGGCGCAAAAAGAGAATCTGCAAGTCTGGCTGCAACTGTACAAGCTCATTGGCTCAGCGGATGGTAAAAAGTATCGTACTTTCGCTCAAGGCCTAACCTTTCAGATCATGGTCAGCCATGCCAATGCCAAATTGCAAAAAATGAGTGATCGTTACTTGCTCATCCGTGATGAAGACAGCCCTCTTGAGCTGAATGTCATTGACAACTATCAAGGTGGGGAGATTCGCAGTACCAAAAACCTATCGGGTGGTGAAGGGTTTATTATTAGTCTCGCGCTTGCGTTAGGACTGTCGCAGATGGCCAGTCAGAATATCCGCGTGGACTCGCTATTTTTGGATGAAGGTTTTGGTACTTTAGATGAGGATTCGTTAGATATTGCGCTTGATACCCTGACCAGTCTGCAACAAGAAGGCAAGCTTATCGGCGTTATCTCACATGTTCAGGCTTTAAAAGAGCGTATCTTAACCCAGATTAAGGTTGAGAAGCTCTCAGGGGGTCACAGTCAGTTGGTGGGAACAGGCTGCTCAAAGATTGCTGGCTAGCGTTAATAATGCTCAGCCGTCCAAACTTTAATGATTATAATCAATTGAGTCTAGGTCTAGGATTTTATGCTATGGAGCTTTAAATCCGGACCTGCTTTAGACTTTATAAAAACTAATTATCTACCACAGCCATTGGCTCACTAACAGTGCGCTCAATTTCTTGCGCCCGTTCTGACCTTGCTGATAATAAAAACCATGCAATAGTTGGAATGACAATAAAAATTATAATCAGCGCTATAATTAAGGCTTGAATATTTTTAGACATATACGCACTCCCTTAATAGTATGGCCTTAATCAGCGTTCATCCTGGTGACTGTACTTGCAGAGTTTCTGTTTATGAAATAATAGATATACTATTGAATCTGCTGAACCACGACCGGTTGATGGCTTTGCAAAGCACTAGCATTTTGCTCATCGCTCGCTGTCAAAGCGGTATTGGCCAGAGTACTTTTGCCATTATCCAAGACTTTTTCGTCGGGCTGAAATATTGAAAAACCAATAATACCCATCACGGCAAAGGTAAATACCACCGCAAACATCTCTTTTAGCTTTTTATCTTGCATTTAAACTCCCCTTAATATTAATAATAATAAAAATCTTATTAAACTTCTGTAAAAATCTTCAAAATCACGCATTGCCTCAATAAAACCGGATGACCAATTGCTAGCTGATGCAGCTTAAGGCTCATTATAGCGGTTATTGATTATATTGTGGATATTAATCTAATGACAACGGATGATGATGGATTTGCAGTCAAGGTGACTAAGGACATTATTATTCCTCCGAAATCATCTACATTTACTAGCGTTATAAAGTGATTTAAATCTGTAGGATAGTGGTATATAGTGGTTTAAGAAGCATCCCAGTTAATGGGTACTTAAAATACATCATTGCAGGATATGAATCATGAAAAAAATAGCATTAATTGTCAGCGGCCTATTGATATCTACGGTAGGATTTGCGGGTATTGGACAAGATACCGGAAAGACGACTTGCCATATCTATCATAAGAATAAACTCCTAAAATCGCTGACTTGTTCCTATGACAGAGCAGAAGGAGCAGGTGGCACTTATGCCTTTAGAACTGGTGATTACAAGATTCCAGGTTTTGGTGTCATGAATACATCTTTTAGCGTCGATGGTTACGACTCTAATGGCCGAGGCACGGGTACTACCGTTACGCTAAATGATGAGCCCGCTATTCGTCGCTACAGATTGCCAAGCAATAAAAAAATCGTTAGTAACACTTATGCAGAAACTCATGATGCCTTGGAATGTTATTTGAGTAAAAAATCTCAGTGGGAAATTTGCACCTAAAGCCAATCAGGACGATAGATAATAATTTCATTAATTAGCCTCTATCGTCCCCAATATCGCTGACATCGTTATTATATTGGGTCAGTATAAAGCTTGGTCATACCCAAGATATATATTCGGCTTAGTTTAATGACACAGTGCTCTACTAGCTATTTGAATATGAGCACCTAGCTGCTGTAGTCATAGTATCTATATTAGTATTTATCTATTAACAATATCCCTCCCAAACCGCCCCTTTAAAAAGAAGGCTGCAAAACCATTTATAGATTTAAAAGGTTTTGAGGCCTTCTGCTTAAAGGGGTAAGGCCCTATCCAATCAACTTGTTAATCTCACTTATCATCACGGACAGCGCTGATAGACCAATATCTTGCTCATTAAGCTTTTCAAGCTCATCACTAATGACTGCTAACTGAGACTGATGCTGCTGTTGCCACTGCTCAAAGGCCAATTGGGCATCGTCTTGGGCCAGTAGCATATTGAGCATCTGCCTTAAGCTGCGTGACAGCTCATTAATTAGCGCATAGCGAGCACGGCGATCCCAATGATTGTGCTGAGGCAGCTTCTCCACATGATCTGTCAGCCAACCAATATTCAGGTGTTGATACGCAGCAAAATATAAGGCGGCCACTTCATTAAGCGGACGCTGGTACTGCTCAGCAAGCCAAGCGGTATCAAGCGCATCTACAGCATAAGGCAATAAGACAAAGACGCTAGCATCTGAATCCTTCAATCCTGACGCTATTATTTGGGCTTTGTCCTCTTGGAAGTGCTCGGCAAACTGCTCAGCGATAATACCGTTGGGTTGAGTCAACTCATCGATACTGCTCGCAAAACGCTCAATAATATCAGCCACTGACAGCTGACTGCCAAAGGCATTAATCAGCCACACCATGCCTTGTTCAAGCGCTTGACGCGCCCGCAGTTCAAGCTCTAATAACACCGCTGCATCGACTTGATTGTCAAGCGCCTCTAGCTGCTGCCACACTTTTCGGATATTAAAGATATCACGAACGATGGCGTAAGCTCGGATAATGGTAGCGGCGCTTTGACTGGTCTCATCAAACAGCCTAAAAACAGCTTCGATGCCCAATCGATTGACGACGCTATTGGTCAGATAAGTACTGATAATCTCGCGGTGTAACCGATGCCGCGTCATCTCCTCAAAGAATTGACCCGCCAGCTCATCAGGGAAATACTTACGAAGCTCATTAATGAAATAAGGACTGTCAGGTACATCTGAGTCCAAAAGCTGCTCATAAACCCACATCTTGCCATAGGCTAAGAGGACAGATAACTCGGGGCGCGTGAGCCCAAGGCCTGATTTGCGGCGCTGAGCAATCTCATCACTACTGGGAAGATACTCAATGGCGCGGTCTAGCCTACCCTCGTCCTCTAGATAGTCAATGAGGCGCTCATGGTCACTTAGATTCGCTAAGGCATTTAAGTGGCTCAGCTCAATAGCCTGCGGCTGCAGATAGTTTTGCCGCAGCACCAACTGTGCAACCGAATCGGTCATTTGCTCTAACAGCTCATTACGCTGCTTGGTGGTCATGTCACCTTGAGAGACTACTTTGCCGAGCAATATCTTGATATTGACCTCATGATCAGAGCAATTTACCCCGCCTGAGTTGTCAATAGCATCAGTATATAGCTGACCACCCGTTTGCTCAGGGCCGCCCATCAAAGCGTATTCGATTCGGCCTCGCTGAGTGCAGCCAAGGTTGCCACCCTCGCCGATAACTTTGGCACGGATATCTCTACCATTGACTCGCACCAAATCATTGGCACGGTCGCCCACATCACCATGGTTTTCACTACTGCTTTTGACATAGGTGCCAATCCCGCCATTCCAAATGAGGTCCACCGGCGCCTTGAGCAGAGCATTAATGAGCTCATTAGGGGTCAGGCTATCCGCGCTGATGTCAAACGCCTCTTTCATCTCACCTGTGATATCAATGGATTTATCTTGACGTAAGAATACCCCGCCGCCTTGACTGATTAGCGACTTATCGTAGTCATCCCAAGTTGATCTGGGCAGCTTGAATAAGCGCGTACGCTCGTTATAAGAGCTTTGGGTATCGGGATTTGGGTCGATAAAGATATGCAGATGATTAAAGGCAGCTTGCAAGCGAGTATGCGTTGACAACAGCATACCATTGCCAAAGACATCTCCACTCATGTCACCGATGCCCACCACGGTAAAGTCGTCTTGGTTTTGGATATCTCGGCCTTGCATCCTAAAGTGACGCTTGACTGACTCCCAAGCGCCGCGAGCGGTAATGCCCATTGCCTTGTGATCGTAACCGACTGAGCCGCCTGAGGCAAAAGCATCATCTAGCCAAAAGTTATACTCGGTAGCGATACTGTTGGCAATATCTGAAAAGCTAGCCGTTCCTTTATCAGCTGCCACGACCAAATAAGCATCATCACCATCATGGCGAACCGTATTCTCAGGAGGCACAATCTCGCCGTCCACAATGTTATCTGTCACATCGAGCATACCGCGAAGGAAGGTCTGATAGCACTCGACCCCTTCTTTTTGAAAAGCTTCGCGGCCGCGGGCCATCGTGGCTCGTTTGGCAATAAAGCCTCCTTTAGACCCCACCGGCACGATAACAGCGTTTTTGACCATCTGTGCTTTGACCAGTCCCAATACTTCAGTGCGATAATCCTCCATGCGATCTGACCAGCGCAGCCCGCCTCGCGCCACCTTGCCGCCGCGCAAATGCACCGCCTCAACTCGAGGTGAGTAGACGAATATCTCAAACATTGGCTTGGGCTTGGGCAGATTGGGGATTAAATCGGCCGCGAACTTAAATGACAATCTGTCTTTTCGCAGACCATCTGCCTCACGCTGATAAAAGTTAGTCCTTAACATGGCAGTGATTAAATCTAGATACCAACGTAAGATGCGATCTTCATCCAAGCTCGCCACTTGTGCCAAGGCTGACTTGATGTCAGCCATGAGCGTCGTGGTCAGCTGCTCACGCTGCTCCTCATCATGGGCCGGGTTCATTCTGGCATCGAACAGCTCAGCGAACCGCACGGCCATATCACTGTTTTTAACCAAGGTTTGCTGAATATATTGACTAGAAAATGGCGCTCGAGCCTGAATCATATAGCGCATTAGTGCCCGCAGCATCACCACCTCAAAAGTATCAAGTCGGGTGGTTAGCACCAACTCATTGAGCAGGTCACTGTCAACGCGCCCCGCCCAAATCTGTGCCAAACTGTCCTCAAACTGCTCGCGCACCATGGTCATATCAATGGCGCTGGCATGGCGCAAGGTAAGCTCATACTCTTGCAGCCAAACTGGCGCTTTATCCAAATCAAACTCGTAGGTTTGCGCTGAGATGACGGACATGCCAAAGTCCTCAAGTATAGGCAGGATATTGGACAATATAGCAGGCTTATTAAGGCCATACAGCTTAAGATGCAGATGATTGCTGGCATCGCCTGTTGACTGATATAGATGCCATAAGATAGGCGTATCCATGTCAAGGCTGTCCAGTCGCTTGGTATCCTCCACCGCAGTTCGAACGTCAAAGCGCTCTTGGTAAGCAGCAGGAATATGCGGCAAATAGCGTTTGATAAAGGTATTGGCTTGCTGCTCACCCACGCTTTCAAGCAACACCTCTTGATAGCGATCTGGCCAAGCTTCCATCAGCCCGTTGAGCACCTGTTCAAGCTCCGCAATATCGACCTGATTGATTTGACCGGGTATCGTACGAACATGGACATGGACTCTAGCGTGATTGGACTCATCAAATTGCGTGGTAAACCCCGCTGAAATACCGCCAAAAGCCTCTAGTAAGGTCTCTTGAGCTTTGATGCGCATTTGGGTATTGAACTTATCTCTTGGGATATAGACCATACAAGACACAAAGCGCTGATAGTGATCGATCCGGCAAAACAGCCGCAAGCGTTTTTTATCTTGTAGTTGGGCGATGCCTAGCACGATAGGGTACAGCTCCTCCGTACTGGCTTGAAATAAATCATCTCTTGGCAAAGTGTTGATGATGTGCAT
This sequence comes from Psychrobacter sp., assembly GCA_030540615.1. Lineage (GTDB taxonomy): Bacteria > Pseudomonadota > Gammaproteobacteria > Pseudomonadales > Moraxellaceae > Psychrobacter. The sequence continues at coordinate 2,083 of JAUNVX010000124.1, read as the reverse complement.
CAGCTTATAGTAGGCATAACCGCCGCGAGGCAAATCAGCCATCGCCATAATCTTTTTGGCCTTCTCTCGCAGTAGCGGCACTTGATCCACGCTCAGCTGATAAGCTTGTGAAGTCAGCAGGCCGATGAAGCGATATTCGCCAATCAACTGACCTGACTCATCAAATTTATGAATCCCTAAAAAGTCCATATAGCCTGCCCGGTGTACTGGGGACAGATGACTCGACTTGGACAGCAAAAGCACTCGCGGAATGGTCAATAAGCGCTTAAGCTTGTCTGGCAGCTGGGTAAAGCTCTCTGAGCGGCTATTCTCATTAGACCCCTTTAGCATTCCAAGACCAGTGCCACCAACGGCGATAAGCTCGATATCATCAGGATGATGGCTGGCAGGATTAAGCCCTTCACCTTGTAACTGGTACTCTCTAAACCCCAAAAATATAAAATGGTCGTCTAGTATCCAATCTATAAACGCTTTAATTTCATCCGCACTATGATAGACCTCAGGTAAAGTCTGAGCATCAAGCTCAGCCTTAATCGCTCTAAGCTTATCTTGCATCTGCTCGCCATCACCTACCACGATATCTAAAGTGGTAATCTTATCCAAAATAGCCTGTTTCAAGTGCTCTATGGCCTCACCGTCTATTCGATCAATTTCACAATTAATCAACGACAAGTGACTGGTATCGCTACTATCCACACTCTCTATATGGGTGATTAGCCCTGCATCGTCTTTTTGAACCTCGATAATAGTGCTGAACAGTCGATGCAAATCGTGCCCTTCACTTTCAATACACATCGACAAAGTATCAATCAAAAATGGCCGGTTATAAGCTACGATTTGGATGACAGTATGCGAACTGTAGAAATGTTGCTCTTCTGCATTGGGATTGAAAATACTAATCATGGGCTGAGCAGGGGTATACTCTTTTAATAAGGCAAATTGGTGCAATGCAATACCTGCCAAATCGATATCCGCTACAGCCTCCATTGAAGAGTCATGTAGCAAGCGGTAATAAACTTCGATGAACTGCTTGAGCAAAGCTTTGTCTTGTCGAACATAGTCGCAAGCCACTTGACTAATATGCTCAATACGGTCTTGGCCGGGTGTTAATTTATAACTCATTATAGCGTCCTTGATTATTAAGTATTTTTGAGGGGGTTATATTTTTGAAGGGTTATGAGATTGAATTAAAAAGATTATTAGAAGAAGGGTGTGACTATTAGAAAGGTGACGAATATTGGGCGAGTCTTAACCATTAAGCATCGCAATATTTTGTTCAAGTCTTGATAGGTTCAATAAAGAGCAGACAAAAAGTCATGCGTCTCTATGGATTCTACCTTAAAGTATATGGCGCTCTAAAGGGGGGCAATAATATTTCATCAATGCCAGTCTCATACATAAATATAAGTAGGTCATAGCGTCAAATTCGAATTGAAGATTATGGACTACCCAACAACCATCACTGATTAAAACCAGCGATGGTCTGAGGCTGAGCTAATAAGATTAAAAGGATAACTTAGGGGCCAATATAAGCCTTTAGTAATTTGAAGAGTTTTTTGTCACTAACTAAGCCTTTAGCGATTAAGAAAGCCTTTAGCGATTAAAAAGATTGAGTAAAATACTGCCCACCACACTAATAATAATCATAGTGACAATAGGAAAAAATATCCGAGTATTGCCCGACTCGTATCTGACGTCGCCTGGCATCCGGCCCATCCACGAAAAAGCGCTAGGGAACATTAGCCAAATAATACCTATTAAAACGATAACTACCCCAAGTATAATCAAAAACTTAGCCATTTAACCTCCTCCAGTCTAATAGTTGCTCTCATAAACATTGGTATATTACTGAATTTACGTGAAATAAGATTTTATATCTTCATAAGTGATTAGGGTTATTTTTGAATCGGCTGACACTATCTGCAGACGATGCAAAAATGACTATCAGTCGTCACACTATTTTATTACCGATAAGCTCAGTGATACTGCCAATAATAGGCAGTCAAATATAACAACCAATACCCCTTAGGCACGTATCATTTCTTTGAGCATTTGAAGGTAATAAGGTAATTAAGCGGGAGGG
>JAUNVX010000123.1:4500-8726 GCA_030540615.1 Psychrobacter sp. | reverse complement strand
CTGAGCGCCCTGAACTGCCACCACCTTTGGCGCTATCACTGCTACTGCCCGAGCTTTTGCCAGTATAAAGAGGGTCGCCGTCTGCTAGGTTGATATTGGTGGTAGAGCTGCTGCCTTTATTACCAGCTTTTGACGCTGAAGATTTGGGCCGTGGAATCATTGGCCCTTTACTTTGAATAGCCTTAAGCTCTTCTAAGCGCTGAATCCTCTCGCGCTCTTTTTGACGTTCAGCTTCGGCAACGCTCGTCTGCTCTTGATTGATTTGCTCATCAAACATAGTCGCGGCTTTTTCAACTTCACGGCGATAAGCTTCACGCTTATCTTGCAAGGCTTGCTTTTGCTCGGCGCTCAATAACAGCCCATCCTCGATAGGAGCATCAGCTGGGTCATCTGAGTGAGTAAAGATAGGAACAGATTTAGAGGGGCGAGCGCCACTCGTAGCAGAAGAGGTGGCTTGTGAGCTGGGCGTCAACTGATCTGAGGGTAGGGTAGGCGTAAATTCAGGGTCACCAGCGCTCGCAGCGCCACTTTCGGCGAGGGCAGCACGGTTGGCCAGTATCTGACCTTGCATGTCTGCAAGCTGCTCAGGGGAGATCATCGTCGCCTCAATACTGGGGGTATTATCGAGCTCTGGGGTCTTATGGGTATAGATAATAAAGCCAATGAGTAAGGCATGAGCCAGTACACTTAAAAGCGATGGAACAATAATATCGTCATTATCATCTTGAGGCATGAGCGACTCATGGACAGATGATCTCGCATATTGAGTCATATCAAAGGCACCTTACATATATCGTGCATAAATCTCGTTTTGAGCCAAGCCAGCTTGAGCGATAAAATAGCAAGCTATCAAACGCATTGCCAAACCAATAGCTGCTAGGCCATGGTTGACTAGAGTCTTTAGCTACTGCCCATCTTAGTATCAAATTATTGCCCCGGCTCAGGCAAGGGTTTGCCAGTTAACAGGCCTACCTTTTTGATACCTGCCTGCTGAAGATTGGCCATCAGCTGCATAATAGAGCCATATTGATTGTTTTGATCCGCATTAATCATGACTTGAACAGACTCTTCACCTTGTTCTTGGCTCTTAGCTTGCAGGCGAGATAAAGTATCAATCAATTCAGGCTCGCTCACTGGCATGTCGACATTGCTCTCGTAGCTGATGAAAATATCGCCATTGTCCTTTAAGGAGACGATGACGGGCAGCTGGCTGCTACTGCTCAAAGTATTGGTCTTCTCTTTGGGCAAATCAACATCCACGCCAGTGGTCAGCATAGGTGTGGTGACCATGAATATGACCAACAGCACTAGCATAACGTCGATATAGGGCACCACGTTCATTTGTGCATTTAGAGCAGGTTTTTCGCGGCGATAGGGGCTGGTCTTCATGGCATGGTTCTCTGAGCATTCGCGCCGATGCTACTGCCGTCTGTCATCAGCGAGTTTGATGAATCATAAGTAGGCGCAGTAGGGTTAGCCGGCGCAGTAGGGATAGTTTCGCGTTGCAGCATGCCCGTCATCTCATCACAAAATAAAGCTCGTGAATCATAAATCCGATTGGCCTTGGCCGTAAAGTGGTTGTAGGCCAATACGGCTGGGATAGCAGCGAACAGTCCCATGGCCGTGGCAATCAAGGCTTCAGCAATACCAGGAGCCACCGCAGCGAGACTGGCCTGCTCAGTTTGAGACAATCCCAAAAAGGCATTCATAATCCCCCAAACCGTCCCAAACAGACCAACATAAGGGGCGACTGAACCAATACTGGCTAACGTAGCAAGTCCTGACTCTAATACTTGCTGCTGACGACCTAGTCCCACCCGTAATTTACGCTCAACACCATCGATAATGTCTGGCTTGGGTTGGCGCTTTTTGTGCATTTTGAGATATTCAGAAAAGCCCACATAAAATATCTGCTCAAGTCCTTGACGATCAGGAGAGTTTTGCACCCCTTGATAGAGCTTGGCAAGGTCTTCACCAGACCAAAACCAAGTCTCAAACTGCTCATCAAAGCTCTTGGCAGTACCAAGCCGCGAGCTTAATCGAAAAATCATCACCCAGCAAAGCAGTGAAGCCAACAGCAGTAGCCCCATCACAATCTGTACCAGCAGACTGGCTTGGGTGATTAGCTCAATGATATTTAATGATTCAGGCATTAATGACGCTCACTTATACAATGATAATGATGAAGAACGAACAAAATTATAGACTAGATAAACCGGCTAGTTTACTGCGAATTGCTTATAGCGTCACCTACAAATGTGTTAATGGCTTAAAATGAGCGGTTCTAATGACTCTAAATGCGTTATGGGCCTCACAATTATTATCAGCTTACCTATATAAAAGAGCAGTTGACGCAGTAGTCGTCAGTTAATAGGGCGTAAATGAGCAGTTAATTTTGGCAAATTTGAATTATCAGTTATTATAGTCAGCTTTTTCTAAAGAGTGTTAAAAGTGTTATGGTAGAGCTGCAAAAAACAGCGCTAACTTAGACAGCTAACTTGCTAAGCCATTTAATCTAGCCTTATTTTTTAATTTAATTTAATCAAGGTTATATCGGTTAGCGTTTCCTAGTATAGGTCGTGGCTCATTATATAAACATTAAGCCATGCAATATAAATGATAAGCCATTGATAAAATTTGGCTATCCAATATGACGCGCTGCCAAAGTAGCTGATGGCCTGTTTTGGATATAGTACGATCAGCTGTCCCTAATCTAAGCATTAACCTCACAACTTCTTTATTCATCAATTATCCGTTGGGCGTCACTTATGAATGCAATCGAGCGTTATTTTGGGATTAATGGTACCAATACCACCATCAAGACGGAGGTGATGGCCGGTGTCACCACTTTCTTGACCATGGCTTATATTATCTTTGTGAACCCTAACGTGTTGGCCGAAGCGGGGATGGATAAAGGCGCGGTATTCGTAGCCACCTGTCTTGCATCCGCCGTAGGGTGTTTTATCATGGGCGCTTTTGCAAAGCTGCCTGTCGCTTTGGCCCCAGGCATGGGACTTAATGCCTTCTTTACTTATGGCGTGGTCTTAGGGATGGGCTACACTTGGCAGACCGCCTTAGGGGCAGTATTTTTGTCCGGTTGTATCTTTATCTTATTGAGCCTGTTTAAGATTCGAGAGTTAATCATCGATGCCATTCCTTTGACACTTAAGCGCAGTATCGTGGCGGGAATCGGGGCCTTTTTGGGCTTTATTGCTCTACAAAGTGCTGGCGTTATCGTAGGCCGTGAGTCAACGCTAGTGATGCTGGGTGATTTGAAGACGTTTGGCCCCGCGATGGCGGCTCTTGGCTTTTTTGTGATTGCTATTTTATCTCAAAGACGCGTGCCTGGTGCAGTGACCATTGGTATTTTATTGATTGCCGTTATTAGTTTAATCACCGGCCACACTCAGTTCAATGGGGTGATGTCGATGCCCCCTAGTATTGCGCCTACTTTTATGCAGCTTGATATTGCCGGTGCTTTTGACATTACTATGCTCACGGTGATTTTCGCATTTTTGTTCGTTGATTTGTTTGATACGACTGGCAGTTTGGTGGGTATCACCAGTAAAGCGGGGTTGATGGATGAAAAGGGCAATATCCCTAATATGGGACGAGCGCTCCTAGCGGACTCATCAGCCACCGTGGCAGGTGCTGTTTTAGGAACCTCATCCACCACCAGCTTCATTGAGAGCGTCTCAGGGGTGGCAGCAGGTGGTCGAACTGGCTTAATGGCAGTGACCGTCGGGGTGCTGTTTTTATTGAGCCTATTTTTTGCGCCACTAGCAGGCATGATTCCGTCATACGCTACGGCAGGCGCGATATTTTATGTCGCTGTATTGATGATGTTCTCTTTAAAGGAGATTGAGTGGGAAGACATCACCGAAGCTGCCCCTGCTGCTGTGGTGGTACTGTTTACGCCACTGACATACTCAATTGCCGATGGCATTGCGTTAGGCTTTATCACGTATACGGTCATCAAAGCGGCAGCTGGCAAGTTTGATCAAATTAGCCCTGCGGTTTGGGTACTGAGTATTATCTTATTGTCCAAGTTTATCTTTTTGAGTTAATTGTACCCGCTGTTTATATGGTCTTTAAAGAGCTGGTCTAACCCTAGTGTCTGTCTAAACCAATTAAACCCTTATCCTATGATAAGGGTTTTTTATGGTCAGCAATTTAATCCGCATAGGGTCGAGATAATGGTGCTACTAGCTTATAACTAGCTCATT
>JAUNVX010000123.1:0-4400 GCA_030540615.1 Psychrobacter sp. | reverse complement strand
TTATAACTAGCTCATTAATCAGTCACTTCTAACGCATTAATGGCCCACCAGTGACTCTCAATTAGGGCATTGCTGACTTATAACCAAATCATTAGTTATCCTACCCATGACGAATAGTTTGAGCCCAAGTTTCATGCTACCATGCATTGAGTCAGCTTATCTTCAAACTCAATCAATAGTCATTCACTATAACTGGAGTCGGTATGTCCCCATTAAAGCAGTTTACCCCCGCTAATCCTATTCAGTTCTCCCCAAGCGAGCTGCTAACCCCCAGTTATATTGATCAGGCCCCTGAAACTTTATTTGAGCGTATCTCACCTTTGTATAGTGTGGATGAAGACACTTGGTTGGCGCAGCTACTGACGTTGGCTGAGCCGCGTAATGATGAACGTGAGGCGGCGGCTGAGCAAACGGCTGGCCTAGTCAATTATGTTCGGCAAAACGATAAAGCCATCAAAATGGTTGATTCGCTGTTATTAGAATATAGCCTAGACACCAAAGAAGGCGTGCTGTTAATGAGCCTTGCTGAGGCATTAATCCGTGTGCCTGATAATGCCACTGCCGATGCCTTAATCCAAGATAAAATGAGTGTTGCTGATTGGAAAAAGCACTTAAAAGATGATAATGGCTTCATCGTTAATGCCTCAACTTGGGGACTGATGATGACGGGAAAAGTGGTGAACGTCGATAAAGGATTGAGCGCCACAGGCTTTTTGGACCGAATGACCAAGAAGATGGGGGAGCCTGTCATACGAGCCGCGATGCAAAAAGCCATGCGCATCATGGGCCATCAGTTCGTCTTAGGGGAGACCATCGAAGATGCCAATCGTAACAGTCAGCCCTATCGCAAAAAAGGCTATACCTACTCCTTTGATATGTTAGGTGAAGCCGCCCTCACCAACAAAGATGCTGAAAAGTACTTTGCTGACTACTTGCATGCCATCAAAGCCACGGCCAATATCAAGGTCAATGAGGGGATGCCAAAACCCTCAGTCTCTATTAAGCTATCCGCCTTGCACCCTCGATATGAAGCCACGCAAGAGGCGCAAGTATTGGGGCTACTGCGACAGCGCTGCTTGCTGCTCATTGAAGCGGCGCGAGCAGTCAATGTCGATCTCAGCATTGATGCCGAAGAGGCTGACCGTCTTGAGATTTCCTTAAAGCTATTTGAGTCTTTATATCAAGACCCTTTGACCGCTGGCTGGGATGGCTTGGGCATTGTGGTTCAGGGCTATTCGAAACGTGCCATTGCTATTTTTGCTTGGCTCGCTAGCCTCGCCAATAGGGTGGGTGACCGTATCCCAGTCCGGCTCGTCAAAGGGGCTTATTGGGACTATGAGATTAAATTGGCTCAGCAAAAAGGCTTGTCTGGCTATCCTGTTTGGACCCGAAAAGAGGGCACAGATTGCGCTTATTTAGCCTGTGCTCGCTTTTTGCTCAGTGAGCATCTTCGAGGCCTAATCTGGCCACAATTTGCCACCCATAACGCGCATACTTTGGCGACTGTGATGACCATGAGTAAGCAGATCGGTCATAGTGACTTTGAGTTTCAGCGGCTGCATGGTATGGGAGATGCTTTGTATGATCATATTCTAAAAGCCTACCAAATCCCAGTGCGGATCTACGCGCCAGTCGGTGCTCACAAAGATTTATTGCCCTATTTAGTGCGGCGTTTGCTTGAGAACGGAGCCAACAGCTCATTTGTTCATCAATTGCTAGACCGATCGTACCCTGTTGATCAGCTGACGGTTCATCCCTACGACAAGCTTACGGGTTATGAGACGCTGCATAATCCTAAGATTGCGCTGCCTTTGGATATTTACGGTGACCGTCAAGCCAGCTTTGGTCCCAATATTTTCGTGGACTCGCAGTGGCGACCATTTCAGGCGGCTATCTCGGAGCAGTTGGGTCAAACTTGGTCTGCAGCGCCAATCATTGATGGGGTATCGATGCCTGAGCCTAGCCATGATGACAGTGATGAGCATGTGGATAGTAGTGATGATAATGACCAATCCAAGCATAATGCGAATCGCCAGTTGGTACGGGCTCCTTGGAACCATGAGGTCATCGTTGGAGAGGTCATCTATGCCAATAGCGATTTGGCGCAGCAAGCGGTGGTGGCAGCGAGAGCCGGTCAGCAGATTTGGCAGTCGGTTAATGCAGCGACACGGGCACTGATATTACGCCGTATTGCTGAGCTTTATGAGGCCAATTATGCTCAGCTTATGGCCTTGTGTCAGTTAGAGGCTGGCAAAACCATGCAAGACAGTATTGATGAGATTCGTGAAGCTGTTGACTTTTGCCGCTTTTATGCCAATGAAGCAGAGCGCTTGAGTAATGATTGCTATAGCGCCGTTGACTTAACGGGGCAATCTTTTACCCAACAGCTAGCCCCGAGAGGCACCATCGTTTGTATTAGTCCCTGGAACTTCCCTTTGGCCATCTATACCGGTCAAATCGTCGCCGCGTTAGCAGCGGGCAATACGGTCGTTGCCAAGCCTGCTGAACAGACCAGCCTCATCGCGCATTTTGCCGCCACTTTAATGTACCAAGCAGGTGTGCCGCGCGCTGCCTTACAGTTCGTCCCTGGTGCTGGCGAAGTAGGGGCAGTTTTAACAGCGGCCGAGGGCATCGCAGGGGTAATCTTTACAGGCTCAACCCAAACCGCTCAACGTATCAACCAAAGCCTGTTTGGCCGTGATGCTCAAGGGAGCGGCGCCCCAGAGTTGCCCATCTTAATCGCTGAGACGGGTGGTCAAAATGCGATGATTGTGGACTCAACCGCCTTACCCGAGCAGGTGGTAAAAGACGCCGTGCTTTCAGCGTTTGGCTCAGCAGGCCAGCGCTGCTCAGCTTGCCGGATACTTTGCGTTCAAGAAGACGTGGCTGATGGTGTCATTGAGCTGCTGCAAGGTTATATGGCAGAGCTCATTGTAGGCAATCCTTTACAAGTGACCACTGATGTCGGACCTGTCATCGATCAGGACGCCAAACAAAGTCTAGAGGCGCATATTGAGCGCATGCAAAGTGTGTCAGGCGTGACCATCTTGGCACAGACGCCCTTGGGCGCAGAAGCAGCTAGTGAGCAAGCGTCCGCCACTTATGTACTACCAACTGCCATCGAAGTAGGCAGTATTGATGTGATTGAGGGGGAGCATTTTGGGCCTATTTTGCACGTATTACGCTACAAAGCGGGTGAGCTTGATAAGTTAATTGATGCCATTAATGCCACGGGTTTTGGCTTGACCTTAGGCATTCACAGCCGCATCGAAACGATGGCTGACCACATTGAGCGCCGCACTATGGTGGGCAATACTTATGTCAACCGCAATCAAATCGGCGCGGTGGTCGATGTTCAGCCCTTTGGCGGTTGCGGTCTCTCTGGAACGGGGCCAAAGGCAGGAGGACCGCATTACGTGGCTAGGCTCATGCGCTGGCAAGCGGCTGACTCATTAGTCAGTGCTTAGCTAGCCGACAGTAAGCAGGCGTTTGATTAACCCAATTTTATCCAAATATTGTCAAGGAGCCTAATATGGCGACCGAATTTAAAAGAAATCATGCCAAGGTTTGTGAAGCTTGGCGACTGCTTAAGGCGGCAGATAGAGCCTCTTATCTTCAAGCGGCCAGCTCAAGACTGGCATTACTGACAGGCGATGCCAATAAAGCCAATCGCTTAATTGCTCATCTGATAGACCAAGCTGATATGCTTGATGAGGTCAAGCTAATGAACGGCGCGACAGGGGAGTCCAATGAGCTCTACCTTAGTGCTCGCGGCAAGACTATGATTGTGGGGAGTGAAAGTGCCAAGACTCTGCCAGTGCTTGGTCAGATGATAGCAGCGTTACTCACAGGCAATGAAGTCATCTTACACTATCCTAGCCAACTTGAAATCTGTAAGGAGGCGGTCGATATTCTCTATCAAGCGGGTATCGCCGAGGACGTCATCAGCATCGCCAATGACTCGCAGACAGCCATTTTGCTGCATATGAATAGACTGGCACAAGTCGCGGTGGTCGGCACGCCTATAGAGGTTCAGGTCATCGCTCAGGAGCTTGCCAATACAGATGGCATCTTAACCCAAGTGATTGCGGTGACTGATATGGATGGCTGCCGTGAGCTGCTAACGCCAGACTATCTCTACCGATTTGTCACTGAACGGGTTAAGACCGTGAATACCACGGCTATTGGCGGCAACGCAAGCTTACTTGAGTTGGTAGCAGGGGGGTAGCGAGGCAATGTTATGGGCTATTTTGTTAGGACAACGCCGCTAACTGTTTTAACGGGCTTTGCCTAACCTCTATACTGGATAAGCTATATAATAGACAAGCTTGATTATTATCCTGATGTATTGAAGCAACAAAAGCGCTTTTACGCCTAGTAAAGGCGTTTTTTAATACAGC
>JAUNVX010000122.1:6548-8745 GCA_030540615.1 Psychrobacter sp. | reverse complement strand
ACGTCCAATCAAACTTTGACTCAGGAGCCAATTTGTCTTATGAGTATCGTCAGATAGCGGCTCGTATAGATGACTATGTCCGTCAGTATATTGGGGTTCCCAATCTCATATTGGTCAGTATTTATAAACTGAATTGGATTATGTCCTACAGTCAGTTAGACCATGTTGTCAACGTAGTGCACACAGCGGTATCGCAGCAATTCGCTAAGGAGCTGACCGAGCAGCCGGCACAAATTACGGCCCATCTTCAAAAGGTTTACGGCGCTCATCCGCTCAGCTGTGTCAGTCAAGGGGCGAAGGAGGATTTACAGAGTCTAATAGGCGATATCACGCCCATGACCACGATTTATAACCCTTGCGATGCTACTGCTATCCAAAAGGCAGCGCAAGAGGATATAGAATTAGCCCAGTGGGGACTAGCAACCAAGCAGTACCTTATCCAAGTGGCCTCGTTTGCTCCTATGAAAGCCCATCGTGACTTATTAACGGCTTACGCACAAACTGATCAAATATTGCCGCTAGTATTAGTTGGTAAAGGCAAACTTGAAAATGAGATGAAGCAGTTGGCTATCCAGTTGGGGCTAAAAGATCAGGTGCAGTTTTTGGGTTATCAATCCAATCCTTATCCCCTTATCAAGCATGCATCATTAATGGTCATGACTTCAAGGTTTGAAGGGTTTGGCTACGTTATAGTTGAAGCTCAGGCTCTAGGTATCCCTGTGATTAGTACGGACTGTCCGTTTGGGCCACGAGAGCTGCTACCAAAACACTGCTTAGTCGCCGCCGGAGATATTAAGGGCTTGAAACAACTGTTGCAAAGTGCCATGCAAGCCCCTAATGATTATCACTCATCTTTTAACCAACAACTATTGCCAGATAGGATTGCTCAGCAGTATTTAGATTTTGCTCAGTCTATTTTTTTGCAACCCTAATCTTTTTGTGGCCTTGATAATCTCTACTATTATAATTTAAAGCTAGCAGGCACTAGTCGATGCCGAGGAAGATAAGTGCTTAAATAAGTCCTTGGAGACAGGAGAGTGATTAATCACTGCCACACCATGCTCCTGATAAATCCGCCCCAATAAATCAAACGATGGCACTATGCGCTCAGCCACCGCTTTATCAAGCTTGCTAGGGGCGCTATTGTCTGCATTTTCATAGAATCTAGGCTGATCACTGTTGATTAAATCAATGCCATATAAGTGAATAGCTGCCGCTTCAAGGGTGAAAGCCAGCTGAGTAGCCACATAAGCCACTGTACCGGCTTCTACAAAGCCATGAGTGATATCCAATGACACCCCAATAGGGTCGGGGAGATGGTTCACATCTATCTCAAAACTTGGATGACTGGCAAAGTGCGATAAGGGCTTTTTGCGGTTGAGCCATTTGGTCGAAAAGGGAAGACGACCATGCCAAGGTTTGTTCACCTTAACGCCCCAAGGTCGATCCACAGGATAAATAACCCGCATAGCTTGATGATGGGCCAATAATATATCTGCATGAGTGGCTGCCAAGGCCTCAAATACGGCTAGGGTCGCATATAAAGGCTGGCCCTGATAATAACGCTCAAGTATTTGCGGCTGATGATTAACAAAGCGGGCATCGCTGATGACGTAGCCTGCCACTTGGGTAAAATCATGCTCGCCAGTCAAGCTTAAACTACCATTGACGAACAGGCTGGGCGTGGCCAGTAAGGTAGGGCTAAAGTCCACCTCTGCCATTGAAGGACCAGAGGCAAAGATTTGTATGGCTTGGCCCTTAAGATTAATGATTGGATTAGCCGCATTAAAAGCGGCGATTTGAAGGGTTTGATCGCCCGCTTTAATCATCACAGCATTGGGTAGTCCCATAGTGGCATCGTCCAGTAAAGTATAGCTAAAACAGAGGTTTAAAATAAGGGTTTAAGGCACGTTAAGCTTTAGATACTAAATGGCTATCGGTAATACTGCATTTATTGCCAATAGTCGTTAAGCCATGGGCTTGGCTTAACATGGCGATACCACTTGCCGCCGCCGCCATTGATTGCATCGGGCGGGTTGATTTCACCATGAAAGATGACGATTTTGGCATTGTCAGGCAATTTAGGGGCTTGCACTAGGCTCAGCGGAAACGGCTGAATACACTGGTATTTAAAGCTTACGCACCAAGACTTATCCCAATATTCAAGGTGATGATGCTTACGAAGATAGTTGGACAA
>JAUNVX010000122.1:0-6448 GCA_030540615.1 Psychrobacter sp. | reverse complement strand
AGCTTTTTCCAGCCTCGCTCAGGCAGTCCCGCTGGTAGATTGAGCTCAGGAATAGGATAGCAAGTGACTTCACTCACGATACCATTGGTATCATCGGTGAGACAAATCATTTGGAAGTCTAAAGTTAGATGACGCTTGACCATATTATAGAGCCGGTTGACATACTCAGGGCCATACTTATCTCCCCATTTCATACAAATCACATAGCGCTGGCTAGCAGCAGAGCGTTTATCAACATTGCTATTAGGAGCTTCGCTTAAATTAGGGTCGAAACTCGCAGGTTGAGTCGAAGCAGTAGGCTCTACGGTAGACATAGACATGCCATCTCCTTTTGTGGATGGTAGCGACTTATTTGATAATAGACTGATTCATACCTTAATGAAGTCGATGATTGGCGAGATAGTCTTTCAATGCATCTTCACTGGCGTTATAAGGATTGCCCAAATTAGGCAAGCGCTTAAAGCGTCGATAGCCCCAGACATAATGGCTAATATTATCGTTAATGATAGTTTCAAGTGCGTGATTCATAGCGGCGGTAGCAATTTCGACATCTCGGTTATATAGCTGCTGATCATTGAGGTCATAGCAATAGATATCAAAACCCTTACCATCATGACGACGAATACAAGCAAGACCCACTAGGGCACACTTGGTCTTGCTAGCGAGTTTGGGAGCTAGCGTACTGGTTAAAGTATTAATACCAAAGAAAGGTACAACCACACCGCCTGAAGGCTCAGGGACATGGTCAGGCAAAATGATACTAAATCCACCTTGCTTAAGCGTCTTAAATATAGCCTTAACGCCGCTCGCATCAGTAGGCACTAAAGTGGCATTCAGGCGCTGACGACCTTTGAGTACGAAGTCATTGCTTAAACGGCCTTTGACTGGCTTGTACATAATGGTTGGCGCGCCAAACTGATTGAGCCAAGGGTTCATAATCTCCCAAGTGCCCAAATGGGGCACAATGGCGAGCATCCCGTTAGGATTGGCGAGTCCAGCAGTTAATATCTCTTGTTGATGCACCTCGCAGATTTGCTTTAAACTCCACTCTGGCGGCATGGCCCAAGACTTAATAGACTCCACACTGCTTAAACATTGATTAAGCACTATCTGCTTGGTGAGCCTGGCACGATCAATCTCACTCAATCCAGGCTTAGCCAGTTTGAGATTAATCATGATGGTACGTACTAAACTAAAGCTTGTGCGACTGTTAATCACCCAAGCGACAAAACGTGCCAGCATCCGTAAAACAGATAAAGGCACGTATTTAAAAATAGTAAATGGCGTCATCAAGGTATCACTATGATAGGCAAGTCAAGGCAGCTCGCTGACTTAAAGTAGAACCTGTCAACGAGCTTATGGCGCTACTTGCTAGCAGATGAACCATCGGCTGCGGCCTTTTCACGTACTCTAATGCCAAGCTCACGTAGCTGCTTACCATCGACCTCAGCAGGCGCTTGGGTGAGAGGGCAATCTGCGGTTTTGGTCTTAGGAAAGGCGATGACATCACGGATAGAGGGCGCGCCCACCATCAGCATAATCAAACGGTCAAGACCAAAGGCTAGGCCACCATGCGGCGGTGCACCGAACTTTAGCGCATCTAATAAGAAGCTGAACTTCTCTTTAGCCTCTTCATCAGAGATACCCAAGGCTTTAAATACAGCATTTTGCATCTCAACAGTATTGATACGTAAACTACCACCACCGATTTCAGTGCCGTTTAATACCATGTCATAAGCGATAGACAAGGCAGACTCAGGGTTGTTGGTTAATTCCTCTACCGAGCCTTTAGGCATGGTGAACGGGTGATGCATTGAGGTCCAGCGACCATCATCGGTCTCCTCAAACATAGGGAAGTCAGTGACCCAAAGTGGTGCCCACTGACAAGTCGTCATCTCCATGTCGAGGCCGATTTTTTGACGCAGGGCGCCCATGGCATCGTTAACGATTTTGGCTTTGTCCGCCCCAAAGAAGATAATATCGCCATCTTCTGCGCCTGTACGCTCGACCAAGTTTACCAAAACATCATCGGTCATGTTTTTGATAATAGGAGACTGGAGGCCAGAGTCTTTATCCACGCCATTATTAATGTTGCTGGCATCATTGACTTTGATATAAGCCAAACCGCGAGCGCCATAGATACCGACGAACTTGGTATAGTCATCGATTTGCTTGCGAGATAGCGACCCACCGTTTGGCACTCTTAACGCGACCACTCGGCCTTTAACATCATTGGCAGGGCCTGCGAACACTTTGAAGTCAACCTCTTTCATAAGGTCTGCGACATCGACTAACTTGAGCGGAATACGCAAATCAGGCTTATCAGACGCATAGTCACGCATGGCTTCCGCATAAGTCATTCTTGGGAACTTACCTAGGTCGACATCCAGCATGGTCTTAAATAGGTTTTGAATCAAACCCTCATTGATATCCATGATGTCCTCTTCAGTCAAAAAGGAGGTCTCGATATCGATTTGGGTAAATTCAGGCTGACGATCAGCGCGAAGGTCTTCATCACGAAAGCATTTGGCGATTTGATAATAGCGGTCAAAGCCTGCTACCATCAATAACTGCTTAAATAGCTGTGGGGACTGCGGCAGCGCAAAAAAGTTGCCAGGTCGAGTGCGAGAAGGGACTAGATAATCACGAGCACCTTCAGGGGTTGCACGCGTTAAGATGGGCGTTTCAACATCCAAAAAGCCATGGTCATCCAAATAGCGACGAATGGTTGAAGTGGCTTTGGCGCGGAATACCATTCGCTCTTGCATCTCAGGACGACGCATATCCAGATAGCGATATTTTAGGCGCAAATCTTCTGACACCGTCGTCGTTTCATCATTAAGGGGAAACGGCGGTGTTTCAGACTTGGCCAAGACCACAATCTCTTTACCGAGTAGCTCTATTTGACCACTGGTCATATTAGGGTTTTCGGTACCTTCATAACGACGACGAACGCGGCCGGTAATCTGCAGCACATACTCAGGACGAACTGCATCAGCAGTAGCAAAGGCCTCAGGAGTATCTGGGTCAACCACCACTTGCAATAGACCTTCACGATCTCGCATGTCCAAAAATATCACGCCGCCATGATCACGGCGGCGATGCACCCAGCCTTTGACGGTAATGGTTTGCTCTAAGAGCTCTTCTGTGACTGCGCCGCAATATTCGTTTCGCATCATAAATCTGTCGTCCACATAGAATGAATCAAAAAGGTAAAAATTAACAATTTTTATCAAACGCTCATTATGCCTAATCTTAGGCAAGGTTACAACCGCGAGCCTTTGAATTATCATCATCTCATATCGTGGCTACGCCATAATAGGTTGATTCTTTTCAGGCGATTTAAGCGGCCTCTTGAAATTCTTAGTCAGGGGTCGCATATTAAAGCGATGCTATTGTATTGTTAACGCTTACTATTAACCCTATTCATGACCAATCCTACTATTGATGCTGATGGATAAATGCTGGTCTATAAAGGGCAGTTTCAAGATTGACTGACCACCATTAGTCCTCATAACCAGTAGTGATTTAGTTATCAGCTGTTTGTTTATTACCTGTTTAAGTCTTAGCTTTTTAGTTTTTAGCTGTTTAAATATTAAAATTACTAGGAATATTATTATGTTATTTCATCCCGCCAAAAATCCTGTCGAGCTAAAAGTCGTTCACCTTAACAAGACCCAGTCGCAGCGCCGTAAAGACTTAATGGAGGCCATGGAAGACAAGCATGGTCTCAAGCAGCTCAAAAAGCTTATGGCGAAAAAGGCCAAAAAAGCTTTAAAAACTAAAACCAAGGGTCAAGATAAAGCCAAGCGAGTCTTCGTTCTAGACTTTGATGGTGATATCAAGGCCAGTGGCGTTAAGCACTTACGCGAAGAGATTAGTACGTTAATCAGCGCGGCCAACGAAGGCGATGAAGTTGTGGTACGCCTAGAGTCGGGTGGCGGATTGGTGCATAGCTATGGCCTTGCGGCAGCTCAGCTAGTGCGACTAAAAGACGCGGGCTTAAGTTTGACCGTCTGCGTGGATAAAATCGCTGCCAGTGGTGGCTATATGATGGCCTGCGTCGCCGATAAAATATTGGCTGCTCCCTTTGCCGTCATTGGCTCTATTGGGGTGGTGTCGCAGTTGCCTAACTTTCATAGATGGCTAGAAAAACATGATATCGATTATGAGATGTTTACCGCTGGCGAGTACAAGCGTACGGTGACCGTGTTTGGTGAAAACGATGATGAAGACCGCGCCAAATACCGTGAGGAGCTAGAGCAGACGCATAAGCTGTTTAAGCATTTTGTTACCACTTATCGTCCGCAACTTGAGCTGGATAAAGTGGCCAATGGCGACCATTGGTATGGGGAAGATGCCCTGCATTTAAACCTAGTGGATGAGCTTAAGACCTCTGATGCTTATTTGCTGGATTTAATGGAGAGCCATGAGGTCTATGCTTTGCATTCTCGGCAAAAACCGACGCTTGCTGAAAAGCTAGGATTTGCAGGAGCGGCGCAATCGGCCATTCAGGCGATTACCCAATCTACAGTCAAGACGGCGATGACAACGGCTGCGAACAAATTGCCTGAAGTGATGTCGCAGTTAGAGTCTGACAGTCGGCACCTTCGTTAATTAATCATAGGCTATTGAGTGGCTAAAATAAAAACCCCGATTGCCAGTGAGCAATCGGGGTTTTGGGTTTAAGATGAACAAGTAAAATATTTTAACTATTTTCTAATTTGTGCTTTTCACGCAGCTTCTGACGTAGTACTTTACCGACATTAGATTTTGGCAACTCATCGATAAATTCGATATAGCGTGGGCACTTATAACCCGTCAAATTGTCCAAAGCGAACTCTTTGACTTGGGCTTCGGTTAGGGTATTGTCGCTGCGCTCAATGTAGAGCTTGACTGACTCTCCTTGACGCTCATCTGGCACCGCAATAGCTGCCGCATCACGAACCCCTGGGCAATCAAGCATGACCTCTTCAATCTCTCTTGGGAAGACGTTAAAGCCCGAGACCAAAATCATGTCTTTTTTGCGATCTAGCAGCGTGATATAGCCGCGCTCATCCATGCTGATGATATCGCCTGTCTTAAAGTACCCATCATGAGTGAAGTTATCGCCGCTTTCTTGATTGTAATAACCGGTGGTAACGTTCGGACCCTTGATGCACATCTCGCCTGGGTTATTAAAGCCGACATCTCTATCCTCATCATCACGAACGACGATATCGACGTTAGGGACAGGTAAGCCAATGGTGCCATTGAACTGCTTATCAGTCACGATATTGGCTGTTCCCGCTGCCACGCCCTCAGTCATTCCCCAACCTTCAACCATGGGACAACCTGTCGTTGCTAGCCACTGCGAAGCCGTTTGTTCGGTCGCCGCCATACCCCCCGCTTGCGTCACTTTAAGTGAAGAGAAGTCCAAGTCTTTAAAGTTTGGCTGGTCTAACAGCCCTTTAAATAAGGTATTGACCCCAGGGAAGATATGAAACGGCTGCTTTGATAAAGTCTTAATAAAGCCTGGCATATCCCGTGGATTGGGCACCAAAATAAAAGTGTAACCCGCTCGCATGCCTAACAGTGCCATCATAAAAGCGAAGATATGGTAGAGCGGTAATGCCATAACCATATTAATATAGACTTGATTAATTTGCCGAGTGGCGGGCCGATACCAAGACTCAGACTGCAAGGAGGCAGATATGATATTGCGCTGAGACAAAATTGCCCCTTTGGACAGCCCCGTTGTGCCCCCGGTATATTGCAGCACAGCCGTTTTATCTGAACTCATGCGCGGCTGACGCATCGGCATTTTGTGGCCTTTTTTGAGAACGTCAGAGAACTTAAATACCTGATGTTTGGGGTTATTGAGGCTGTACTTGGGAACCAAACGCTTGACTTGACGGATAACGAGGTTGACCAGCACCCCTTTAAGCCCCATCATATCGCCCATTTTAGAGATGATAATACGCTTGATTTTGGTTTCATCCACGACTTGCTCTAAAGCCTGAGCGAAATTATCGACTAAAATAATGGTCTCTGCGCCTGAGTCGTTGAGCTGATGGCGTAGCTCTCGCCCGGTATACAAAGGGTTGACAGGGGTACAGATATATCCTGCACGAGTGATACCGATCATCGCGGGCATATATTGAGGTACATTGGGCATCATCAAAGCGACGATACTGCCTTGAGGGATACCTTGTGATTGCAGCCAAGCACCAATTGCGATAGACGCCTTGTCCACCTCATCATAGGTATGAGTCACCCCCATACAGATGCTCATAGGATGGAAACGATAGCGGTTGAAACACTCTTCAAAGAAGTCAGTGACATTCTCATAAGCGTCTGGGTTGATATTCTTAGGCACACCTTCGGGGTAGTGGGCTGTCCAAGGTCTTTGCATATAGATGTCCTTAAAACTTAAGTCGGTAACAGATACCGCTTCCATGTGAAAATC
>JAUNVX010000121.1:6773-8819 GCA_030540615.1 Psychrobacter sp. | reverse complement strand
GTTTAATAAGCGCGTGGAGGCGTTAGGTATCCCTGATAATGGCTTAGTTGCGGATTTGGCAACTGAGCTAGCAAGCAGTTTTGTCGATGGTCTAACGGCTGATAAATCAGAGAATCTCCCCAACCCCTCTTTAAAAAAGGGGGGCTAATATGCCCAAGTCTAAGTCCAAGCCAAAACAGTCAGACGCTTATACCGACGATAACTTTCAGATCCTGCCGAACCTGGAGGCCATCGCGCACTTTGACAAAAAGATGCTCGGTACCAGCTACAGTTATCTGGACGTTTTGGCGCATGAGCATGCGGTAGCGTTTACCGTTGCCAAGATGATGGATCAAGATTTATTGGCTGAGACTAAGGCCGCTATTGCAGCAGCAATGGAAAATGGCACTGACTTTCGTGACTTCCAAAAGCGCCTCAAGCCCTTCATGATGAGTAAAGGCTGGTGGGGCGAGCAAGTGATGGGCGACCCCATCGATGGTGAGGTGAAAAAGGTACAGCTGGGCAGTACACGCAGACTACGCACTATCTACCAGACCAATTTGCACTCAGCTTATGCCGCTGGTCAATGGGATCGTATTCAGACCAATAAAGACGCCTTGCCATATCTGCAATATATGCCATCAGTGGCTGGTGAGCCTCGTAAAGAGCATAAGAAGTACTATGGGCTAATACTGCCAGTCGATCATCCAATCTGGCAGCGGATACTGCCTCCAAATGGCTACGGCTGTCTGTGTTGGGTCAAGCAATTGACGCGTAAACAAGCTGAAAAGCTAGGTATCAGCCCGGAGCCTGAGATTGAGACTGAAGAAGTTGAGAACAAGCGCACTGGTAAGACTATCGAAGTTACTAAGGGCATCACTCCTAGCTTTGATCATAATCATGGTGATAGGCTTGGAGCGCTACTTAAAATCGCTCAAGATAAACATGGTGGTGAATTTACGGCGCAGCTATTGCCGCAACTTGATGACTATATGTTTAAGCTGCTGAAACCCAGTGCCGTTGATGTTGTGAGCTTTGTTGGAGTGAAAGCTATACCAGCAGAAATCGCTAGGCTGAGTCAAGAGTTAAGCGGTACGCCAAGTATCTCTGAGGGTGAGATCGCTGCGCAGTGGCAGCAGCACTATGATGTAAAACTAGAGCGTTATGATGCGGCTAAGCATAAAGTGCTGGTTGCTGGGCAGCCTGCTGACTTTGCTGTGATAGACAAAGCAAAAGCCCCAAAAGAGTGGCAGACGCTTGACTTCATGTTCACCCTAGATGATAAAACCAAGGTTAATGAGTTTTTGGCAACATTTAAGTCTGCTAAGGCCTGGAACAAGCGGAAAAATAAAATACTCAGGCATATTGAGAAAGCAGATATCACGCCTTTGTATTTAGGACACTTTGACCTTGAGACTCGTACAAAAGTTATGACGTTTGTGCTATCATTACATAAAGAGTTGCAACAAAGAATCGTCTTTGTTACGGAGTAAGCCATGATATTCATCAATGAAAATGACGCTATAGGATCTAAAGCTTTTGCTATCAATGTATTTGAGGCAATAAAGCCAACCTTGCAGCAGCGCGTCAGTAGCATGGCATTTAAAGACTTTGAGAACGATATTGAGTTCTTTAAAGAGATTGATTTCACTGAGTTATCCGGTGACACCTTTGCTGCGGTAGTAACTGCTATTGAAAAAGCGGATATTCAAGGCATTGACAGTGATATGCAGACTGCATTGGTTAAGTTAATGCAAGCTGATCCTCGTTTTAAAGAGTCAATACCAGCCTAACTACTCATCTGTATTGCAAATTTACCCACCCAATCCGGTGGGTTTTTTAATGCCTGTTATAAAGTGCGACTGTAATAGCGTTTAATACCCGTTTAATAGCTCGCCTATGCTAATTTAATCCTCTAATCGCGTCATTGTAGCGGTTTATCACTCATGCGCCTTAAATCGCAAAATAGCCCTATCTTAAATTTGGCTTGATTGGCCAACCACATGATTGCGATCAATCACCCAATCTTATCTCACAGCGCTACTACCTGAAGTCCCTCATCTAACT
>JAUNVX010000121.1:4588-6673 GCA_030540615.1 Psychrobacter sp. | reverse complement strand
CCCACTGGTGTCGATAGTGATACCAGCGCTGTAGTGCTGTCTGACAACCTCAAGCCATACGTCACTCTATCAGATTCAAACACCCCTAATAAACCAAAGGACGACACCATGACCCTTGAAGAAGCATTAGCTCGTATCGCTGCCCAAGATAAAGAGATTTCAGATCTAAAGACTGAGAATGAAGCGCTTAAGGCCCAAAACAAAGAGCTGCTTGACGAAAAAGCAGAGCTTGAGAAAGCCAAACATGAAGCAGATGTCGAAGCCCAGCTGTCGCAAGCTGGCTTTAAGAAGTCCGAAGATGGCACTACGTGGCAAGGTATCAGTGCCGGCACTGTCAATGTATTGCTGTCATCTGATGCCGATGCTGCCAAAGCATTGATTGCAGATCTCAAGCCAACGGGGCCAGACGCGCCAGGCTATCTATTCAGTGAGCAGCATGCGCCGCCTGCGGGCAATCAAGATGCCAAGCTATCTAGCAATCCTTTAGTAGCCGCCGCATCTGCACGAAATAGTGACCAGAAAACCTATATTTAATCAGCCTAATACCTTATTCGATATACGATTCGCGGGATAGAGCAGCGGTAGCTCGTCGGGGTCATAGTCCGAAGGTCACTGGTTCGAATCCAGCGCCCGCAACCAATTTATAAATATACAAATCACTGGAGCAAGTCATGCCCGATACAACCCCAAGCTCAAACAAAGGCTACGTCACCATTGGTGATGTCTTAAAGTCAGAAGCCGATTATCACAACCGTGTCGCTATCTCAGCGCCTGACGACGTTAAGTGTGGCCAGCCGATCTTGTATGAGCCGCGCGGCGAATACCTGATTGCGTTATCTGACACAGAATACGGCAAAGTGCTAGTGCAGCCACATAACTGCGTAATCTATCAAGACAATATTGATATGACAAAGCTGGCAGCGATTGAAGTCGATACAGGCGCAGTCGATGAGTCTGACAATCCGATTATGGGGCCACTGACCATTGACATCCTAAAAGCACAGGGTGATAAACACGGTATCAAATATATCACTACTAACGAGTCAGCCATCTGACCAACATAACGCACTGGGCTGTCAATCGGTTCACCAGCGCTTAGCAAACCAATATTAATGTACTAAGGGAAACATCATGCCTTTATCTAATGAGAGTAAGTTCGGCGTCAATGCGATGACCGATGCTATTAACAAACTGCCCGTTACGCCGACGATTATCCGTAGCTTGGGTATCTTTAAGCCAGAATACTTAAAAACCACCAGCGTGGCTATCGAAGCCAACGGCGGTGTGCTCTCGCTAGTACCCTCTAAGCCGCGCGGCACACCAGGCGAACCTGTAGCCACAGGTGATCGTGGTACGCGAAATAGCTTTGAGATGATTCATCTGCCCAAGGATGACGTGGTCCGAGCAGACGATGTGCAAAACGTCCGTAGCTTTGGCAGCGACAATAAAACGCAAGCAGTGGCAGAAAAGGTCAATGACAAGCTCGCTGATATGAAAGCTGACATCGAGTATACCCGTGAGCATCTTATGCTTGGTGCCATTAAGGGCAAAATCCTTGATGCTGACGGTACGCCACTGATTGATATCTATGACCGTTTCAAGTTGACGCGCAAAGTATTCGATTGGAAGTTGTCGTCCGATGCCAGCAATGTCGGCAAGATGATCGATGATGTGGTTACTTTTTTGAATAAAAAACGTGGCGGCGAGCCTGTTGATGGTTGGACCGTAATTTGCTCTCCTGAGTTTATGCAAGCTGTGGTCTATCACAAAACAATCACTGCTCTCTATGAGCGTTTTCAAGATGGCAAGGTATACCGCGAAGGCGACACTAATGTCGGCTTTAAGCATAAGAATCTTGAATTTATTCAGTATGACCATGTGTTTGAGTCAGGTCTTCAGATTGAAGCTGGCGAAGCTGAGATCATCCCTAAAGGTACTCGCAAAACATTCCGTGAGTATTTTGCACCTGGTGACTTTAGCTCAGCGGTCAATACGACAGCGCTACCTTATTACGCCAGTCGTGAGCCATTACCACATGGCAAAGGCTGGAGCCTCCACGCTCAGTCCAACCCATTGCCTATGCTG
>JAUNVX010000121.1:2224-4488 GCA_030540615.1 Psychrobacter sp. | reverse complement strand
ACCACATGGCAAAGGCTGGAGCCTCCACGCTCAGTCCAACCCATTGCCTATGCTGCTGCGCCCTGAGCTATGCGCCACGCTTAAGATGACCTAAGCGCAAAGCCTTTAATACGCATAACGGTCTGTCTTGATATAGGCCGTTATACCTCTTGATAGTATGTTAATAAATTAGGATAACCCCATGTCAGATAAACCAAAAGTCACAGGCTACCGACAGTTAACCGATGAACAGGTAGTATTGATGAATAAGATTAAAGCTAAAGGCAATGAAATCGGCACACTGGTGGATGAGCTGCGATGCACAGATGAGTTAGACCAACGATCAGTGAGCACGGGTGCTACTCAGTTGCAGACAGGCTTTAATGTGGCTGACTCGCGCTGTTGCCCAACCCGATAGCTTTTAGGACTCCCTATGATCACTCTCCAAGACCTAATAGACCGCTTTGGTGAAAAAGAGCTTAAAGACGTCACTGACCGCGTCAATCGTATGGATAACAAGGTCATTGATATGGCTGTCATTGAGCGCGCTATCGGCGATGCTGAGGGTGAGGTTGAGGGTTATCTTAATGCTGTTGGCTTGGTGTCTCGTAACAATCGAGGTCGCTTGATTTATCTTAATGATCAGACGCCGCCCAAAGCACTGACACTTAAGGTCTGTGATATCGCTCGATACTATCTACACGAGAATGGCACCACCAAGATCATCAGTGAGCGCTATGCCCAAGCTATTGACTGGCTCAAGCTGGTCATGAAAAACCCTAAGATGCTCACTGGCGTAACTGATGAGGATAAAGACAAGGACAAGACTGGTAGCGGCGTCCATGTCATACCCAATCCGGCACCACCCAACTATTACGATTGATGGCAAGTCAATAGGACGCATTGATGCAGATTACGGTCAACAGTCAGCTCCAAGAGTTAAATACTCATATAGGCGCTATTTACCTACGTTTAAACGGTGATTTAACGCCGTTTATGTCGGCCATCGGTACTGTACTTGAAGGCAGTACTCGGGATAGGTTCCGCACCAAGACCGCCCCTGATGGCAGTAGTTGGGAGGATTTAAAACCGTCTACCAAAGCGGCCAAAAACAACCGTGGCGGCATACTGGTTGATTACGGCGATCTAATGCGCTCTATCACCTATCATGCCTCAAGCGATGCTGTGGCGGTAGGCTCTGACAGGCCCTATGCTAAGTTCCCTCAGACTGGTACCAAAAATGCGGATGGCTCTGAGCGAATGGCCAAGCGTGAGTTTTTGGGGTTGTCAGTTGATGATAAGGCCAATATTCGCGATCTAATGTTTGAATTTATGGAGAGTGCCGTCAATGGCTAAACCCGCTTGGAATGATGACTTATTAGCCTGCTATCCCTATCTACTCGATAGACTGCGCGGTGTTCAGCAGATCAGCGATGTGCTAGAAGCTGAAGACTTTGCTGCGATGAGTGGCCCTGACCGTAATCAAGTCCCTTTAGATGGTGCGGTCTATGTGATGTGGGATGGTCTGACACCGCAAGCCAGTAATAATAATGGCCGTGAACAGACGATGACGATTGGCTTTAGCATTATCTTAACCAAAACGCACTACACGCCTAAGCCTCAAACCGATGGCGTCAGCCAGACATTAACGGCTATCTGCAAAGCTCTACAAGGCTTTGATCCAATTGATGAGGAAGGCCGAGCGTTGGTCACTGCGCCATTTGCCCAGCGCCCACCAATCCCTTTTAAATATGAAGATGGCTTTGCTTTTTTCCCATTGCGATTCACTGCCGAAGTGACGGTAATCGCTGATAACGACTCAAATTAACTATTAAGGACTACGATCATGGCACAACAACATGGTAAAAAATACTCAGGCGATCTACTTGGCCGAAAATGGGGCACTGATGACCCGTTCGTTGACCTCGGTAACGTCACAGAGCTAACCACATCCAAAAAGGCTGACTCTGATGAGCTGACCAGTACTGGTCGCGCCGATTATGGTGAAGCCATCGATATCGAAAGTATCCCTGGTGCTACCGAAATCAAATTAAAATTCAACACCTTCGACAAGCATGCCTTGGCGCGAGCGCTGATGGGTGAAGCCGTAGACCTATCCACTAAGCCTGTCGATATCGATGGCGAGTTTAAGGTCAATATCAATTGGCTCTCTACTGGCTATCATGATATCGATCCTGACCAATTTGCATTAGTGGATGCCACTGATGCACCGATCGCTAAAAGCACGTATGAGCTCAACGCTCGACTAGGATTGGTACGCTTTA
>JAUNVX010000121.1:0-2124 GCA_030540615.1 Psychrobacter sp. | reverse complement strand
CCGATCGCTAAAAGCACGTATGAGCTCAACGCTCGACTAGGATTGGTACGCTTTAACGCCACCAGTACATTGTTACCTGGTACCGTCGTGAAGTTCGCAGGTAAGACCAAAGGCCGCGCAGGCTATCAGATCGATGCCAATACGTTGCAGAGCTTACCACTGGAGCTTAAGCTAGACGGTAAAGATCGTATCACTGGTCAAGATGGTCTATTGCTCATCCCTCATGCTGTATTGTCAGCTGATGGCGATATCAACTGGTTTGATGATAAGTGGTGGGAAGCTGGACTGTCTGGTAAGCTGGTCAAAGATGAAGGCAAAACCACCATGCGCTTTATTGAGTATGTTGACTAGAGGTTGATGGGTATAATAGACCAGCTAAAAGAGGGGCACGTTATGTGCCCCTCTTTTTATGTCATAAAATATAAAATACTTTATTAGACTAGGCAGCTAAGTCACGCTCCAAGCCGTCTAGCGCAGTTTGTAAGTCGTCAACTAAGCTTTTTAGCGTATCGGCATAGTCTACAATGTGGTACTGCTTATCCAGCTCATGCTGAGCCGCTAAGGCTAGTGATTGGAGGAACTGGATGCGATATAGCAGCGCATAGGCCTCATCTAAATACTTGCGGCTCATGCTACACCTCCAAGCTTAGCTGTGCTGGTTGAGGCTCGGCGGTGATATCATAGCCCAATGTCTGCATGGTGTTGATATATCGGCATACGGTACTATTAGCACGCCCCAGTAGCTTTGATACTTCTGAGGTGCCTAATCCTAACGCCTTATAATGCAGTAGATCTGCCCAAGCAGGACGTGCCTTGAGTAGTTCGTCTCTTAAGGCTTGGTTTTGGGTAAGTAAGGCTTGGTAGTTGTCAGCAGAGACCACACGCTCAAGCTGTTGCCAACGCTTGACGATGGTTGCAGTAAATTGAGGACAAAGCTGGGCAACCACGGTAATGCTATCTAGTTTGCCTTGTTCGCCACTGAAAACGTAAACATGGATGGGTTTGGTAGCTGTTTTAATTTCCACCGTTGGTGGGAATTCAATAACTTCTTGTTCGGAAAGGCGTTCGATAGTACGTTTAACGCTATCGTGCCGAGATTGCACCAACTCAGATATTTGTAGACTATCCATAGATTGGATATGTTGAAGGGTAGCTATTTGAGTAGCCATGATAAGTTTCCTTGATTAGTAGTTAGAAACTCATCACCTGTTAAGACCAATAAACGAGGTGATGAACCGAATGAGGTTGGTCTTACCGCTCAAGGTACACGGCGTAGCAAAGCTACCCTCACCCAGTTCACCACTTGCATAGTGTACTAGAAATTTAGGCATAAAAAAACCGCTAGTGCGGATTTTATGCACCTTGATTAATGAGAGACCAATCTCAACGATGGATTTTGCCACCGCATTTATAGAATAATGTGCTAAGATGAAGATTGCAAGAAAAATTTTCATTTAATTGTGCATAACTATAAGAAGGTTAAAGGCATGCCTCTACAGTCTAAACTTTTATCCCATACGCTCGCTTTTTATATTGAATCGTTGCTGCCTGTTCAGCAGCCTAAAGACTTCAGCATACCTGACAAAGTCTTAAAGTCTATTTATGATAAAGTTGTATCTGAAGAGTCCATCGAATTTAAGGGCAATAAACGTCAAATACGATCGACTATCATTGCCCAGATTAAATCAGGTGGACGTATTGATGGGAAGAAAATAGCTTTAGCTGCAAAAAACAAAGGTTTCGAATGGCATCTATTTGAAAGATGTGTATTTTTATGTGAGCAAAATGGCTTGGATAATGCTAGCTTTAGATATACACATCCTCCTGCCATGCTTTCATTTGATAAAAAAGATGATTTGTCGACCCTTACCGTAAGCGAAATAAAGTCTATTCTAAAAGCCAGTGGGCATAAAATGACGGGCAACCGTGAAGAACTCTTAGATAGGCTTTGGCAGTTTTTACCTATAAAAGACACAGAGCATGTTTTAAAATTAAAGCATGATAAGAATCTATCTGCTTATGAAGATAAGCAACTGGCATTAAAATATGAAAGTTTAGCAAGATTTATATTACATCGGACGTATTTCGTCATGCAAATTATCAGGCAGCTAACTAATTCTAACA
>JAUNVX010000120.1:1443-8980 GCA_030540615.1 Psychrobacter sp. | reverse complement strand
ATACTAATCCTATTTGTCAGAAACAATCGTCGACATCATGACAACTTTTCAACAAATTATCGTCGTTGGCCAAAGCAATAATTGCTTGGCTCTTAACGGTATAGGCGGTCACTATATAGGCTATATATGGCAAGTTACTCATGATGGACAATATTAACATGATATAGCCATTGCGCTTGCTGACAAACTGTCCGTCAAAGCCATCATTTCTATGGTTAAAGCTATCGAGTCTATTATGAAGTCATCGAATCAAACGATTAATCAGTCCACCAGTCAGTTAAGTGTCAATCAACCCGCTGCTGAACTTTCTGAGGGCTTAAGTGGTTATAGCGAAAAAGAGAGTGCCTTGATTGAGCGTTGGCATCAGGTTTGTGATGAGTTGACCCAAGCTTGTCAGTGCGCTAAATCTGATAATCAGCCATCAACCTTCTCTACAAAGAAAGTAATTTTGCTAGCGGTGTCAAAGACAAAGCTAGCGACCATGATTGAAACCTTAGCTCGCGCCGGTCAACAGCACTTTGGTGAAAACTATCTGCAAGAGGCCATCGAAAAAATCGATACCCTTAAACAATCCTCGGTAGCAGCGCAGCTGATTTGGCATTATATTGGTCATATTCAGCGTAATAAAACCCGTGATATCGCTGAAAGGTTCGATTGGGTGCAGACAATTGAGCGTGATATTATCGCTCGACGCTTAAGCGAGCAGCGTCCTGAGTGCATGGCGCCACTTAACGTGCTCATCCAAGTCAATATTGACCGCGAAGATAGCAAGTCTGGTTGCTTGCCAGAGCAGTTGCCTGAGTTAATTCATCAGGTCAAAGTTTATCCTAATATCACCTTGCGAGGCTTGATGATTATTCCTGCTCGTGATGATACAGATGCTTTTGCTCGTACCAAGGCGCTCTTTGATGACATCGGCGCTGAGCACCCTGATTTAGTAGCTTGGGACACTTTAAGCATGGGGATGAGTGGTGATATGAGCGCTGCTATTGCCGCTGGGTCGACTATGGTCAGGGTAGGGACAGCGATTTTTGGCGCAAGAGACGGGTAGCAATAGAGAGTTAGCAAGAGGAGGTTAGAGGATAGCCTGACTTAAAGAGGCATCTTTTTATCCCTTTTATAGGTCCTCTTATAATCCATCTTAATTAAAGGTAGTTAATAACTCTAACTAATGGAAACTATATAACTTAACTAACCTGAATAAATTAGCTAAGCGGATTCTCAAGCTTGGTGACCAGTAGCTGAATAATCTTTAAATGGTCAGTGGCTAGGATTTCAAAACGATAGTTACCATGCTCGATGATGTCAGTCTTTTTGGGTATTTTACGCAGCATATACATCATAAACCCGCTAATAGTTTCATAATTTTGTGAATTGGGCAAGTTAACGATGCCTAAGGCGCGGATGACATCCTCAATAGGCGTCATGCCATCAATGAGCCAAGAGTTATCATTTCGCTGGACGATTAACTGCTCCTCAACCGTCACCAGCTCACCCATGACGATACTCATAACATCCTTTAGGGTAATCACCCCCACCACTAAGGCATACTCATTGACGATGACCGCGAAGTCAGAGCCGGTGGATTTGAAGGTCTCCAATACCTCAAATAAGGATAATGTATCAGGGATAAATAACGCTGGTCGCAGTAGAATCTGATCGGTTAGGCTGAGCTGCTTTTTTTTGAGCACCAGCGCTAAATACTGCCGTGACTCGACATATCCCATGATTTGCTCTAAATCATCTTCTAGGCAAACCAAAAACTTATGATGTGGCGACTCAATCATAGTATCAACGACGGTTTCATTGCTCGCTGATGAATCAAAATAAACAATCTGCTCACGCGTGGTCATCACTGAGGTGACCGTGCGCTCTTGCATCTCAAAGATATTCTCAATCAAATGATGCTCTTGTTGCTTAAGTACGCCGGCTTCTGCACCCGCATCCATCATGGCGTAGATGTCCTCAGAGGTCATGTCATCTTGGCGGATGGTGGAGATTCCTAATAGCTTAAAGAGCGCATCGGCCGCGCCGTCAAACACCCAAATTATGGGCTTTAACACAAAGATAAGCGTCATCATCGGTCGAACCATCTTGAGCGCGATGGGTTCTGAATTGGACATCGCCAAACGTTTGGGCATCAGATCAGCAAATAATACAAACACACTGGTGACAATGATAAAGGAGAGGACAGAGGCTAAGGTTTCATGGCCCACCATCGTTAACAGGTACGGGCTAATGGCCGATTCACCAATGACCCCTGCTAAAATTGCTACGGCATTAAGTGCCACTTGAACCACGGTGATAAAGCTACCAGGGTGCTCCTGCATATTAAGCACTTCAAGCGCGCGAATATCGCCATCTTTGGCGAGAATCTGCAGCTTAATCTTGCGAGCTGAGGCAAGGGCTAGCTCAGAGCTAGACACCACGGCACTTAAAGCAATGAGCATTAAGATAAACACACTAGCACTGAGTAAACTCATTAGAATCTCACAATATTAATACCGAAAACCATGCTAGCTTAACGACTCTCAAACCTCGCTAGTATAATAGTCTTAGCAAACCAGTCACACTAAAATGAGCATTAAAAAAGCTGGGCAAATACCCAGCTTTATCAGATTTGACAGGTTATGGGCTTTTGAGCCAATAAAGTTATTATTTCCAATACCTTTACTGCCCTTACTATCCTTGGATGGACCATTTGTTCACTAAAGGATAACGGCGCTCACGACCGAAGGCTTTTTGGCTGATTTTAGTGCCAATGGCAGCTTGGCGACGCTTATACTCACTTTTGTCCACCATCTTAATGGTTTTGACCACCATCTCACTATCAAAGCCTTTATCAACGATATCTTGAAACGACATGTCTTCATCAATATAGTGACGTAATATGCCATCCAAAATATCATAATCAGGCAAGCTGTCTTGATCGGTTTGATCAGGTCGCAGCTCAGCTGAGGGCGGACGAGTAATCACACGCTCTGGAATCACAGGGGTGTCTTCCAAACGGTT
Source organism: Psychrobacter sp. (assembly GCA_030540615.1). Taxonomy (GTDB): domain Bacteria; phylum Pseudomonadota; class Gammaproteobacteria; order Pseudomonadales; family Moraxellaceae; genus Psychrobacter. Next base: position 5,968 of record JAUNVX010000120.1, on the reverse strand, counting down.
GCGGTAATTGGCCAAGTCGTACACTTCAGTCTTATACACGTCTTTTAGCACATCAAAACCGCCAGCCATATCACCGTAGAGCGTGGCATAACCCACGGCCATCTCAGACTTATTGCCAGTAGTGATGACCAGATGGCCAAATTTATTTGACAAGGCCATTAATACCATACCGCGAGCACGCGCTTGGATATTCTCCTCAGTAGTGTCTGCCTTTGATTTATTAAAAAGCGGTGCTAATGTGGCACGAATACCATCTACAGCATCAAATATTGGGCATACAGTATATGAGACATTCAGCCTGCGGGCTTGAGCTTGGGCGTCTTCAAGGCTAATTTGTGAGGTATATTCATAAGGCATCATCACTGCATATACCTTGTCCGCCCCTAACGCATCGACTGCGATGCAAAGGGTCAATGCAGAGTCAATACCACCTGAGAGACCGACAATGATTCCACTAAATCCAGAATGATTGACATAATCACGTAAGCCAACGACCAAAGCTTGGTACATCTCTGATTCGCGGCTCAGCGTTAATGGCGCTTTGTCCTGACTGTCAAATTTTTTGCTGTGGACATCATATGTGGCCAGAATCATTTGATTCAAAAACCGTGAAGCTTCATGAACGATACTGCCGTCTGCTTGTACCACCATTGATCCCCCATCAAAGACCAAGTCATCTTGACCGCCAACCGCATTGACATACAAGATAGGCAGCTTTTCATCAGAGCTACGTTTGGCCAAAAGCTCTTTACGGCAATTTTGTTTACCAGTCTCAAAAGGAGAAGCATTTAAAGAGATGACCACGTCTGCCCCTTGCTGCTTTAGCTCAGAGATAGGCGACTCTTCCCACAAGTCTTCACAGATAAGCAGACCAATCGTAATACCTTTGTAATCAAACAGAACCTGATTGCGGCCTTTATCAAAATAACGGCGCTCATCAAAGACCCCATAATTGGGCAGGTATTGCTTGTGGTAAAAGCCTTTTTGCTGGCCGTTATGTAAGATAGCCGCTGAATTAAAAGTACCATGATGATCAACATGAGGATAACCGACAATCATCACGATACCCTCGATATCACTTAGACTGCTTAGCGCGGTTTTAATCCGGCCTGAGAGGCTTGGGCGCAGTAATAAATCCTCTGGTGGATAGCCGAGCAAAGCCAGCTCAGGGAAGACAATGACATCAGCCCCTTTATCACGAGCTTCAATAGCCAGCTTGCGCATCTTTTCAGCATTACCCGCGATGTCACCGACCAAAAAGTGGGATTGCGCGAGGGCGAATTTGACCGTGTTTAAAGAAGGGCTATGGGCTGAATTATCATGGGCCGAATTAGAGGATGATTTGCTCGTAGAATGATGAGTAGTTGGGGTGTCTTTTGACATCTTTATTGTTCCTATTTCTATAAAATAAAACTAAAAGTATTGGGGTTAAAAAGTCGAAAAAATATCAGGTGCTCAATGATAAGGTCAGCGTCAATACAAATTAATAAAAATAAATCAGTAAAATCAAACCAAAACCTTACTGAATCACCTGCTAGCTGCACCACTGATTTTAATGGGCATTGGTTATAATTATTAGCAGCAGTAAATCAAGCATTAGCAGCAAGTCTGGCTAGTATACCATCAATCCTGCTCAGCTTATTCAGCTTAACAATGTCTAACAATCCCTCATAAGGTATGACACGAATGTCGCTCAATCGTTGCTGGTTCTTAGCGCATATGGGATAGGAAGCTTAATCAATCAAGTCGCCATTTTGGCTAGGGTAAGCATATGGGTCTAAGTTAAGCTAAGCGCACCATAAAAAATTAGGGGCTTTGATACCTTTTAAGACCCTATAATGCCCTTTGATACCCTAGAATGAGTTGTCATTAGCGTGAATAGTTTAAAGACCGCTTGGCTTTTGATAAAGCATAGTATAGTGAGACAAGTAAAATTGTAAGTAAAAATTACAAGTTATAATTATTTATTCAAGATGAGATATAGCATAATACGGGCCATAGTCTATGCAGTGCTACTACCGACTTGCCCCTCATTCTCTATATGGTTAATTTGCTATATAGAGCGTTATTTACATGTTTTTTGGATTGGCCGCCATGATTGAAAGTTGGACCAGAGAGCTTGTTACCCAGCGTCTTTTAGCCACCACCTTATTGGTGGTTTTACTGATACTGTGTTTTCAGGTGGTACAGTTCTTTATTGTGCCAGCGCTATGGGCAGCTATTTTGGCCTACGTGACCTTTCCGATTTACAATTTTTTTCATAAAAAAGTCAAGCTCAGCCCTGATTTTAGTGCCGGACTTATGACAGTCGCTATCTCATTGATGATAGGTATTCCCTTAGTGATAGGATTGTTCATTTTTCAACAAGAGGCGGTAACCCTATATGGCACCTTATTACGCCGGTTAAAAGCGGGGTATGTGGATTTGCCGGCGTCGATTAAAGATATGCCAGTGATTGGGCAGCAAATCAAAGACATTCTTTGGGAGATTAATAAAGACCCTGAAGCCTCAATGGCGGCCTTTAAAACTTGGCTACAGTCGCATCTTTATTATGGCAAGGTCGCTCTTGATGTGGCGCTTAGTAGCTTGGCTAAGCTTGGCATGGCACTGATGACGTTATTTTTCTTTTATCGTGATGGTATTAGCTTGGTCAAGCAGATTCGCCAAGCGCTACGAAACATCATTGGCAACCGAATAGACGGTTATATTGACTCAGTAGGCACCACCACCCAAGCGGTCGTTTATGGGATTGGGTTAACCGCATTGGCCCAAGCCTTGCTAGCGGGAATCGGTTATTTCTTTGCAGGCGCCCCAAGTCCTATCTTACTAACTTTAATCACCTTTGTGGTTGCTCTCATCCCCTTTGGTACGCCTTTTGCGTGGGGCGGGGTAGCGCTTTGGCTAATGAGTCAAGGTCACACGACTGAAGGCATTGGTTTGGCGCTCTGGGGAGGCTTAGTCATCAGTTGGGTGGACAACTTAATCCGCCCCATCGTCATCTCAGGGGCGACTAAGATACCGTTTATTATTATCTTCATCGGCGTATTGGGCGGCTTAACCGCTTTTGGTTTTGTGGGCTTGTTTATCGGTCCAGTCGTACTCGCCATTGGGCTAGCAGTTTGGCGAGAGTGGATAGCCCAGCATCGCAGCCAGATATTTGCCCCACGCTATATGCAGCTCAATGAGCACCAGTGGGTCCCAGTAAGCAATGCGACTGGCCTTGACCCTAGTCCTTTAAATGACAATTCGGCTACCTCTGTTACAGATGTCACTGACCCAAAAGACGATCTCTAACTATGTTGACACTTATCGCGGATTACAACATCGCTCATCTGCACGATTATTTTAATGAGGCCATGCTAGGGCAGCCTGTCAAGCTGATTGCACTGGCGGGCCGTGAGATTACCGCTGAGGTCATTAACGAGTATCAACCTGATGCGCTGCTCATACGGTCGGTGACGATAATCGATGAGACGCTATTGTCAGGTAACAACAGTGTCAAGTTTGTCGGTTCGGCAACCATAGGTACCGATCATGTCGACCAAGCTTACCTAAGCAAGCGTCAGATAGCTTTTGCCAACGCAGCTGGCTGTAGCAAGCACTCGGTTGCCCAGTATGTCATTACGGCTATTTTAACGTTACGGCCGCAGTATTGGCAGGCTTCGAATAATCAGATACCATCACAAAATCAGCCAGTTAAGCTAGGCATTATTGGATTAGGCAATATAGGCAGTACTTTGGCTCAGTATGCAGTAGAGTTAGGCTGGCAGGTACTCGGTTATGACCCCTTATTGCCAGCCTCGACGGTGAATAACGCTAGCTTCTACGAGGTGTTGACCCAAAGCGATGCGATTAGCTTGCATGTGCCTTTGACAGATGACAATCCAGCTTCAGCCGTATTTAGCGATTATCCGACTTATCACTTGATAGATGAAGCGGCCCTTGCCAAGATGCCTGCTGACAGCCTACTGATTAACTCAGCTCGGGGTCCTGTCATTAGTGAAGCCGCATTATTGGCCGATGTAGTCCAAACGCAACGTAAAGTCGTGCTCGATGTGTTTGAGCATGAGCCTATTGTCTCAAGTCAACTGCTTAATCAGCTCAGCATCGCCACCCCGCACATTGCTGGTTATACCCTTGAGGGCAAGCTTCGCGGCACGCAGATGGTATTTGATCAGTTCATCAAAGTGTTTGAGCTGGCTTGTCCTAAAGCTAGTACTGAGGCTATCACTAAAGATAATAGTGGCGCTAATAATGAAAATTCTAGGCCGCTGATGCAAGATTTATTGCCCCCCAACCCTTATCAGTGGTCTACGCTTAACGCCCATCCTAATAAGTTGTCACAGTACTACGATATCAAGGCCGATGACTTGCTGCTAAGACAAGCTTTACCAACTGGCGCAGCCCAAGTATCTGGACAAGCCTTTGATCAGCTTCGCAAAGACTATATACTGCGTAGAGAATGGCAAATGGCAGGCTATTAGTATTGGTAGTAGTATTATGGATATGACCATTACCACCCATC
>JAUNVX010000120.1:0-1343 GCA_030540615.1 Psychrobacter sp. | reverse complement strand
CTTTGATATATAACAACGACGACAATAAGAAGACACGCATGACCAACAGCAGTTTTCACCCTAGCCTCACCCTTGATATCGCCTATAAACGCTCTGAGATACTAAATAAAATCCGTCAGTTCTTTGCAGACCGCGAGGTACTAGAAGTTCAAACCCCTATAATGTCGCAAGCCGGCAATACTGATGTGTTTGTGCCGTCAGTTTCGGCAAACGTTACCGTTCATGACCAAGCAAAGACCTACTACTTGCATACCTCGCCGGAGTTTGCAATGAAGCGCATGCTCGCCAGCTGGCAGGTGCCCATTTATCAGATTTGCCCGGTGTTTCGCGACAATGAAATAGGCAGTCGTCACAATATCGAATTCACCATGCTAGAGTGGTATCGCCCTCATTTTAGCTTGGACCAGCTAGGCGTTGAGTTAGGCGACTTGCTATCGCTGCTCTATGGTTATCCGGTTATCATAAACCATATGAGCTACGCGCAAGCGTTTATGGACTATGTGGGTATTCATCCCTTGACTGCCAGCTGCGAGGTGTTATCAGCCATTGCCTCTGACAAAGGCTTAGGAACGATAGACCTCGGTGACGACCATCAAGGCTGGCTTGATATGCTGTTTAGCCATTTGGTCGAGCCGCAATTGGGCCATGAGCTGCCGACCTTAATCAACGATTATCCACCAGCGACTGCCGCCCTTGCCAAAATTGAAAGTGACCGAGAGGGCAATCAAGTGGCGCGGCGCTTTGAGCTTTACATAAACGGATTAGAGATTGCCAATGCCTATGATGAGTTGGCAGACGCTCAGGCGCTGCGGGTGCGATTCGCCCAAGACAATGCCACTCGCAAAAAACGCGGCCTACCTGTCATGCCAATAGATGAGCGACTGCTCGCGGCGTGTGATGAGTTGCCCCCTTGTAGTGGTATCGCTCTAGGTGTCGATAGGCTGGTGATGGTATTGACGGGCGCTGGTACGATTAATGAGGTGATTGGTTTTGGGGTGGGTCGGGCCTAGCGGTCACATTATCATCTTATATAGAGTTATCGTTACCAAAATTAGGCTACCTTAATAACCATTCGATTGCTCTCATCTTAATTCACTTAACCCTCAGCGCCATTGGATTATCCCTCAACGCAATCAAATTGCCCCTCAACGCACCAACCGATTCAGCCCATCAGCAAAAGCTTTTTTGTCCTTATCTGAGTACGGCTTTTGGCCGCTCATCTGGGTCAAATCTATTGCCCCTGTGCCTCGCATCATGTCCATAAAGTCGCGGCCATTAAGTTTTTGCTTGATATTATTTTTATCATAAATCAGCCCATGCGGCGTCATGACTTGACCACCATT
>JAUNVX010000119.1:3764-9059 GCA_030540615.1 Psychrobacter sp. | reverse complement strand
ATCTCATTGGTACCTTCTAATATCTGATGGACGCGAAGGTCTCTGACATGGCGCTCTAGAGGATACTCATTTAAATAGCCATAACCGCCATGCAGCTGTAGCGCTTGGTTGGCCACATTGAAACTTAAATCCGTCGACATGCGTTTGGCCATGGCGCAGTAAGCACTCGCTTGCGGATGACCTTGGTCAAGTTTACTGGCTGCTAGATAAATCATTTGCCTAGCCGCAATGGTTTCAGTCACCATATCGGCAAGTTTAAATTGCACCGACTGTAGCTCACTGAGCGCTTGGCCGAATTGTTGGCGCTCTTGCACGTAGCTCGTAGCGGTCTCTAACGCTGCCTGCGCTGTACCCACCGCACAGATACCAATATTAATCCGGCCACCATTTAACCCTTTCATGGCGATGGCAAAGCCTTGACCTTCTTCACCAAGCAGATGCTTGGCTGGGACCTTAACGTCTTTGAAATGAACCGTCCTAGTCGGCTGTGCTTTCCAGCCCATCTTAATCTCATTTTTGCCATAGCTAATGCCCTCGCCCGCCTCTTTTGCGTCCACGACAAATGCAGAAACACCTTTAGGCCCTGGCCCGCCAGTTCGAGCCATTACCACTAAGACCTCTGTTGACCCTGCTCCTGATATAAAGGCCTTTTCGCCATTTAACAAATAATAGGCCTCCTCACCGCTGCCATGTTTGACAGCTTTGGTGCTCAATGAGGCCGCGTCAGAGCCCGCATTAGGCTCCGTCAAACAGTAACTTCCTAGCAGCTCGCCACTGGCCATTTTGGGAATATAATGCTGACGCAAGCTATCACTGCCATACTCACCAATCATCCAAGCCACCATATTATGAATGGTCATGTAGGCCGCCACTGAGGTATCACCCCATGCCAGCTCTTCAAAGACAATGGCAGAATCTAATCTTGGCAGCCCCAAGCCCTCGTAATCTGCATTGGCATACAGACTCAAAAACCCAAGTTCACCGCTGCGTTTAATGACGTCAATGGGAAAATAGCCCTCACGGTCCCATTCAGCGGCATGAGGCCTCAGCTCACGGGCCGCAAATTGACGAGCAGACTGCTGAAAGGCTTGCTGATCATCACTTAATCTAAAATCCATCTGACATTCCTTTGCTTATGAGTTACGGATAAGGCTGATAAATAAAATAATAGGGACCAAAAAAGAGTATAAGCAAAACCCCATCTCTCTGAAATTAATTTCTTTGACGGCACTATGCTTACATCGAAATCGTGGTATTAACTTTGCCTTGACTGGCGGCATCATCGAACCAACGGGCGGTGACGGTCTTAGTTTGAGTATAGAACTGCACTGCCTGCTTGCCATAAGGTCCTAAATCCCCTAACTTGCTGCCACGAGAGCCTGAGAATGAAAACATTGGTAGTGGCACAGGAATGGGCAGATTGATACCCACTTGCCCCACATCGACATCTTGCTGAAATTTATGCGCGGCAGCGCCTGATTGGGTGAAGATAGCCGTACCATTGCCATGGGGATTGGCATTAATCATGTCAATAGCATCATCTAAGGTTTCAGCCCTCATGATACAAAGCACGGGACCAAATATCTCTTGTGAATATATTTGCATCTCTGCGGTAACATGGTCAAATATAGTAGGCCCAACAAAGTTGCCTTTCTCAAAGCCATCAACTTTAATACCCCTACCATCTAATAACAAGCTCGCCCCTTCATCAACACCCGTCTGAATCAAGTGCTCAACCCGAGCTTTAGCCGCAGGGCTAATTAAAGGTCCCAAATCCCTATCATTTTTGCCTGCTGAGACCACAAGGCTTTCAGCTTTGGCTTTGATATCCTCTATCCAGTCCCCAGCAGAGCCTACCAAAATGACAACAGATAGCGCCATACAGCGCTGACCCGCTGCCCCAAACGCTGCCCCTGCCAATTGGTTTAAGGTTTGCTCTTTGTTGGCATCGGGCAATATGACCGCATGGTTTTTGGCCCCCATCATACATTGAACCCGCTTGCCCGACTGCCCTGCCCGCTCATAAACATGGCGACCGACGTTGGTCGAGCCAACAAAAGACACGGCTCTGATATCAGGATGATCACAGATGGCATCGACGGTTGCTTTGCCGCCATGAACCACATTGAGCACACCCTCTGGAATACCCGCCTCAACAGCAAGCTCAACCAAACGCATGGTCACCATAGGATCTTGTTCGGACGGCTTTAATATGAAGGTATTGCCTGTTGCAATCGCCATCGGAAACATCCAAAGCGGAATCATAGCAGGGAAGTTAAAGGGGGTAATCCCTGCACACACGCCTAGAGGCTGCCAAATACTATAAGTGTCCACATCGGTCGCCACGTTTTCAACGAAATCCCCAATTTGCAGGTTGGTAATACCCGCGGCATGTTCAACCACTTCTAGACCTCGAAAGACATCCCCACGGGCATCGGCAATGGTCTTGCCCTGCTCAGCGGTCAAAATCTGCGCCAAATCCTCCATGTGCTCACGAATAAGGGCTTGGTACTTTAAGAATATCCGCGCGCGCGTACTAATAGGCGTCTTACGCCATGTTTTGAAGGCGGCTTTAGCAGCAGCAACGGCTTGGTTAATCTCATCGTCCGTAGTTTGAGGCACTTTGGCAATGACATCTTGGGTAGCAGGATCGGTCAAATCAATCCATTCACTAGTTTGAGAGTCAACGAATTGACCATTGATGAGCTGTTTGACATGATGCATTTGATATCCTTATCTTGTCTAGCCGAAAATAAATAGGTAGGGATTGACTGAACCGATAATCAATTTATCGAGCTTTAAGCTGCTATCTAAACTGGCCACTAATAGCTGCCTATTGATAACGTTAAGCGTCCAACTAATTGTAATGTTGAGACTACAAGTAGCCCTACCCAAAGATTGATAATTTATCTAAATCAATTCTAAATTAACTTCGTTTTAACCCAATTATAATTATATTACTAGTATAAAACGATATAATATGTATCAATATTAAAAGCACTATAACAACCTTTTGGATTATCGGTCAAGCGCTTATATTTCATATCCTTGCTCTATTTATCTTTGAATGTATAGAACCTAAGGGCTTATTTAATCATCTAAATAAGCCCATATGTTTAAGAGAGTTTTGGCGAGGTATCAAAGACTATTAATAACCGTTAAAACCTATTTGAATATTATCGGTAACATTAATACTGCTTGATAGCGGCTGTAATAGCCTCAATCGCACTGGGGTCATCTAAGGTCGACATATCACCTGGCTCTTGACCCTCAGCTAAGGCGCGAATGGCTCGGCGCAGTATCTTACCTGATCGAGTCTTGGGCAATGCTTTAGGAAAATAGACGGCTGCTGGTCGAGCGATAGCCCCTAATGACTTGGATACCGTGCCGATGATTTGCTGCTCAATCCTAAAGCGGTTTTCGGTATCATCGACCAAACTTGGGTCACGAAGCACACAAAATGCAATAGGCAGCTCGCCTTTAAGCTCATCATGGATACCTACCACGCCACACTCTGCCACTTCAGGGTGCTCACTAATCGCTCCTTCAATCTCTTGCGTGCCCAATCGATGCCCTGCGACATTAATCACATCGTCGGTACGGCCAAGAATACAATAGTAGCCGTCCTCGTCCACTACCGCATAATCTGAGGTTGAGTACTGCTGACCATCAAATAGTGAAAAGTAGCCCTTAATAAAGCGCTCATCGTTTCGCCAAACTGTGGTCAAGCACCCAGGTGGTAAAGGCGCTTTTATCGCAAGCAAACCTTTCTCGCCGGCGCGGCAAGCTACTCCTGTCTCGGCATTGACCACTTGGGTTCGATAGCCATACATGGGAAACCCAGGGGAGCCTTGCTTGTGCGACTTGTCAGCGAACTTCGGCACATGACTTAAGATAGGCCAGCCTGTCTCTGTCTGCCAGTAATGGTCCAAAATAGGCACGTCTAAGTGATTGGACAGCCACTCAGCGGTTGGCTCATCAAGCGGCTCTCCTGCCAAAAAGAATGACTTAACACTGCTGGTGTTATAGCGGGTCAGCCAGCTCTCATCTTGCTTTTTGAGCATTCGAACGCCGGTGGGCGCGGTAAAGAGAATGTTAACTTTGTTTGCCTCAACAATGCGCCACCAAATACCAGGGTTGGGGCGATGCGGTAAGCCTTCATACATAATACTGGTCATACCAGCCAGAAGTGGAGCATAAATAGTATAAGAGTGGCCCACGGCCCAGCCAATGTCTGATATCGCCCAAAAAGTCTCACCCGGCTTGCCATCATAGATATAGTCTATTGATGTTGCCAAAGCTACTGCATGACCACCAGTATCGCGCTGAACACCTTTAGGCTTGCCGGTGGTACCGGAGGTATAAAGCAGATAAGAGGGCTCATTGGACTCCACCCAAACAGGGTCCACCACGACATTATCCTCGCAGCTAATTTGGCGCTCACTGGCGTAATCAATGTCACGTGATTGCATCTCATAAGGCATGATGCCACGGTCAATTACCAGCACATGGTCGGGCTTAAAGTCAGCTTGTTCTACACCTTGATTGACCAAATTTTTATAATTAATGACCTTACCGCCTCGTAGGCCTGCATCCACAGTGATAATCATTTTGGCCTCCGCATCATCCATTCGCACGGCCAGATTATGAGCAGCAAAGCCACCAAAGACTACAGAATGAACCGCGCCAATTCGAGTGCAAGCCAGCATGGCATAAGCGGCCTCGAGTATCATTGGCATATAGATGATGACTCGATCGCCACGACCAACCCCATAGCGCTGAAGGACATCGGCGAAATAATTGACCTCTTTGTATAAATCGTTATAGGTCAGTCGGCGCTTGGCATAGTCCGTATAGAACTCAACAGGGTTACCAAGGCGTTTAAAGGCATCCTCAACATGCGGATGATTGTCCCTAAGGTCTTGATTAATCTCTGAGGATACCCAAATAAATGCGTCTTGTTCAGCACGCTCTGCCAAGTGCCTATCGACGCAGTTGTAGCATAGATTGGTCTGCCCGCCGACATACCATTTGACAAAAGGCAGGTTGCTATCATCTAAGATATGCAATGGCGGCTTATGCCAATAAATACGCTTGGCTTGCTGACCCCAAAAGCGCTCTGGGTCATTGATAGAGGAGTGATATAAGTTATCAAAGGAGGTGGAGGCACTATCAGTATTAAAGTCTGTAAAGTCTGCAATGTGATTTTGGACTCGGCTATTTCGCTGAGTATTGCCGTCACTGGCGGGGCTGCGTGAGCTCATAATCGCTGTCCTTAGCTGATTGAATTGTGGG
>JAUNVX010000119.1:0-3754 GCA_030540615.1 Psychrobacter sp. | reverse complement strand
AAAGGGTTGATATAAAGGATTACTTAAAGGGTTGATTGATGCGAAATTGTCCTACTCTAACTGTTTAAGCCCCATTATTCAGGGCCAGTAGTCTTAGATTGGTCAACTTAAATCAGCATTATTAGACCAATTATCATCCATTGAAAATACCAAAATGAGACATAGCGTATCGGTTATATATTTGATAAAGGTAACAGAGTCATTTTAAAAGGTCAATCAATTACCCTTAACAGGCGGCTAATGTCAAAAATATTTGCGATAACCAAAAGGCATAAAAAAGCCATGATCACAGTCATGGCCTTTTAGGTGGGGAGAATTAAGTGTAGACACTTAAGTATGGCTATTCATTTAAACAGATTTAAATGAGACTGCCATTAAAAGCCATTAAGCTCATCAATCTTATACAAGCTAAATCCCTTTTTGATCGGCATATAGCTCACACATGACTTTTTTGTCGTGTTTGCCAACGGATGTCTTAGGCAACGAGTCAACGAACTTAAACTGACTGGGTACGCCATACTTTGGAATCATACCACGGCTCACCGCCTGCTCAGCAATAGCTTTGATATCATCAGCAGTGGTGTCTTGGCAACCAGGCTTTAAGACGATGGCAGCAAGAGGACGCTCGCCCCACTGTGCATCACGGATACCAATGACAGCCACGTCATCAACAGATGGGTGCAGTGATAAGATAGTCTCAATCTCCAAAGATGATATCCACTCACCACCTGACTTAATCACGTCTTTGAGGCGATCGGTGATTTTGATGGTACCATCAGCTTCCATATAGGCAATGTCTTGGGTATGCATATAACCGCCTGCCCAAAGCTCACGGCCTGCATCGTCGTTCTTGAAATAACTTTGGGTCAGCCACGGCGCGCGCAATACCAGCTCGCCGGTCTCTTTGCCATTGTGCGGCAATGAGTCTTGGGAGTCATTCCAAATCTCAGCATCGACCATCATCACAGGTTTACCCGTCATGCAGCGGCGACTGATGTCTTCTTCCTCTGTCATCTCAGGGTCGGTCTTGCTAAAGGCAGTCAAGCTAATGAGCGGCGCGGTCTCTGACATACCGTAGCCAGTATAGACCTCGATATCTTCAGCTAAAGCCGCCTTGGCAAGCCCTTCTGTCAAGCGAGAGCCACCGATAATCATTCGTAGACCATCGAACTTTTGACCACGAGCCTGAGCCGCTTGCAGTAACATCTGCAAGATAGTCGGAACACAATGGGTGATGGAGACTTTTTCGTTCTTAATCAAATCAAGGAGGCTATCAGGGGCATAACGACCCGGGTAGACTTGTTTGAGTCCCATCATGGTGGCGGTAAATGGGAAGCCCCAAGCATGCACATGGAACATCGGGGTCAATGGCATATAGACATCACCAAGACTAACGCCTTGCTTATCAGGTAGCGTGCCTAAGCTTGCTGCTTCTGTCAAAGTATGCAGGACCAATTGACGATGGCTAAAGAATACGCCTTTAGGATCGCCTGTCGTACCTGAAGTATAAAAGGTGCTGGCAATGGTGTTTTCATCAAAGTCTTGAAACTCAAACTGATCGCTGGCTGCTGCGAGCAATGACTCGTATTCGCCTAATACACGGGCTTGGTTGACACCAAAGACACCTTCCACTGAAGTGCCATTATCATCGAGCCAGATGATGTGCTCAATAGAAGAGTTCTCGAACTGATAGTTGGCCACTAGCGGCGCAAACTCAGAGTTGACCATCAGCACTTTAGATTTGGCATGATTGAGCGTGTACAAGACCTTATCAGGAGACAAGCGCACGTTGACCGTCTGAATGACATACTGCGACATAGGCACGGCAAAGTAAGACTCAAGATAACGATGGCTGTCCCAGTCCATCACTGCAATAACGTCGCCTTTGTCCAGATTTAAGCTCTCTAAAACATTAGCAAGTTTGGCAATACGCTTAAAAAAATCGGCATAGGTCATGCGAAGCTTATCGGCATAGATGATTTCTTGTTCGGTAGATACTGTCTTAGCGCGGTTTAAAAGCTGCTTAATAATAAGTGGATATGAATAAGCTGACGGGGCGCTATCATAATGGTTCGACATAAAGACGACTTCCTTGTAAAAGTTAAGGTAAATAAAAAGGTAAAATCAAAACAAGTGGTGAACTATTTTAAATTTTGGGGTGGTAATCCATTTAATCAAAAACGATAGGACTCTAAGACTTGATAGTAGGCAAAAAATCGAGTCTTGTAAAGACAATCAAAGACTTTTCATGATTGAAGGTTCAATTGAGACTCATTGACTCAATCACGGGCCTTAACTTAGGATTTTATACCCTAACTATTTTAAATTAGCATTAAGCCAATCGCGTCTTGACCATGCCTAAGCTAGCAATCAATAAAGCCATAATCTGAACCGCTACCAATACCCAAACAGTCCATGCCCAATCGCCTTGGGCAAATGCTAGTCCGCATGCCCATGCCCCCACCGTTCCCCCTGCATAGTACGCCATGTAATACAGTCCTGACGCTAACGACCGCCCTTCTTTGACATTCGTGGCGATATAGCTGATGGTCGCGGACTGGGTGATAAAAACGCCAGAGGACATGACGGTAAGACCTAAGACAATCAACCAAAGCGGGCTGGCCAAAGTGAATAGCACCCCCGTCATCGACATCATCACTGCAGCAATGATAGTACGGGCAGAGCCAAATCGGCGCACGATTTGAGTGGACAAAGGGGTAATGACCACCCCTATCAAATAAACCGCAAAGATATTGGCCAAGTTGCCTGTGCTCAACTGATAAGGCGCGCCAGCCAAATGCAGATTGATAAAGGTAAAGCAGCCTACTAAGGAGAACAGCACACAGAACCCCAGCAAGCTAGCGGATACCACATAGCGGTTGGTCATATGCCGCCTTAATGTCTGTAGTGCATCTCGAAATTTGGGACTAGGGATAAAGTGCTGTGAGGCTGGCAGGGTTCGCGCTACCCACATTGCCCCAGCGACCGTCAGCGCGGCCATCGCATAATAAGCCGACCGCCAACCAATCCACTCATGCAAATGGCCCAAAATAAACCGGCCCAAAAACCCACCGAGTACCGAGCCTGCCACGTAGTAGGACATCAGCTCAGCCACTGTCAGCCCTTCAAACTCCTCACCAATATAGGCAATGGTCACCACAGTAATCCCCGGTACGGACAGTCCCTGTAAAAAGCGCCAAACCCCTAGCGCTTCGATGCTGCTGCTACTGGCGATTAAGGCGGTGGGGAGCGCCAAAAACAAAATCGCCCCAACGATAATCTGCTTGCGACCGACAGCATCTGATAACATCCCCAAAAACGGAGACATTAGTGCGACTGCAAAGACAGTAGCCCCAACCACCATGCCGACTTGAACTTCGCTCGCTCTAAAGTCAATCATTAAGACAGGCAGTATCGACTGAATCGAATAGACCTGCAAAAAGGCAAAGACGCCTATCAGCATCAAAGTCATCTTAATGACTAAAGTTGCGACTTGAGGAGGCGGCGAAGATGGGCCATTAGGTGTGGATAAGGGGGTTGACTCAGCAGTTTGACTCAAGGAAGAACGATGAATAGACATAGCATCTCACAGACAACTGGCTCAAGCGGCAAATTTTAGCACATGCTCAACTTTAACCCCTCCCGATAGCGCATCGATTTGGTGTTAGTTTTGTCTATAGGCTGCTACGACTAAGTAACTTTCGGTATGACCCTAATCCTTTGCAATGACGATAAAGCCTCACCTAAAGCATCA
>JAUNVX010000118.1 GCA_030540615.1 Psychrobacter sp. | reverse complement strand
TTGAATCACATCTTATGTATAACATAATAAGTCAATAAACGCCTAAATCAGCTCACGAAATCGTTTCATTCTAAAGGGCCATAAGCCTATCTCTATAAGCGGCCAATTATCAAAACCTGACCATTTGATTTAAAAGACGTCATGTGCTGTGATAAGTTCAATGAATTTCGCTTCAGTAGCCGATAAAGCTCGGTCTTTATGCCAAAAGATATAAATAGGAACATCTGCAATGCCTTCATCGGGCGGCAGACGTCTTAGCTTGTCGGTCAAATGAGTGGCGGCGATAAACTGGTCCGGCAGCGCCCCTATACCGTAACCTGCATAAATGAGCCGGACCGCCTCGTCTAAATTGTTGGTATAGGCGCTAACTCGGCCCATTAGATTATGAGTCTCTTTAAACACGGTAATGGGCGATAGCACCTCACCTATCTCCTCACTTTTAAATGAGATGAAGTCTTGATTTAATAGCTTCTCAAAGGTTAAGTCTTCTTCAAAAAATAAAGCGTGATGGTAGCCACAATATAAATAATACCGCTGATTAAACAACAAATGCGAGTTCAGCATAGTGGGCAGATGACTGGCTAAGCAAATACCAATAGCAGGGGTCTTATGTTTTAACTCTTTTAGGATATCCATGCTAGATTTGACCACCATATTTAAGGTGATATTGGGGTAGTCTTTTCTAAGGTTAACCAAGAAATTATTATAATTAGGGTTGTGGATTCTACTGGCGACCAGCAAGGTAATCTCACCATCTAACAGATGCGAGTTACTTCGCTTCATCGCCTCAATAGAGGTCACTTCTGTGAATATGGTTTGTGCCACTTGCAAGCAATAATAACCCGTAGGAGTCAAGGTCAAAGGTTTGGTATTTCGGTTGACTAAATGCGACCCCACTTGCTCTTCAAGTTTTTTTAAGCTTTGACTAACAGCAGACTGGGTAACATTCAAACGATTGGCAGCGCCGCTAATACTACCCTCATTATAGATAGCAATGAGGATATAGAGTAAGGACCAATTTAAACTGTCGCCTAGCTTCTTTTGATTCATCGACGACCCCTTGTTGTCATGGCGAGCGCTATCCATAGATTTAGTGATACCGAGCTAACTTTAGAATACTCCTATCATCCAAGCTTAAGCTACTGATATCTTTTATGCGGTGATTAGATAGGCGATGCAGTGATAATAAGGCTTAACGATAGTATAACTTGTGATTGACGAACTCATTCATACCATAGGGTCCAAGCTCACGCCCGAATCCTGAGCGCTTAACACCGCCAAAAGGCAGCTCTGCAGCTGATCCTGGCGCTTGATTAACCGCCACCATCCCAACATCAAGTTGATTGGCAATAACTTGTGCTTGCTCATTATCTTGCGAATGAATACAGGCCCCCAAGCCAAAGTGGGTATTGTTGGCGATTTTAACCATCTCTTCTATATTAGCGGCTCTATATACTACCGATACTGGGCCGAATAATTCATCATGATAGGCTTGCATCTTTGGGGTCACATCAGCCAATAATGCAGGTTTAAACCATGCGCCTGCCCTCGACATTTTACCACCAGCCACGAGGACAGATGCTCCCTGCTCAACTGCGTCGGTATATTGTTTTTGTAGAGTATCTACAGCCTGTATCGAAGACAATGGTCCTAAAAAAGTATCCCGTTCTAAGGGGTCCGCTGGGTGAAGATTTTCGACCTTTTTTATAAACTTGGCGACAAACTTATCATAAATATCGGTATGCAAGATAATACGTTTGGCGGCATTGCAAGCCTGCCCAGCGTTACCAAATCTACCGATAAAAGCACACTCCACTGCCTGATCAATATCGGCATCGGCTAGGACGATAAAGGGGTCTGAACCTCCGAGTTCTAGGACCACTTTTTTGAGCGCTGCTCCTGCTATCTGAGCCACGGCGCTACCAGCTCGTTCAGACCCTGTCAATGAAACCCCTTGAACATAGTCATGCTGAATAATATCTTTGATTTGCTCATTGGTAGCAAAGATATTGTGATACACCCCCATAGGGAGTCCCGCTTGCTCTAAAAGATTAGCAATCATACTGGCAGATTTTGGACAGCAAGGGGCATGCTTAAGTAAGACGGTATTGCCGAGCATAAAGTTTGGCGCAATAAAGCGTGCTGCCTGATAATGCGGATAATTCCATGGCATAATGCCTAACAAGACGCCAATGGGTTCTTTTTTGACCACGGCATTTTGAGTATCTGGCAAAGCTTTAGCTTCTAAAAACTGCTCAGCATATTTGGCGTAATAGCGATAAATTTGGCTCACTAAAATCAGCTCACCCTCCCCTTGGGTAATAGGTTTACCCATTTCACGAGCCATCATTTGCGCTAAGGTTTCACGCTGCTCATCATAAAGATTAGCAACACGATTTAAAATGTTGGCTCGATCTTTAATAGATGTCCTTCGCCACGAATTGAAGGCTTGATGTGAGTCCGAAATAAAATCTTGTAGAGCTTGATCAGAATGAGTCGCAAAGCTTTCTTCAATCTCGCCAGTGGCTGGGTTGGTGACTTGATATAAGCTCATAATCCTTCCTTGTGTTTAATCGTCCATTGATTATTTACAGGCCTAAGATATCCCATTGATTATCTAATTAAGGCGTTAACTCATCCGGATCAGTAATCACATGAAGCAAGACAGTCTTATGCTCATCTCTGATAGTTTGCATCGCCTCAGCGACTTGCTCTTTAATGCGATCATTATTGGATATTCTGATGCCATGAGCACCAAATGATTTCGCCATCATCGCAAAGTCAGGATTTTGCAGCTGCGTCCCTGAAACTCTATGCGGGTAGTGAGCCTCTTGATGTTGCCTGATAGTGCCGAACTGGCCATTATCCATCACAATGATGAAAACTGGCGCATCATACCTTACCGCAGTAGATAGCTCAGCTTCATTCATCATAAACTCGCCATCCCCCGTAATGACAACAGACAAACGCTCAGGCGACTCTAAAGCCGCAGCAATACCAGCTGGCAGACTATAGCCCATCGCCCCATTTCTAGTACTCAGCTGACTTGGAAATACCTGAGTTGGCAAAAAGCGCTGCGCCCATAAGCAGTGGTTCCCCGCACCAAAGCTATATACCGCATCTTTAGGGAGCAGCTTGGTGAGTTCTTGAATCACTAATGTCATGCTAGCAAATTGATGTTTAGTAGCGCTCTGTTGATTATCACCTTTGCCAGATGCGGTGATGCTAGGAAAAGCGCAGTCTTGGCGTTGCTGCTGGTGGCAATGCTCAAACCATGCCTGACGTGACGGCGATTCAGGCAGTTTAGTCTCACAAAGCGCCTTTACAAAGCTAATAGGACTGGCAGCAATATGAGCGGTAACAGCGCCACTATGACCCCGCAGACTAGTGTCTAAGTTGATAATATAATTGGGCTGATTAAAAGATTGGCGTAAGGCATACCCATCGCTAGCGACGTCCCCTAACACAGTACCTATAGTGACTAGCACATCTGCCTCGTTTAACAGAGCAGCACAACCATCCGAACGCCCATACCCTAAGTACCCAGCATGAGCAGGTGAATCAAACGGTACTCTGTCAGAGGCCCGCCAATCATGTATGACGGGAATGTGATTGTCTTCAGCAAATTTAGTCAGCATTTGGCAAGTTTGTGCATCCCAATTTTGCCCGCCAATGAACAATAAAGGCTTTACGGCTTCCGACATGGCTTCGATGATAGGCTGAAGCTCTTGCTGCGTCACTGAGCCTTGAGCGATAGGCATAACCGGATGCAGCTCACCCATAAATGCTTGCTGGATAATATCTTCAGGCAGGCCAACCACCACAGGTCCTGGCCGGCCTTCTAAAGCCGCATGAAAAGCCTTAGCGACTATCTCTGAAGCTCTAGAGACTTCCTCTAATATCAACACTCGTTTGCACTGGCTAGAGAACCACTGAACAGGATCAAACTCTTGAAATGATTCGCGTTGTCTATCCGCCACTGGTACTAGCCCAATGAAGAGTATCATCGGCACACCATCTTGCCATGCCGTATGAATACCCGTATAGGCTTGGGCCGCGCCAGGACCACGAGTGACCATAGCAATACCAGGCTGACCCGTAAATTTGCCATGGGCGTCTGCCATATAAGTACACGCTGCCTCATGACGACAGACTATCGTCTCAATATCTGAATCATAAAGCCCATCTAGCACTGACAGATAGCTCTCTCCAGGAACCACAAAGACACGCTCTACCCCGTGCTGCTGAAGGCTATCTACAATAGCTTGACCACCATGTCGTATATTACTCATTATTATTCCTTTAATTGGCTTTACTGTCCTTAACCTATATAAATCAACTTGGGTCTATACAGATTAACTTGAATCTATACAAATCAATTTTTGGGCTATACAGGCTGACTATAGGTCAACTTATGAGCCCATTTATCCGGTCAGCCTATTGGCGTTGACTAAACTGTACTGCCGCCACCATAAGGCTTAGGCCGCTGCTATCACTGTAATCTCTACTAGCAAGTCAGGATGAGCTAGCGCAGACTCGCCACAAGCGCGAGCAGGCGGCAGCGTATCGCGAAACCAGTCATCCCAAACGGCATTCATTGCTTCAAAATCCGTCATACTTTTCAGCCAAATCGTCGCAGATAAGATTTTGGATTGATCACTACCTGCTTCCTCGAGTAAGTCTTGAATTTTTTTGAGACAGCTTAGCGTTTGGGCGCTGATATCGTCTTTAATATCGCCGACTTGCCCCGATAAATAGATGACATCGTTATGAATCACAATCTGACTCATCCTTTGGTTGCTTTTAAGCTTTTTCATAATGTTTTATCCTTTTAAGTAAGAGGGTTAATTCTGAGGGGGTCCATCATCAGCTCAAAAAACGCTGGCTGTTAAATGGTGAAGGGTCAACCACCAAAGGCTTGCTATGAATCATCTCTTCTATCATTCGTCCGGTGATAGGCCCCAAGGTAAACCCTTGATGACCGTGACCAAAAGAGAACCATAGATTAGCATGCTTGCCTGCTGGGCCAATGATAGGCTTCATATCCGGCATACAAGGTCTCGACCCGCACCATGGCTCAGACTCTACTGCTTGATTTAATGGTAAGATATCCTTTGCGAATTTTAGCACCAGCTGCAATTGATCGAAGTTCTTAGGTGCCTTCATCATGGTCATCTCTGCCCCAGTGGTAATACGAATACCCTGTTGCATGGGTCCCATCACGAAGCCTTTCTCCATATCCACTAAGCTATGGTTGATAGCATTGTCCTCTGTGATTTCAAAATGCTGATGATAGCCACGCATCGGAAATAAAGGGGTCTTATATCCCAAAGACTGTATGAGCTGGTTTGACCAAGGCCCAGCTGCAATGACGACGTGATCACTAGAATATCGCTCTGTGTCACTGACGACCTCCCATCTATTTGAAGTGGGAATAATTTCTGTTACTTTACCTTGTTTTACGACTCCCTTCTTAGCCTGAAAATTCGCTGCATAAGCTTTTACCAACTCACCTGGATTGATGACCTGCCAAGAGTTAGTCCAATGAATAGCACCTGCAAAAGCTGAAAAATTGACATTGGGTTCCAGCGCTTTAAGCTGCTCAATCGTCAAAACTCGATGCTCAACACCAGTCTCTAAAGCATTATTAGCCGTTTGAATATCAGCTTGAAGCTTATCGGCTGAGCGATAAAGGGCTATCCAACCTACTTTACGAACCAAGTTATCAGCATTAGCCGCAGTAACCATTCGCTGATGCTCGCTGGTGCAGTGCTCAATCAAGGTCTTCCACTCTTGTTCGATTTGATTTACTTTGGCCTGTTGGGAGTGTTGCCAATATTTGAGTAAGGCTCTTCGATGACTAAGAACGGCTGACCACCGGTAGCGGATATCTGTACTAAGGTTGGGCAGCACTCTGACCATCTCTGCCATACCTCTTGGAAAAGGATGAACATGAATGGCCTCGCGTTGAATCAGTCCAGCATTGCCATACGAGGTCTCAGAGCCTGGTGGCTTTTTATCAATCAATAGCACCTGTGAGCCGTTACTCTGCAGATGCCAGGCCACAGAGGTCCCCACCATGCCTGCGCCAATCACTATCACGTTAAAATGCATAAGATATCCTTTTCCATATTCGGCATCATGTCGTCTTAGACTTGATGTTCAGACATAAATATTTGACCTTTAAACGTTTTATATAAGGCGCAAATTAATACATACATGCCTAAAATGCCTAGTGCAGGATATAAAGTACCTACCAATGAGCTAAATGGGAACAATGAAGCCAATAACGATAGCACCACAACGACCACTGTTAATATCCTGAATTTCGAAGTTTCGGTATCAGAGTCATAAAAGCGAATAACGAAGCCATAAAGATTAGAGACAGCGGTAGTGAATACAGCGACGACCAGCACGATACTGAATAAAAGACCCGTGGTTGGGCCTATACCACGTGCTAGCTCCAAGAATGGAAGCTCATAAGTCATGACGTTTTCGAGATTAGATAAGATAGCCATGATAATGAATATTAAGCAAATACCTAGGGTCATACCGCCTATAATGCCGGCCATTCTTACTGTTTTGAGATTAGGTTCTTTATTACCGATTGAAGCAAAGGTTGAGACACCTGGAATGACGTTATATGAGACATAGACTATTGCTGATGTCCACCAAAACGGCGTCGCTGTGTCTGGGCTAAGCGTTAAAATGCTGGTGTCGACAGTAGCTAACTGATTGGCATTGGTGGTAAAGGTGATGACCGAAATCACAATCACAGCCAGTATCATAAAGGGAGAAATGACGCCCAATGCTCTAACAGAAGAGGTAAAGCCTAAAATCACCGTTGATAATGTCATAACGGCAATAATGATTTTACCAGCCACTGAGGGCAGTCCCCAATATTGGTGAATCGCTGCCCCACCCCCTGAGAACATAATGCTAATCACGCCGAACATAAAGAACAACAAAATAAAATCAGCGAAAAATCCGACTTTTTTACCGCAAAGATAATTTAACACGACTCGGTGGCTATTGGTCTTAAGCTGATAGCCTAGCTCCATAAAGACGCTGCCATACCAAGCCAACATCACCATGGTGATGAGAGCGCCGACTATACCAATAAAGCCATATCCTGCAAAAAACTGAAGTACTTCTTGCCCGCTTGCATATCCTGCACCAATCACAGCGCCTACATATACGCCAGCATAACTAAGCGCTTTTAATATCGAAGTGCTCATATCAAACTTCCTTGTCTTAAATTTAAATCAATTAATTGTCCTAATAACTCCTTTATTAGGTAAATGATTTTGTAAATTAATCGAGCTTCCTATAACCAAGTTTTTAACAGCCTTTTTCTATTACTTCACGCATAAGCCCATGAAGAAAAGCCTGCAAAGAAAAGCCTGCAAATTATCATTTAGTTTTTCTATGCAATAACCCCCTTCTACCAAGACAATCAGTGGTTTATTTAACGCCTTTATTTTCTGTGCTAGGACCTCAAAACCTTCAGTAGTGACATGAGATTTGGCTTGTGGGTCGTCTTTATAGACATCAAACCCTAATACGTGAATCACCACATCAGGGTTAAATAGCTGGACAGCAGCGATAGATTTATCTACATATCGAAAAAACTCTGATTCATCTATTCCGTGCGGCATAGGAAAATTAAGGTTATACCCATAACCTTCGCCGCGACCTCTCTCGTACTCATGACCGGCTACCACTGGATAAAAATTAATAGGACTGCCATGAACTGAGGTATAAAGCACATCTTTTCGGTCATAGAAAATCTCTTGAATACCCTGACCATGGTGCATATCAGTGTCGATGATGGCGACTTTGGCATATTTTTGTCTTAGATATTGGGCAGTGATGGCAGCGTTATTTAGATAACAAAAGCCGCCGGCAGCACTTTTTCGAGCATGATGACCTGCAGGTCTAGTGAGACAGACTTGAACCTTGTTCTGCTCAGACGCTCCACCTAGTAGGGCATGAGCGGCATTTAGCGCTGTCTGCGCAGACCAATAGATAGAGGTCCACGAGTTTTTTCCTATTGGCGCACTGCCATCTGCCTGATATTTTGCCGCTTTGGCTAAAATGCCGATACCAAGATTGTCATGTTGCATATAAATAGTGGTCTGAACCTCATCGCCTAAATCTTCATTAGCTGCCATCCACTCTTGATAACTAGTCTTCAAAAAGTCAACATAATCCAAACTATGCACTTCTAAGATAGGATTAATCCCAATCTCCTTTGCCGTAATAACTTCCAGCCCTAATGCTTTTGGCGCTTTTAACAATTGAATAAGTCGCTCAGGCTTTTCTTGTGGCTCTCGCATCTTGCCGCGAGAAAAATAAGTTTTTGGATGATGGAGCATTTGATTTTCATGGCTATATATTTTCATGACTGTATTCACTGTAATATTAAAACTAGGTTTGCTATCCCACTCGTATTTAAACGGCTATAGACTAACTATCGCGATAAAAAGTTTAACTAGATATTTAAATTATGATTAAATAAAACACTCATAAGAATTAAAGTCTTATCCATACAACCTATAAATTATATTAATATCCCCTTACCTATATCAGTCATACAAGTTAGGTCTAGTTATAGGGCTCATATAGCGCTAATGGCCTAACATTAAAGGGGTATAGGCAGTAATAACCGTTATTTTCTACTCTATGAAAGTGCTATCAAAACCTAGTAAGATTAACCAAATGACCTATCTAAAGATATTTTAAGACCTTGTTAATCTAGTTGATTTATTTTGTTTATTTTTGCAAGGTCTATTCAAATATATTCTTGAGGGTAGCCTAGGTCAAACAATATAAATTAATACTACCTATAAGCTTAGCTAATACCTTATGATAATTTTGGCTAATGGCTCTGTCCTAAGTGTTTCAGTGGTATAAAATTTGGGGGAGGTAAATAAAATGCTAGGCGCAAAGAAAGCTAAGGCTTAAGATATTTAAATTCATGAGAAATTGAGATAGGTCTGCAAAAAATATGCGGCCAATGACAACGATAATCTTATATTTGAATAAAATATAGGCTAGAATAAACTAAAGCTGA
>JAUNVX010000117.1 GCA_030540615.1 Psychrobacter sp. | reverse complement strand
CATGATAGCTGGTAGAGCCAATGACCTCTCCTGTCGCCTCATCAATGACGGCAAAAGCCACCCTGTTGTCCATCGAATCAGCGAGCTGAATATAATCAGTGATGCTATCTGGCGTTGGCGCTGAGGTGACCTTTATCGTCCAAAGCTCACCGTCTTGGCAAGCCTCCGCTAAGCCTTTGGCATGCGCCATGGTTAATGGCTCAAGGGTGACGCCTTGGTAGGATAGTTTGGTTGGGGTTAGCATTAAGCCACCGTCACTTTAGCAAAAGCCTTTTTACCCGCCTGAATCACTACGGTCTGACCAGAAGTCAAACTAAAGCTAGGATCGACCACCTCGCCATCGACCTTAACCGCTTGCTTCTTCAAAAAGTCTTTGGCTGCGGCATTATTCTTCACCAAATTGGCTTGGTTTAGTACTTGGGTGATAAACAACGCATCCTGACCGTCATCTAACGTCAATGTCACTTCTGGTAAATCCACGGGCAACTCACCATCAGCCAAGACATTTCCCGCAGATTTGTGGGCATTGGCGGCAGCTTCAGCATCATGAAAACGCTCAATCAACTCTTCGGCCAAGACCCGCTTAATCTCTTGAGGGTTGCGGCCCCCTTCCATCTCTTTCATCAAGGCGTCGACCTCATCCATGGGCTTAAAGCTCAAAAACTCAAAGTAACGACGGATGAGGGTGTCGGGCATGGATAAAATCTTTTGATACATGGTGCCTGGGGTATCGTAGATAGCGACGTAGTTGCCCAAAGATTTGGACATCTTATTGACCCCATCAAGACCCTCTAAAATCGGTACGGTGATACACACTTGCGGGGTCTGACCATAACGGCCTTGTAAGGTGCGGCCCATCAATAGGTTAAAGGTCTGGTCGGTACCACCAAGCTCCACATCGGCCTCTAGCGCGATTGAATCGTATCCCTGCACCAGTGGGTACAAGAACTCATGGATGGAAATCGGGGTCTGGGCGGCATAGCGCTTGGAGAAGTCATCGCGCTCAAGCATGCGCGAGACGGTCTGCTGACTGGCGAGCTGAATCATGTCAGCAGCGCTCATCTTGCTGAACCACTCAGAGTTGAAGACCACTTTTGTCTTGTCTTTGTCTAATATCTTAAATACCTGCTCGGCGTAAGTCTGAGCATTGGCTTTGATTTGCTCTTCGGTTAGGGGTGGCCGCGTGGCATTCTTGCCCGAAGGGTCGCCTATTTTGGCGGTATAATCACCAATTAAAAAATAAATCTCATGACCTAAGTCTTGAAAATGCTTGAGCTTGTTAATCAATACTGTATGGCCTAAATGCAAATCTGGTGCCGTAGGGTCAAAGCCTGCCTTAATCTTGAGCGGACGGCCTTCTTTGAGCTTACTGATTAGGTCGTCTTCTGACAGTATCTCGTGAGTCCCGCGCTGAATAACGGCAAGTTGCTCTTCGATAGATAAGCGGGACAAAGGCTGCTCGGAACTAGATACGGATTGGCTCATGTTAATCTCTTAATAGTCTATTAATTGGTAGTGGGTCGAATTGACTTTTCATCAAATTGAAAGCGTAAAAAATGTTAGGATTATGGGATTATACTATTTTATAAGTGCACAAAGCCTTATTGTAGCTAAATTCATTCAACAGTTAAATTGACATTAAGATTTGAGCTGTTATAAGCCTTACTATTTATCGTAATCAACCCTTATAAATTTAGGATTTATTCATGCCCCCTGTCCCTTCATCTTCACCTTCTCATATCCTTGACAATGACGCTAATGACGTAGCAGACATCAACGATGTAATCGATATCAATAATGACTTAGACCAATTGGCCGATACACTGTCAGAGACTCTATTTGACAGCTTTGATGCCGGTTATTATATCGGCATGATGTCAGGTACCAGTCTCGATGGTCTAGATGCGGTCATTTGTCAGTTTGATGGCATTAACGCTATAGCGAAGATGGAGGATGCAGATGACAATAATGCCAACCTAGCGACCAGTAGGCTTGATAAGCCTAAGCCAATCAGCAATAAACTCGCCAGTAATACAATACTCGCTACTCATAGCAAAGACTTCCCTACTACCTTACGCCAAGTGTTGTTGGCCTTGTGCCAACCCAATGGGGTCGATGAGTTAGCGGATGTAGAGTGGTCAGTGGATGAAAAAGAGCAGCCGCAAAGCGAGCTGGATTGGTTTGGTTGGGCCAGTCGCGAGTATGCTGAGTTCGCAAGCGAAGTGGTCAAAGAATTATTGGACAAAGCTCAAATTGATGCTGAATCAATATTAGCCATCGGTTGTCATGGTCAGACCGTTCGCCATCGTCCGCAGTGGGGGTTTAGTTTACAACTCGTCGATGCCAATATCATCGCGGAACGCACAGGCATTAGTGTGGTCACCGACTTTCGTCGTCGTGATATGGCGGTTGGTGGTCAAGGTGCACCTTTAGTCCCCGCCTTTCATCAAGCGTGCTTTGGCAATGCGCCAAATACCCGTATCTTACTCAATCTCGGCGGTATCGCTAACCTAACCTATCTACCAGCCGCTAACGCCACGCAGCCCGTCATCGGTTATGACACTGGCCCTGCCAATCTATTGCTTGATGCATGGGCGTTTGAGCATACCGGCAAAGTCTTTGACGCGGGCGGCGATTGGGCACGCTCGGGGCGAGTCGTTGCCGCGCTGCTAAATCAACTTATGACCCATGATTTTTTTACCCTGCCTGCACCCAAGAGTACAGGCCGAGAAGACTTTAATCTGCTTTGGCTACAGGAACAAATCGCCAAATTTGAATGGCAATATCCAGATATTCGCTACTCTGTGGCGGATGTTCAAGCGACACTGACCGAGCTGACCGCATTGTCAGCGAGTCAACAAATCGTTAGCTGCTTAACTCAAGCCAATAAGCATAGTGAGACGCTATTGGCTAAAGACGATAGCTTGTCTAATCAAATGGCTGATAAAATAGAGGTGTTCGTTTGCGGCGGTGGCAGTCTAAATAACTACTTGATGCAACGTCTTGACCATCATTTGACCACAGGACTGCCCAATTGCCAAGTGGCTTCTACCTCCACCTTGGGAATGGCACCGACTTGGGTAGAGTCCGTGGCCTTTGCTTGGCTCGCGCGTCAGACCATCATGGGCGAAAGTGGCAACTTGCCTGCGGTGACTGGGGCGAGTAAGCCAGTTGTGCTAGGGCAGGTTTGCTTTGGATAGTTTACTTTGATAGAGAGTATCGTAATAATTTAAGTTTACACTCGTAAACTGTTAGGGTATGATTTTATGGCTACCGTAGTTTATAGGGAGTTATGGTGGGTTATAAGCTAGTTATAAACCATGCCTTTTTTACGCGCTGCTATTAAACCAATGTTAAGTAAGACGCTTTATTTATACTAATTTATTCTCATTTTTATATAAACCAGTTTTTATATAGATAAACAATAACGACAGGACGATGGCAATGACTCAAAGTGATAAATCTTATGGCAAGCCTGCGCACCATCAGCGCCCTGATAACCAACGCGTGGTTATCACGGGTATGGGTGCGGTAACGCCACTTGGTTTAGAGATTCCTGCTATTTGGCAACGCTTGTTAGCCGGAGAGAGCGGTATCAAGACCATCAGTCATTTTGATGCTAGCGAGTATCGGGCGCAGTTCGCTGGGACGGTAGAAGATTTTGATGCCAAGCAGTATTTGAGCGCCAAAGACGTTCGCCGCTATGATGAGTTTATGCATTATGGGGTAGCGGCCTCAAGTATGGCGTTGGCTGACGCAGGCTTCATTGATAGCGTAAGTGCTGACAGCAGCCCTGTTCAGAAAGTCAATCCTGAGCGTTTTGGTATCGTACTAGGCTCAGGCATTGGCGGTATCCAGACCATTGAAGACAGCCGCGACACCCTTCGCGATTCTGGGCCAAAAAAGGTCTCACCTTTTATTATCCCTGGTACTATCGTCAATATGCCAGCAGGGTTGGTGGCGATTAAGCACGGCTTAAAAGGGCCAAATCTTGCCGTAGCGACCGCTTGTACCACGGCGACCCATGCTATTGGCTTGGCGGCTCGGCTCATCGCTTATGGTGATGCGGATGTGATGTTGGCAGGCGGCTGTGAAAAAGCGTCTAGTACTTTGGGACTCTCTGGATTTGCCGCTATGCACGCTCTCTCTACTCGAAACGATGAGCCGACTCGTGCCAGCCGTCCTTTTGATTGTGACCGTGATGGCTTTGTGATGGGTGATGGGGCTGGGGTACTGGTGATGGAAAGCTTGGCCCATGCCAAGGCTCGCGGCGCTAAGATATTAGCCGAGCTTGCGGGCTTTGGGATGAGTGATGATGCCAGTCATATTACCGCGCCGCCAGAGGATGGTGAAGGGGCGGCCCGGGCCATGAAGCAAGCACTTACTGATGCGGGCATTGAGCCTTGTGCGGTTGGTTATATTAATGCTCATGGTACCAGCACTCCAGCGGGCGATGTCGCTGAATCCATTGCCATTGAAACTATATTCGCTGAGTGCAAAGATGATATCTTGGTCAGCTCAACCAAATCTATGACCGGGCATTTACTGGGCGCAGCAGGCGGTGTTGAGGCGATATTCACGGTATTGGCGCTACGAGACCAAATCGTGCCGCCGACCATCAATCTCGATAACGTCGATGAGAATTGCCGCTTAGATTATGTGGCCCATCAATCGCGTCAGGTCAGTGACCTCAATTATGCCATCTCAAATAGCTTTGGCTTTGGCGGTACCAATGGCTCTTTGGTGTTTGCACGTTGGCTATAGCGCTTATATTAGCTAATTTATACAAGTTAATTGAGGGTAAGTGCTAGCGCTTGATTGACGCCTCGTTCAACTATTAGCTATTTGCCTTGTGTTGCTAAAGCCTTTCCTGGTTGTAATCAGCTTTGGTTATTTACTAGTTTAGAGGGTTAGTCAACTATCTGCACTTGCAGCGCCTTAGGGTAGTTGCGTATTATAAGGAGATAATTTATCAAATCTGGAAGCACTATGTCAGGGTATACTTTTTCTCATCAATTCTATCAGCGCTGGATAAAGGCACCCGATTCAGTCCGCAGTGCTATCGTGCAAGAGCTTAAAGACATCATGACTTTGCTCACCACAGACACGGCAGTGGCTGATTTTGCTTTTACCCAACCTAATCTCGATGATTATCTGGACACCTTATATGTCCAAGACCACCAAGAAAAACAAGCAGCGGCAGACCAGCAAAAAGCTGAGCAAGAAAAAGAGCGGCTAAAACAAGAGATACTAGACAAGCAGCGTGTCAATCGCGAACGATTGGAAAAAGAACGTCTAGAGAAAGAGCGTTTGGAAGAAGAGCAATTGGCGCAAAAGCACGCAGAACAAGAGCAGGCTGACTCGCTTGAGAGCCGTCAGCTCGAAAAAGACTCTTTAGAGAAAAACCAATTGGCTAAGCTGCAAGCCAATGAGGGTCACTCCCCTACTACTGAGACTGCTAAAGTGGCAGATGCTAAGCTGGACTCTCAAAAGGGGGAAACTCAAAAGGTCGACGCTCAACAACCAGCCCCCTCATCTCAAAGTAAGCCTGCCATCCTGACCATCTTGCATAACCATGCCTCAAAATCTAGCGAGACTCAGCAAGATGGTACACTTAAGCAAAGCGCTCAAGCAGAGGGAACTGGTGCTAATGCAGAGACTGAGGATAAAGTCCATATCTCTCATAGCACTGTCCATAACACTGAGACTAGCACCGAGACCAAGCACATTGCCATTGACGACCAAGCTAAGAGCAGAGAGCCTATAGCTCCTATGGTTATGGAAGACCCCTCTGATATTGATGCTTCACCGAGTGCCAAAGTGTTCTCTAGCGAGCAAGAAGCCTTTGTTCGTGAGCTTGAAACCCATATTGACGATTATCTGAGTGAGCAAATGACCCAGCTGTCAGAGACCCTAAAAGCTTGGCTGCGTGATGAAGTCCGCTTGCATATTGACCAAATTAAATAAGCTGCTCATAAACCAAAGTGGCAGTTTTGCCATTACCCAATCTCATCATATACTAATGCCACCATATACCAGTCCTACTATGCACCAGTACAATCAAAAAAAGAGCCTAATGATTAGGCTCTTTTTTTATGGATGATGGTTAATTGGGACCTCATGATTAGAGAGGTCATGGCTCAAGATAAATTAAATCGCTTGGGTGCGCTCGGTGAGCCACGCTAGCGCTTCGCCTTTGACGCGGTCTTTTAGCTCGGTAAAGACGCGGCTGTGGTAGCTGTTGAGCCAAGCTTTCTCATCCTCACGAAGCAAACTAGGTTCAATTAAGCGCGTGTCGATAGGACAAAGGGTGATGGTCTCAAACTCAAGATAATCCCCAAACTCGGTCTCTTGGGGGTTTGCCACTGGCTGATTGACCACGAGGTTCTCAATGCGAATGCCCCATTTGCCCTCGCGGTATAGCCCAGGCTCATTGCTTGATATCATGCCTGCTTTCATGGCGCGCTCGGGCGGCGTGGTAGCGCTATAAGCGATGACTTGTGGGCCTTCGTGAACGTTCAAGAAATACCCCACGCCATGACCAGTACCATGACCGTAGTCCATTTGCGCTTGCCATAACGGCGCTCGGCAAATCGCGTCGATAAGTGGTGAGGCAATGCCATCAGGGAAACAGGCCACGGCTAAAGCAATATGCGCCTTGAGCACCATAGTAAAGTCACGCTTTTGCGCGTCCGTTACCTTGCCAATGCCGACCACACGAGTGATATCGGTAGTGCCATTTTGGTACTGAGCGCCTGAGTCGATAAGCAATAAGCCGCCTGCCCCCTCTGCCACATCGAGGTAGCTAAACTTGTCCTCTACTGCGCGGTAATGCGGCAGAGCGCCGTTCTCATTAAACCCTGCGATGGTGGGAAAGCTTGGCGAGATGTAATGGGGCTGACGGCTACGAGCGTCAATGAGCATACTGTCAACGTCAAGCTCACTTAGACGCTCGCCGCTGCCCAAACGCTGCTCAAATTCGGCAAAGAACTCACAAAGCGCCGCGCCGTCTTGGCGCATGGCCTCACGGACATGCTCGATATCGGCTACTGACTTGACGGACTTAAGTAAGGTACTGGGGGCAATACGCTCCATGATACCAATACCATCGGCCAATTCAGACAAGGTGCCTACCGCGACTTTATTAGGGTCTACCAGCAATAAGTCCTCTGGGGTAAGCTGGCTCAACTGGGCCTTGACTTGGTCATAGTCTGCCACGCCAATGCCTGCTGCGCTGAGCAGCTGAGCAATCTCATCGCTGACCTTGCTAGAGTCGATAAATAATGTTGCGTCCTTTTGGCTGATGAGCATGTGCGCCAAAAAGACTGGGTTGTAGTCGACATCACCGCCACGCAGGTTGGTCAGCCAAGCGATGTCATCAAGGCTCGAGAGTAGATGATGGGTCGCGCCAATGTCGCTCATTTGCTCGCGAACCGCTGCTAGCTTGTCTTTGGCAGATTGGGACAAAAAGGTGTCTTGATGAGCAAATAGCGGCGCGTTAGGCAGAGCCGGACGCTCAGGCCAAATCTGCGTCAATAGGTCTTGGTCAGTGATGAGGCGGATGTTGCTGTTATCTGAGCGGCTCTCAAAAGCGTCTATTAGGCGGTCTTGTTCAGCAATAGACAAGACATTGCCATCGACCGCGACTATCGCGTCTGGTGGTAGCTGCTGGGCCAGCCATTCGATGTGGTTGGGCGCGCCTTTTTGCAGCTTTTGTAGGGTGATGCCTGTGCCCTCTAACTGATACGCTGCATGTACCCAGTAGCGGCTGTCCGCCCAAAGGCCAGCAAAGTCAGCGGTGACGACCAGCGTGCCCACTGAGCCAGTAAAGCCTGATAGCCACTGGCGCGACTGCCAGTATTCTGGTAGGTATTCGGATAAATGTGGGTCGGCAGATGGCACGATGATGGCGTCAACGTCGTTGGCGGCTAGCGTTTGACGCAGGCTGGCGATACGGTCTTGGATGTGCTGTTTGGTCATGATGGCTTCCTTGATACAAGCGAATGTTTGAGGATGGATGAATGCAACAATGCGACTTAACTCTAAAAAGAAAGAGGTCTTAAAAAGATAGACACGCAAAGCGTGTGTGGGTCATAAGAATACTGGGCTTAATCATGGGGTCAATAAGGCTCTTTATTTGTTCAATCTTTGCCCTTTAGCTCGTTGTCTTTGAAGTCTTTGTCCTTGAACGCTTTGTCGCTGAGAGGCAACTAAGCATTTATGATATCGGCTTAGGTGTAGATTAGGCCAAAAGCTGATATTTCAATGGTAAAACGACAAACGCGCTATCAATGATGATAACGCGTTTGGGCGGGTGAGGTAAAAATCGGGGTGAATTAATGCGCCCTATCAGCGGCTTCGCTTTGTTTGAGCATATTGCTAATAGGCTTGGACAGCGCCAATAAAATGAGCGCGGTGACCACGAGGAAGATGGCCATGGTGGTAAATAGTGAGGGCAAGCCTTCTATCTTGTCCGCTGAGACATGACCGCCAAAAAACGCAGCGACTAAGTTACCTAGGGCGACAGAGGCGAAGAATAACCCCATCATTTGCCCTTGCATGCCCTCTGGTGCAAGCTTGGTCATGGATGACAGACCGACGGGGCTAAGAGCCAATTCGCCCAAGGTGAGCAGTAGCAAGCTGCCGACGAGCCAAAGTGGTGAGGCTAGCGCGCCGCTCTCGGTGAGGATGCTTTTTGAGGCGAAAATCATCAAGCCAAAGCCTGCTGCTGCCAGTAACATACCCATGGCGAATTTGACCATGCTGTTGGGCTCAAGGCCACGGCTGGCAAGCTTAACCCAGATGATACTGACGATAGGCGCGAGCAGTAAGATAAACAATGGATTCAATGACTGAAACCAAATGCTTGGAACGTCATAACCGAAAACATTGAGGTCGGTGTAGCGGTCAGCAAAAAGGTTGAAAGAGGTAGGCTGCTGCTCAAAGCTGGACCAAAATAACGTTGAACCGATAATGAGGATAAAACAGACCAATAGGCGCAGCTTGTCGGTCTTGTCGAGCTTGGGCGATATGAACATCACTGCGAAGTAGCCAATGACCACGGCGGCGATAAGGTAGGTCATGTACTGGGCGACCATTTCGGCATTGAACGGCAATATTTGAGTGGCGATGGCCGCTATTAAGGCCAGTAAAAGCACTAAAAAGCCTAT
>JAUNVX010000116.1:3856-9225 GCA_030540615.1 Psychrobacter sp. | reverse complement strand
GCACCAATATTGACCCCTTCGCCAACCGTGGCATCGCCAATATAGCTAAGATGATTGACTTTGCTGCCTTTGCCGATAGTGGATTTTTTGGTTTCAACAAAGTTGCCCACCTTAGCGTCATCAGCCAGGACGGTTTGTGGTCGCAAATGAGCAAATGGTCCCACGGTGACGCTATCGCCTAGGCTCGTCTCATCAAGAACGCAGTAAGGCTTGATGTGGCTGTTGTCACCAATGCGGCTGTCTTTAATCACGCAGCCTGCCGCAATTGTCACGTTATTGCCTAACGTCACGTTGCCTTGCAAGATGACATTGGTATCGATAAAGACATCTTGGCCTACTTCAACATCACCGCGGATATCAACCCGCATAGGGTCAGCAAATTGCACCCCTTGGACTTGAAGCTGTTCCACCAATTTGGCCTGCCAACGGCGCTCAAGGTTTGCTAACTGTTGACGGTCATTTACCCCTTCAATCTCAAAATCTTGCTCTGGCTCGATAGCGGCAATGGCGATACCATCTGCCACCGCCATTTTGACGATATCCGTCAAATAGTATTCGCCTTGTGCATTGTCATTTGACAGATGAGGCAAATATTTGTGCAACAGCGCATTGTCTACGCAGTAGATACCGCTATTAATCTCACAAATCTGTCTTTCTGCTTCTGTGGCATCTTTTTGTTCCACAATAGCGATGATATTACCGCCATTTTTGCCTTGACCATCTCGCTTTATCCGTCCCAAACCAAAAGGATTGTCCACGGTTAAGGTCAGCATCGACATGCCTTCACTATTGGCTAAGACCAACTTCTCTAAAGTGGCTTGGCTAACTAACGGGACATCACCATAAAGTATTAGACTTTTGCCGTCTTTTGGTAGCTCGTTAAGGGTAACTTTGACTGCATGACCCGTGCCAAGCTGCTCGGTCTGCTCAACCCATGTCAGCTCATAGGCGCTCATAGCCTCTTTGACTTGCTCTCCGCCAAAGCCGTAAACCACAATGGTTTTGGCCAAGTTAAGCTCTTGACAAGTCATTAATACATGACCGAGCAAAGGCTTACCCGCTAAGGTTTGTAGCACTTTGGGTTTCACAGACTTCATTCTAGTGCCTTTGCCGGCCGCTAATATGATTACAGATAAAGATGGGGTCATAATAGTTGTCTTATTAGTCGAATATAGTTTAGAGATAGGCAGTATAACGCATTAAAGTGACATTATGAAATCGAGCAAGGTGCCACTGGGCAAGATAAGCCGATTCAAAGCGGGCCAGACTGAATCAATCAAGCCTTAACCCTTGAAGATATTAGCATTATCTTATAGATTTTAGCGGGTTTGGTATTGGTAATAAAAGTCAGTTTTGGTAAACAATAGATAAAAGCATCGATGTAAAATCTAGCCAGTCCAGCAGCTTAAGCTAGCACATTAATAAAACCACGCATAGCCAAACCAAAAAGCTAAAATGACCAATAATGCCATCACCCCTGCGATGAGGTCATCGAGCATAATGCCCAGGCCACCGGCGACTTTTTTATCTGCCCAACTGATAGGGAAGGGTTTGATAATATCAAAAAATCGAAACCACACAAACGCGGCCAATAGGTTCACGGCACCAAATACGCTAGCAATCTGCGCAGCATGGGGGGTAAAGGCAGTATCAGCACCGCCTATGACATACGCCATCGGCAATAAAGTAATCCACATGCCTACCCATTCATCCCAAACGATATGGGGGTCATCATGGACTCTCATTAACTCTGAGGTGCGACCACAAATCCAAACGCCAATAATACTGGCTAAAATAGTGATGATTAAAAAAGGCAAAAAACCAAGTATCATCAAAGGAATAGCGACTATTAGGCCTCCCACCGTTCCCCAAGTGCCTGGAGCTCGCTGAGGCAAGCCGCTACCGAGACCAATACCCAACCAATAGATGAGCTTGTCCACTGCGCTAGCGTTACTAGGACAAGGTGGACAGACATTGGCTTTGCTAATATCGGGTTTGTGCTGGGTTAGAGGGTCAGTGCTCATAGGACATCGCAGCTTTAGATAGAGTTAAGGAATATAGAGGGACAAAGTGGGAGCCGAACTAGCATCGCAGGCTTATCGGTGTTAAACAAAATGCTGAAAGCCTTGCAGGTTTGGCATTTGAGCAAATGGAGCAGGGTAGTCATCGCTGAGCACCTGAGCTTGATAAGTCAACTCTACTAAGGGCGTGTCTGAATTTGGTTGAGCCGCGCTGATCACCTCACCAATACAAGTAATCTGAGTATCAGAGCAGTCCAAACCATCAGGTGGACTAACGCCTGCTGGTAAAGTAAATAACAGCTCATAATCATCACCACCCGTGAGCTGACAACGTAGCCGTTCAGTCAACTCTACCTGCTGCAAAGGCGTGCTGGCTGGCAAGGACTCAAGATGCAAACGCACTTGAACCCCACTTTGCTGGCAGATGTGGGTCAAGTCTTGCACCAAACCATCAGAGACATCAATCATCGCTGTCGCTTGGCCTTGCTTAGCTAAAGCTTGTCCCAACTGCACTCGCGGCGTGGGCATATGCAGTCGATGCGCCAGTTGCTGAGCAATCTTGGCTGAGTCACTCAGGCTCTCATCAGACAAATGATGTAGGGCATAACAGGCGTCACCAAGCGTACCTGAGACATAGACCTTGTCCCCAACTTGAGCGCCATTTCTATAAATAGCCGATAGACCTGACTCAATCAATCCATTGGCGGTGATACTAATCACCAACTTGTCATGTCGGGTGGTATCACCACCGATTAACTGCACCCCAAACTGCGAGCAGGCATGAAATAGCCCCTTAGCAAACTCGCTCAGCCACTTCTCATTAGCCAATCGCTCGGGCAAAGCCAACGCCAGTAAGATGCTGTGTGGCGCTGCGCCCATGGCGGCCAAATCTGAGACATTGACTGCCACAGATTTATAACCAATGGCGAAGGCTAGCGTTTCAACTTGAGACCAGTCATCACTAAAATGCCGACCTTGAACTAAGGTATCGACACAACTGACCCATTTTGCATCCGCCGTAAATTCAATGACCGCCGCATCATCGCCCAAGCCTTTGAGAATAGAAGCACTACCCAAATGATTTTTTTGAGTCAAATCGCTCTGGTGGTCAAAGTAGCGATAAATCAGGTCAAATTCAGTCATGGCTAGTCAGCATTAGGGTTAATGGCGTCATCTGGTGTAGCTTCAGTATCAACCACATCAGTATTAGTATCAATATCAGACCCGAGCGGTGGGTCTAAATCTTCAGTTTCGCCGTCACCATCAATCGTAGTAAGGCCAGCAGCGGATAAAGCTTCTTTAATCGATTGACCTTGCAGGCTAGGAGTAGGGTTGTCCTGAGATGCTAAATCAGAATCAGCCGTATCAGCAGCCTCAGTTTCAATACTAATAACGCTAGCCGCGCTCTGACGACCACTATCCAAGTCTTTAGCATCAGAGGCTAAGGGCTGAGTGTCAGTAGTATCAGCAGAAATAGTGGCGGCCTTATGATTGCGAGTCACTGTTTGGCCCGTTTTGCGGCCAATACGGGGTTTTGGCGCACGTGTTGGTTCAGGTGTAGACGTGTCGTCAGTCTTCGCTTCACTGCTATTTGCAGTATGGACTTTTGCTTCAGCGGCAGTAGAGTTAGCGCTAGAGGTGGCTTGTGGCTCGTCTGCCAAAGGCTCATCATATTCTGCGATGGGCTTTATTGGCTTAGCCTTCTTCACAGTTTTTGATGGTTTAGGCGTTTGCGCGTCAGCCTGCACCTCTATAGCTCTTAGCTCAGGCGCTAGCTTATCGAGTACCGCGTTGATAAGTTTATGGGCATCGGTTGCCCCAAAATGAGTGTTCAACTTCATCGCCTCATCGATGACCACTTTATAGGGAATCTCAAGACGATTTTTTAACTCATAAACGCCAATGAGCAAAATAGCGTGCTCAACCGTATCAAGGACATCAATCATGCGGTCGAGGTGCTGGTCAATTAAAGCATCGAGCTCGGCCACTTGCTCGGGGATATCACGCATTAATTCATGATAATAGCCGATATGCACTGTGTGCATAGCATTAGTAGCGCGAGTACGAGCAGCAATATCGTGCGGAGCATTGGACTTCCACTCGCGGTGGCCCGTCTGCTCAAAGCGCCGGTCAGTCATCAGCCACTCATACAAACCTTGGAGGGCAAATCGCCTCGCTTTGCGTACCGCAGTATGGGTGGTCTTATAGGCAGATTCACTGATGTCGAATGTGGTTTCTTCATCTTTTGCCGAATGGGGAGTGCTCATGAGTATAGAACCTATGGTCAAAGGGGTAAGGGCAGCGGCTTGAATCAGCAGGCTTGCTTTGACGTTACGATGGACGATTATTCAAGGATAAAAAGTTTGCTAAGGCAGCAAAAGCCGCCCTGATTGGGACACCTAGTCTTAAGGCAGCCTACCACTGAAGGCAGGAGCTTCTTTATTAAGTGTAACTATTCTAAAAAGTCATCTTCAACATCAAGCTGAGATAGCACGGCAATCATCTCTAAAGCCACCATAGCAGCCTCAGAGCCTTTATTGCCTGCTTTAGTGCCCGCACGCTCAATGGCTTGCTCAATACTGTCTGTGGTCAAAACGCCATTAATCACAGGTATATTATAGTCGATAGCCACGCTGCTTAGACCTTTAGCAGACTCGCTCGCGACAAAGTCAAAATGAGGCGTGCTACCACGGATAACCGCGCCCAAAGCGACAATAGCATCAAAGCGGTCTGATTCAGCAGCGCGCTGAACCGCTAATGGCAACTCAAATGCACCGGGCACACGAACGACCGTAATATTGCTACCAGACACGCCATGACGCAGTAGGGCATCGACAGCGCCATCGACTAGAGACTCAACCACAAAGCCGTTAAAACGAGCGACGACAATGGCAATGCGCGCCTCAGTATTCTCGTATAAGCTACCATCGATATGGGTGATATTATTGCGCTCTTGTTGTAAATTTTGCATAAAATAGTCCTAATGGCAATGTATAAGTGAGGAAGATAAAAGGGGAAAGGCCAGTCTATAATAAGGCCATTAATAAAGAAAAATATAGGTATGGCTATGATAGCATTTTTTTACAGCCGCATCTCAATCCCTTGAGCCGCCATGAAGCGTTTTGCCTCGGCCACCGTATACTCACCAAAGTGAAAGATACTGGCCGCGAGCACCGCATCAACGCCGCCCTCAATCACGCCATCGGCCAAATGCTGCAAATTACCCACCCCGCCTGAGGCAATCACAGGCACATTCACCGAGCGGGTAATGGCTTTCATCAACGCCAAGTCATAGCCCTTTTTAGTACCATCGCCATCCATCGAGGTCACTAGCAGCTCGCCTGCGCC
>JAUNVX010000116.1:0-3756 GCA_030540615.1 Psychrobacter sp. | reverse complement strand
AGCCCTTTTTAGTACCATCGCCATCCATCGAGGTCACTAGCAGCTCGCCTGCGCCCAAATCTGCCATCTTCACCGCCCAAGCCACCGCATCAATCCCTGTCGGCTTGCGGCCACCGTGAGTAAATATTTCCCAGCGCGGCTGCGCCTTGCCGTCACTGTCCATCACATCATCGACTTGCTTAGCATCGATAGCCACCACAATGCACTGACTGCCAAATTTTTGCGCCGCCTCGCCCACAAACTCTGGGGTAAACACTGCGGCTGAGTTAATCGCCACCTTATCCGCGCCTGCATTGAGCAAATTACGGATATCGCCAATAGCGCGAACGCCGCCGCCCACGGTCAACGGCACAAATACCGTCTCCGCCATACGCTCAACGGTCTCATAAGTGGTATCTCGGCCATGATGGGTCGCGGTAATGTCCAAAAAGGTAATCTCATCCGCCCCTTGCTCATTGTAGCGCCGCGCCACTTCGACAGGGTCGCCTGCATCCCTGATATCCACAAACTGCACGCCCTTGACCACGCGGCCATTGTCCACATCCAAGCATGGAATGATACGTTTTGCTAGCATAAATACGCCCATTAGAAAGTTTAAGGAGACAAAGCAGGTTGCCTAAACTGCTATGATACGCGTTACCTTTTCCCAAAACAAACTCGAAGACCGCTTATGTGCCAACTGCTCGCCATGACCAGCAAAAACCCTGCGGATATCCGCTTCTCTTTGACAGGCTTTCGGCGTCGTGGCGGCCTCACCGATGACCACATCGACGGCTTTGGCATTGCCTATTTTCAGCCGACAGGACTGCGCCTTTATTATGATGACCAGTCCGCCATAGACTCGCCCATTGCCGAGATGGTGAGCGCCATGACCATCAAAGCCAACCATACCCTTGTGCACATTCGCAAATCAGATGACAGCTTACTCAAAAACGCCCATCCCTTTGTGCGCGAGCTGTGGGGTGAGCCTTGGGTCTTTATGCACAATGGCAAAATGACCATCGCCGATATGCCCGATAACGACCCCATCAAGCAGCAAGCCAGTCAGCACTCTACCCGCTATTATCAGCCCATTGGCGACACCGACTCAGAATACGCCTTTTGCTACCTGCTCAACCAGCTAAAAGACAACTTCACGCAAAAGCCCGACCACGACACCTTAAACGCCTTTCTCACCACGCAGTGCCGTTTTCTATCGACCTATGGGATATTCAACTGCCTGCTGTGCAATGGCGACTGGCTGCTCGCTTATGCCAACACCTTATTGTTTTACGTGACCCGCCAAGCCCCCTTTGCGCAGGCCACATTGATAGACGCCGATGTCACCATGGACTTTGCCCAAACCAACCATGACGACGACGTCATCACTATCTTAGCCACCACGCCGCTCACCAGTGATGAGCATTGGCAACAGCTCGCTGTCAACGAATGCCTCATCTTTCAAAACGGTCAAATCATCCATCAAGACCTGCCCAAACCTGCCATTCATCTGTCCATTAAAACAGGGTTAGAGATAGCCAAAAGCGC
Organism: Psychrobacter sp.; assembly: GCA_030540615.1. Taxonomy (GTDB): domain Bacteria; phylum Pseudomonadota; class Gammaproteobacteria; order Pseudomonadales; family Moraxellaceae; genus Psychrobacter. The sequence continues at coordinate 2,229 of JAUNVX010000116.1, read as the reverse complement.
GTAAAATTCCTTAGATTTTTTAACTGTTTAGCCTTAAATCAGTGCTTTAAGTCAGCGCCTCTAAACGGATTTTTATCTTAAGTAGCCAATCCTGCTATCCGCTACTATCTACTGAGCTAGGCGGGGCGGCCTGTACTGGCTGATGGCATTCCTGTTGCCTCGATACTACCCTCAGCCAACAGTCCGCAACCCGCCTAGCCCAGTAGGATAACCGCTACCATCAGGGCTAAACCGCACCCCAAGGCCACTATCTCCAAACTGATTTTAGTTAGCGAAAATAATAGAGTCGGCAATTATTCAAACCATGCCCTAATAAATCACTTTAACCTTGAGCCTCAACGGATGGGCATTTAACAACACACATATGATTAATTGGCTCAGAGTCAGGTATTAAGAAAATAACATCTAATATGCTATCTTAAGCAACTGATATCACCTTTAAGCAACCCACTATGAAAATCCTTTTAGACTTTGACGGCGTCATGGTCATTACCCCCACTTGGCGACCTGTAGAGCAAGCTGACGATGGTTTTATGACCTTTGATGAGGTCTGCGCAGCCAATCTAGCCGAGATTGTCGCTCAGACTGGTGCTGATATTGTCTTGACCACCACGCACCGAATCCACTATGACAATGAGACATGGCGCACGCTTTTGGCCAACCGCGGCATTCATACTAATAACGTCAGTAAAGTAAATGTTGCCAGTCAATTTACCGAGCTAGGCAATCGCTGCGAAGAAGTTTTAGCTTGGGTAGCGGCCAATCCTAATGAGCATTTTGTTATTATTGATGATGACAAGTCGCTTCGGGGCTTGCCTGAACATATAAAAGGGAAGTGGGTTGAGACCAGCTTTCATGATGGATTAACTGAAAAACGCAAAGCTCAGACCTTGGCTATTTTATTAACCAATAGCTAGGTCAAATCCTGTCTGCTTATTTAATTAACTAGACTACCAATCCATAATTATCATAATAATCGTCATGGCCTAACACTATAAAACGCAAAGCTCAGACCTTGGCTATTTTATTAACCAATAGCTAGGTCAAATCCTGTCTGCTTATTTAATTAACTAGACTACCAATCCATAATTATCATAATAATCGTCATGGCCTAACACTATAAGATGATGGACTGAATATTTTAGGTATAATGCAGGCAAGCCTAATTAAAATAACCTATCTTTTATTGCTGCGTGAGAGCCTCTATGTCCGTCTATACCCAATTAACCGATGACCAATTTGCCGAATTTTGCCAAGCGTTTGGCGTCAGCTTTGCCAAAGCCATTCCCATTACCCAAGGTATCAAAAACTCTAACTGGTTTATCCAAACCACGGACGACATAAAGGCGCAAGTTCAGGGCAATACCAAGGAGAAATACTCTTACGTATTCACCCTATTTGAAGAGCGTCCGCCCGAAGACATTGCTAAAATGGCGACTATCTTAAATAAGCTTAGCGATAAGCTGCCAGTCGCCGCGCCGCTTGCGGTGCAAAACAATCATAGCGCTGCTAAGGCTGATGGCAAATCTGACTACCTAATTAACTATGAGAATAAAGCCATTACCTTAGTACCTTGCCTGTCAGGTACGCATCCCACTAAGACCACCGTAAGTATGTGCCGCACCATGGGCGAGGCCCTAGCAGTGCTACACAATACTTTGCAAAGTCTCACGCCAGCTGAGGACTTTGGGGTGCCATTATATCCGTGGCATGAAGTTCGCGACCGTGAAATCAAGTTTATGCCCGCTGATGAAGCCCGACTCATGCGCGATATTTGGCAAGGTTATGATGAGCAGCCGCTTGCAACCTTACCCAAAGGCTTATGTCACTTAGATATGTTCGCTGATAATACGCTGTGGGACTTAACAGGCAGCAATGAGACGCTAACAGGACTGCTTGATTTCACTGAGGTCAGCGCCGAGCACTATGTGATGGACATTGCTATCACCATTAATGACTTTTGTACCACTTGGGGCGATGCGGAAGATGGCGAGTCGGTGAACTTTGACACGCAAAAAATGCAAGCGTTCCTCGATGGTTATAACAGCGAGCGGCCTTTAAGCTATTTAGAGCAGCGCGCCTTGCCAGTAATGCTAGCGATGGCAGCAGTAACCTTTTGGCTGCTGCGTCTTAACGTGATTTATTACAACCGTGAGCAGGGCCGCACGGGTGATAATATCATGGTCAAAAACCCTGACCTGATGAAGCGACTCGCGGCTTATCATTGGG
>JAUNVX010000115.1:5954-9257 GCA_030540615.1 Psychrobacter sp. | reverse complement strand
TCAAGTCGACGAAGTCCAATCTCCACACCGCAAGTCTGACAAAAGCCATAGTCACCGCTGTCAATTTCAGCGATAGACTGATCAATTTTGCGAATCAGTTTACGCTCACGGTCACGAGTACGAAGGGCCAGCGCAAACTCTTCTTCTTGAGTTGCCCGATCATTAATGTCTGGCATCGCACTTGACTCATCTTGAATATAAGATTTGGTGCGATCTGCCTCACCAATGAGCTGCTGTTTCCAATCTAGCAAAATTTGCTTGAAATGCTCTAGCTGCTCATCGGACATGTAGTCTTCGTTTTTCGCCGGTGAATAAGGCGTAAACTTAACTTCTGCTGAAGCTTGGGCAGGGTTGCTCATACGATTTTCCTACTATATTTAAGATAATAATCAACTTGACCAATCAACTGACGGCTTGTTTTGAGACCCTGAAGCTTGGAGAGTGAGATATTTTAAGGGGTTGACCCTTTGATATCAAGTTATCCAGTCCTCTTTAAAACGGTCTGTTACGACAATGAATCAGCTTTCCTACTAAGTTCTCTGCTTTAATTTTTTTACTTTCTGTTGAGTGTCTTTCTTGGTATCTCTTAACTCATTACTTAGTCTTTCTTGACTAACTACTGTGTCTTGCTTAACTCACTACTTAGTATCTTTTAACTAAAGGAAGATTCGGTAATATACAAATTTGCCAAGTCATGCCTAGCGAAACTTATTAACCTTTTATCCCTTATCTCTCACTTATAACAGGCAAAAGCGGCTTATTAAAAGCCAAAACAGATTAATTTACAACCAAAAAACGTTGTCAACACAATTTATAGTGTAATAGTGACAAAGCCGTTACGCTAAGAGTAAATAATTACATTAGCCATATTTAGTCAATGGCATTGTTTAGCCGTTCTACCCAGCTCTTAAAATTACCTTGATTGTCTAGTTGTAACCAACGATAACCGGGTAACGCCTCCTCATCAAAAGCAAAATCATTTGAATAAGGCTTGAACTGGTAGCTGGTAGCTGGTGTTGTGTAGACAGTGATGCCGCGATATTTTAATGTTTGCTCTTGGTGGGTATGACCATTGATAATGACCTTTAACTGCTCAAACTCGCTGAGCATGCTCCATAACTGCTGAGTTCGTGAGGCCATATGGCCATCAATCCAAGCCGCTCCTGCGGGAATCACATGATGGTGTAATGCCAACAGTGCAGGCTTAGGGGATGAGTACAGTTGCCCCCTTAACCAATCGACGGTGTCAGCTCGAACCTCACCTCCCACAAGACCGGGTACAGAGGAGTTGATTAGCAATAACTGCCAATAAGGCGTGTCTATCAAGTGATGATCTAGCAAACGCTCATCTAAAGGTTGCGCGACCAGTTGACGCTGCTCAAAGGGTAGGTTATCGCCTACCTCATCGGTGACGTCATGATTGCCAGCAATACAGGCAAAGGGGATACCTGTTTGCGCGAGTCGGTCAAAGATTTGGTCATAAGTTTGCGAGTTGACCTCATTCACTAGGTCGCCTGTTACCAGAATAAGGTCGCATTGCCTATTACTGGCTAAAGCTTGGGTTAATAAAACCTCAAAGCAGTCTTGGTAGTGGGGGTCTAAATTTCTCTTTGATAGAGGCAGACTTAACTGGTCATACCTATGCAAATCAGTCAGCTGAAGCACGGTTAAGACGCCATCCTTCGCCATGGGCGTGATTTGGGTGGGGGGCTGATAGCCTAATGAGGTCATCATAAGCTTAAACTCAATGAAGTAGGGCTAGCTACTAAAAAGCTAATTACTAAAAGCTTAACGAATGCTAAAGCATCAGTCATTATCTGACTAATTTGGGGAGAGGAGCAAGGTCGTGAGACTGACCTAACAGCACTGGGCAGCAAAACGCTAAAATTAGCGCTCAATAAGGGAGAGTTAGAGGTGGGCGGCAAAATAAAACAAGGAGCATCAGAGCTAGCAGCGCGACCTAATCGACTAGTGTTCTCTATCAAGTAGACTTTTAGAGGATCTATCATATCAGAGGTCATTGGGCTAATCCTTTAGTGACAATGAGTCGCAGCATGTCATTGTGTCATTATCTGTCCTCGACTAAAGCAGGTTTATAACATATTTTATGAACAATCACTAGGAAATTTCATCAAGTTATCAGAATAACTCTAAGAAAAAGGAAGGCAGATGCTGAGTCCAATTGGGTAAGCAACAGACCTTCGGAGTAGGGTGATTCAAAGATAAGAGCAAATTATAATCTGTTGATTGTAAGCTAAAAAGTGATGAAAAAATCGAGTTAAATAGTGATTGAAATAGTTCGCTTAAAGACTAAATCAAGGACCTTGCCTAATCAGTAGTTAAGCATCCTATATAGTAGATTCCCTACCGACAGGGCAGTCAACAAGGTATTGGCCGGTTAGATATTAAATGTCTATAGAGTTAACCAACTGCTATTTTTACTGATTGAACCGAAACAGTTTGCTAAAGACCAGCAAAGCAAAAAATATCACAGCCAATAGTAAAACAATAGACAGTCCTGTTTGAATGTCAAGCCAAACGCTACACCAAACCCCTGCGGTGACGCCTATCTGGGCGATAACTAAAGAGATAATGACCATTTGCTTAGGAGAGGAGGCGAGGAGGCGAGCAGAAAGCGCCGGTAAGATAAGCAGACCACTGATGAGCAAGCTTCCGACTGCTTGCAGCGCAATCGCACAGAATCCTGCCAAAACCCCCATAAAGAATAATCGCTGAGCCGCTGGATTAACGCCTTGAATCTGTGCCAAAGCCTCGTGAGTGGCTAGTTTGACCTGCGATGACCAAATCCGAGCGAGAACCAGCAAGCCGACCAATACCGAGCCGCCAATCATTGGCAAGTCAGACCAGTCGCGCTCTAGTAAGTTGCCAAATAAGAATCCGAGAACATTGGCTTGTTGGTCGGTCAATTGGGTCAAAGTAAGTAACCCTAAGCAGAGCAGGGTCACTGCCATCACCGCTAGTACAGCGTCTGACGGCAATCTCTCGTCTTCAATTAACACTAGGCTGACCACCACTAGCACACTGATTAAGGCAATGCCTAGACCAGAAGGCAGTTGCCACCAAGCAGCGAGCGCCACCCCAAGCAAAGTGCCATGGGCCAAAGCATCAGCAAAAAAAGCCATCCGACGCCATAGCACCAAACAGCCCAGTGGGGCAGAGAGTAAAGCAAGTAAACTGCCAGCTACCCAAGCAGGGGCAATAATAGCGAGCCAAGAAAGCATAGAAAATCACTTAAAATCAATGGTGAAATAAATTAAGGCAGCGTCAGCAGGGGCTTAATAC
>JAUNVX010000115.1:0-5854 GCA_030540615.1 Psychrobacter sp. | reverse complement strand
GCTAAGGGTGCCACTACAAAAGGTCGCTTTGAGCATGATGCTCACATTGGTGCGGCTGATGCCGATAGGGCTGCTCATAGTCATGACCAAATAACTTTTGAAACTCAGCAGACCCCGCCAAATCGCTTGGTTGACCCTCACAGCAGATATGCTTATTAAGACAAATAACTCGGCGACTCCCGCGCATGACCCAATGCAAATCATGAGAGACCACCAGCATGGCGCAGCGCAAAAAGTCAGGAAGCTCATCGATAAACTGGTACAGCCAAGCTTCAGTATCTGGGTCTAGCCCTTGCATGGGCTCATCCAAAATCAGCAGGTTAGGCCGTTCAAGTAAAGCTCTAGCCAGCAGCACTCGCTGGGTCTCGCCTCCTGATAGATAGCGCAGTTGCCGAGAGAGCAAGTGCTCTAATTGCAGTTTGTCGTAGATATACTGCTGCTCTGAGGCTTGCAAGCGCTTGCTATCGGCTTGATTTAGGAGGTCTTTAACGCGTAGTGGTAATATAGGCGCTACCATAAAACGCTGAGGCACGTAGCCTAGCTGAACGGGCTGATGCTTGATGACTTGCCCTTGACTGGGCGATATCAGCCCTAAAATTAATTTGACTAAGGTGGATTTGCCCGCACCATTAGGACCAATTAAGCTAAGCGTTTCATCTTGAGCTATCGCCAAACTGACGTCTGATACCAAAACTTGCTGATGGATATGATAACTGACCTTGTCTAGGCTCAATAATGGCTTAGGGCGAAGGTTAGAGGGGTGCAGTCCTTCATCAATATGGCGCTGCTCTGGCAAAATAGGGGCTTTTTGGGTCACCAATTTTGTCTTGCTGGGGTCAGAGGCGTCGGTAGATTGGGTCATAATAGGATAAGCTCAAGCCAAAAAGATAAAGGTAAAGTGACGCCTTAAAAAGGAGCTGACTTCTGAAATAAGGGATTGATTCATTAACGTGTGGTCATGAGGCTTGGCAAGCTTGGCAAGTTCCGCGCATCTCTATCACACTTTGCGACACTATAAAGCCCACATCCTCTTTGGCATAGGTAAGGACTTCTTGAACCGGCAAGCTACTACACTCTTGAACCCGCTCACAAACCTCGCAGATAAAAAAGGCCGCATTATGCTGGGAGCGTGGGTGACAACAGGGGATATAGGCATTCATTGAGGTTAACTGATGAATAAGACCTTGCTGCAATAGAAACTCTAGACTGCGATATACCGTGGGTGGGGCGACATTTTTACTCGCCTTGTCTTTGTCGGTAGATTCGCTTTGCTTTTGATTGTGCCGCGCCTGCTGGAGCTCAGTAATCAAGTCATAGGCACCGATGGGCCGATGGGCTTTTAAAATAAGCTCATAAACCTGTTGCCGAAGTACCGTGAATCGTACTCCTTGTGATTGACACTGAGTTTTGGCCGCACTAATTCTCTCGGCTATAGCCTTAGGCTTTAGATGATGAACATCATGCAGGTGATCGCCGGTCAAAGTCTTATTATCCATAGTATTTGATTTATCAGTAGATATGGTTTCAGTTTAAGAGATAGACGCCTTTTGAGCAATATACCTAGGGTAACGAAATATGCTGATGGCCCTTTAGGGAGAATGGTTAGTCTTAAAATGTCGATGACATGACGGGTCAATGGCGGAAATACGCCAATTATAAAAATCTATTTACCAATTCTCTGTTATATTATAACATAACTGCTAATGCTATCACTTTTATTCTAATGCCTTTCTTATTCTAGTGCCCTTTTTTACGCTTATTCTAACGCCCTTTTTCACAGGCAGTTTTTAAGGGGCAGGATGCTTTGGTAGGGCAATCAGAATCACCCACTTTATAATGACGAGACCGTCCTATGCGACAAATTATTTCGCGCTATATTAAAGCGCCCCTATCTTTTCGATTATCAGCTCTTCAGTTATCGGCTTCTCGATTACTGGCTTTTAGCCCTAAAAACCTTTCCCTCTTTATTGGCCGTATGTTGGCCGGTTCTGTGTTAGCAACTGCTTGCGCCCAAGCAGCGACGGTCAGTGTCAGTAATTATCCTTTGCATTTATTGAGCAATGAAGTCACTAAGGGGACGCCAGCCGCCACTCGGCTATTACAACCTGGCGATGTGGGCCATCATGGCAGTTTAAGCCCTAGTGATATCAAAACCATTCAAAACAGTGAGTTTGTCGTTTGGTTCGGTGAGCCTTTAGAGCGAAATCTAGCCGCGACTTTGACCTCAGCTCCCAATGCCATCTCATTACTGGATTTTAAGGCCTTTAAACGCTATCCAATCCGAGATGTTAGAGCGATGCCTATCAATAACAAGTTGGATAAAAACAGCCTAGACCCCCATATTTGGATGGATCCCACCAATGCCAAGGCGATTGTGCGAGCCCTTGGAGTTATCCATACTCATGCCAATCCGCAATATAAAGCGCGTTACCAGGCTAATGTTGCCGACTTTGAAAAACGGTTTGATCAAGCAGTGCAAGTGGCCAAACAGCGCCGACAGATACCCAAGCCCGCGCGTCAGTACTGGGCCTATCATGATGCCTTTCAATATTTAGAGCCTGCCTTGGAGATTAGACTGGCGGGGACCCTCACCACCGATCATCACTTGCCACCCAAAGCCAGTCAGTTCCGCTGGTTGCAGCAACATCGACCTAACCCCACCATGTGTTTGGCGGCTCAAGGCCCAGTGGCCACTGGGATTACCAAAAAGCTAGCTCCTGTTAAAGTGACCATTCAATTAGAGGACATGAGCTCAGCCGATGATTTTGTTAGTGCTTGGTCTCAAATGGCCAACGGGCTACTTGATTGCATCGCTTCCTAATGGCACTCTTAACCCATTATGCCTTAGCCAATTGGCTGCTTGGCGAGCAAGATAATCATTGCTTCACTGATTTCAACCACTCATTAAAGGGTTTAAGGCGCGGTATAAGAGGAGGCGGATTAGATTTACAGTGATAATATCAGTCGACAAAAGCGCCATATTATGCTTGCGTGGTCACCTTGCTATCCCTATAATAGGGGCGCTTTAATTTCGCGCCTAGGGCGTTAATAGGCATCATGATAGCCCTGATTGAGGCGCTTAAGTAGGATGGATAATGACTAGACCTGCCAAGCGCTCACAAGTTGACAAAATTACGCGTGCTGTTAAAGGCGAGCTTTGGGTTTTATTTATTGTCATTATCGGCGCTATAGGGATAGATAAGGTCGGCTTAAGCGCTAATGGCGCTGAGCTGGTGATGGCCAAAAATCTAGCTGCCGGAGCCTTGCTTAATTTTGTGGCGCAGGCTACTTTTGCTTGGTGCGTATTTAAGCGCAGTGGCTATCAAGCCAGACAATCTATTGTTCGCCAGATGTACCGCGGTCAAATGCTAAAATGGGCAGTGACTCTAATCGGCTTTACCGTTATCTTTATGACTATTCGTCCTTTATCAGCGCCTGCCGTGTTTCTGGGTTTTATAGTCATGCAAGTTAGTCATGTTGGGATGCTTTGGCGACTTCGATAGTTTAGGTAGCGTTTGATGTATAAGATTATAAAGCGGCAAAAAAGGTTGCTAACTTGAACGCTCCAGTCAGATTAGCCTTACAAAGCGTAAAATACTGATAATTGACTTTACACAATTATGTCACTGCATTAAGATAGACAGCAAATAACCAGTGATATTGTTATTGATGGGTCAGGTACGACCCAATTATTTATCTCTGATAGTCTTAGCACACCAATAAAAAGGGCGAATCGTTGTATTATTTAGCCCTTTTTTGATAACAAATTTTGACAGCTCTACTTGCTAACTATATTTGAAAGCCTCGAAGGCTGGTCAATTTTGATAACTTTTTTATTTAACTGTTACTAGATACTCAGTGGCTAACTTGATAAGCTGCACTAAGATTGCGCAAGACACTTTTGTAATTGAACAACTGACAAACAGATTAAAAAGCGCTTTATCACCGCTTTCATGACGATATTTTTAGGTTTAGATAAGTAAGTACGGAGTAGTCAGTATAGATAGGCGTCATCGACTCAGTCCTACGACTAGGACATGACTTGATGATTCAATCGTTGATGATTTAAATCTTTGATTATAAAGAAGCGACATTATGGCAGCAGAGCAGCAGACATCCTCAGATTATATCGGCCACCATTTGACGAATTGGACGTATGGCTACCTGCCCGACCATGGTTGGCAAGTGGCACATACTGCTGAAGAAGCGTCGAAGATGGGTTTTAAAGCCATTCACCTAGACTCTATGCTTTGGTCTATTGGACTGGGCCTTATTTTTTGTGGTCTATTTTGGATGGTGGGAAAAAAAGCCACCTCGGGCGTCCCAGGCAAACTACAATCCGCTGTTGAAATGGTTGTGGAATTTGTAGATAACAACGTTCGCGACTCTTATAGTGGGACATCAAAACTAGTAGCGCCCTTAGCACTGACCGTCTTTGTTTGGATTTTTTTGATGAACTTAATGGACTTGATACCCATTGATTTCATTCCAGCACTTGCTGGTCAAATTGGCGCCGCAATGGGTCATGATCCGCATCATGTCTTTATGAAAATCGTTCCTACGACAGATCCTAATGTCACTTTGGGAATGTCATTTTCAGTATTTGCGTTAATTATCTTTTATAGCATTAAAGAAAAAGGCTTAGGTGGTTTCGTTGGTGAGCTTACCCTACATCCTTTTAGCGCCAAAAACCCTATAGCCAAAATATTATTAATTCCCATTAACTTTATCCTTGAATTCGTTACTCTAATTGCCAAACCAATATCACTTGGTCTGCGACTATTTGGTAACATGTATGCAGGAGAGCTAATCTTCGTTTTGATTGCTCTAATGCCATTTTGGATTCAATGGGTGTTATCGGTACCGTGGGCTATTTTCCACATTTTAATTATTACCCTTCAAGCGTTCGTCTTTATGATGCTAACGATAGTCTATCTATCACTGGCTTCTATGAGCGAACATTAATCAGTTAGACATTCAATAGGTAAATGAGGATAGATCAATGGATCCAGTATTAGCAACACTTAATGGCTACACGGTTATCGCAGTTGCACTGCTTATCGGTCTTGGTGCACTAGGCACCGGCATTGGCTTTGCTATCTTGGGCGGTAAATTCTTAGAAGGTGTTGCCCGTCAGCCAGAGCTTGGCTCACAGCTTCAAACCCGCATGTTCATCGTCGCCGGTCTTTTGGATGCGGTACCGATGATTGGTGTTGGTATTGCCATGCTATTATTATTCGCCAACCCTCTAGCCGGTTAATCTGAAATTTCAGTTTGACACACTTGATCAGAACGCTTGATCAATCAACTGATTTTTCATTACCAATGAGGTGATCACGTGAATATTAATTCTACCATCATCGGTCAGGCCATTGCGTTTTTCATCTTTGTTATGTTTTGCATGAAATTCGTTTGGCCGCCACTCATTGCAGCGATCAATGAGCGTCAGCGTAAAATTGCTGATGGACTGAATGCCGCAGAAAAAGCAAAAGCAGATCTTGCATCTGCTGAGCAAGAGGCTCAAAAAGAGCTGACCGCTGCCAAGGCTAAAGCTGCTGCTTTGATCGAACAGGCGAATAAAAGCGCCAATCAGATGATTGAGGATGCCAAGTTGCAAGCCCAATCAGAAGGGGAGCGCATTCGCCAACAGGCTCAAGCCGCTATCGATCAAGAAATCAATCAGGCACGTGAATCATTACGTGCCCAGGTTGCTGAGCTGTCGGTACTGGGAGCAGAGAAGATTCTGCAAGAAAGAGTCGACGTTCAAAAGCATGCTAGCATGTTAGATCAACTGGCAGCGAAGCTGTAATTGTGAGGATATAATGGCTGACTTATCAACCTTAGCACGACCCTA
>JAUNVX010000114.1 GCA_030540615.1 Psychrobacter sp. | reverse complement strand
CTTTTTGAATCATCTCAGGGGTCGCTTGGGTGACATCCACCGTATACTTTTTGAGTAACAAACCAAAGCCTAAGTCTTTTTTGACCTCATCGAACTGTGCTTTAACCGCCATATCATCTGGATTCTCACGAAGCTGATCTAATAGCCCCACCGCGGTCATACCAGTGATGATACGCTTTCTATTAATCTCTTTTAAATCATGGATACCCAGTATCTCAGTATCTAAAGAGCGCGTACCAATCAGACCCATCGCATAAGGAATCTGTACTGACCAATCATTACGCTGCTCCGCCTCATTGATATTGGCAATCAGGTTAAACGAAGCAGGAGCAGGCTCCGTCTCCCACATGGCTTCAATGGTCGCCATCTTAGTTTGCTGAGCGAGACCGATAGAGTAGCCTGACTCATCCCCTAGGACGATGACACTACAGACCGAAGCTAGACCAAAGGCCGCTGCCACTTGAAAGCTGCGTTTTGCAAATTCAACATCACGTTTGCGTAGTAGATACAAAGCTGAGACCGATAGGACAAACATTGACCCAGTAACGTAGCCTGCCGATACCGTATGAACGAACTTATTCTGGGCATCTGGGTTAAGTAAAATAGCAAAGAAATCCACCATCTCCATTCGCATGGTCTGATAGCTAAACTCTGCGCCAACGGGATTTTGCATCCAACCATTGGCAATCAAAATCCATAGCGCCGATAGGTTGGTCCCTAGCGCCATCATCATGGTGACGAATAAATGCTGAGCGCGCGAGAGTCTGTCCCAACCAAAGAAGAATAGCCCTACCATGGTGGACTCTAAAAAGAATGCCATCAAGCCTTCAATGGCTAGTGGCGCACCGAAAATATCACCGACATACTGCGAATAATATGCCCAGTTGGTCCCAAACTGGAACTCCATAGTGATACCGGTGGTCACCCCTAGCGCAAAGTTAATGCCAAATAACTTGCCCCAGTAGCGGGTCATGTCTTTCCAAATCTGCTTGCCTGTGGTCACATAGACAGCTTCCATGATCACGAGCAGCCAAACCATGCCTAAAGTTAATGGAACAAACAAAAAGTGGTAAAGCGCCGTCACCGCAAACTGCAATCGTGACATGTCTACCAGATGTTCAGTAATCATACCAAACCTCCTGAAGATGAGGATCACATCACCCTGACTTAAGACAACCAGGTTGCCCTACTCTCAAACACGCCCTATCTGGTTTGAGAATGTCTGAATGAACAACGCCTTAGTGAGATTAAATTTGGCGATGTTTTTGATCCTACATTACCCATAATATCTAGCGACTTTGAGCACGGCTGGTGAGCTACTATTACCACCATTATCATCGCCATCTTTTACCGTTGTGACGACAAAAGGTCTTGATGAGGGAGCACTACCGATACCAAAGAAGCTAGCGAAGACATAAATGCTGGTCATTCCGCTAATAGATAGCAGCTTGACCTTGACTATAAAAAATGACTGTAAAAAAACGATTCTAAACTTATCTAACAATATGTAAAAAAATAATATATTAAATAATATATATAATTATCTATTAATATATACCACTTTGCTATTTAAGTCATAATAATAATGTGGGATTGACTGGAGAGGCTAATATCTTATTGAAATGATAAAAGGCGCAGCAAGCTAAGATGTAATTAACTGCCTTCGATTAATCAAATTAGGATTAAATAATTACTACGCCAGCAGTCAAGTTCTGACATCGTCTGTCCATAACTGTTAGTTACAACTCGTTATAGCGGCAAAATGAGATTAAGAAATAATAGAAAGAGATGACTATATTAGGTTGGTATACGCAATCGTTACTGCATTACGGCTCAATCATTTAACAATGATTTGGGTCTGTTGAACCACATGACTGATAAGGTTGGTTTTGAATCTGGTATTGTATATAGTATAGGAGTTGCTGAACGCTACAATCTTGATAAGTGGCTTACTAAGCCAGCTTTGTCAGTGTCAGTATAAGTAAAACCAAATTGACCATAGATTTTCTTTTCTACCTCAACCATCTGAAACCTGCTCGGCTGATACTGCTTTTATCAAGGTTTTATCGAGACGCTATTTTATCAAGATTGATAGGCATTCATTATTGCTAAATGGTTAACGTACAAATATTAAACATTTCAAAGCCAACTTAAATAGCCTTCCTTACTGCACTGTGACCCCTCAAATCTCCTATTCTTACAGCGAATGACAGCCATATGGCAACACTCTCAAATGTCGAAAAACGTTTTTTAAAGCAGCTTATAACATCGGTGCGTCGCCCCCTTAACTTAGCTTGGGGCTTAACCGTCATCAGTAGCTTGTTGTTCATTGGCCAAGCTTGGCTGTTGGCCAAGTTATTTAGCACTTGGCTGACCAACTACTTTGATAAAGCGCCTCTTAATCATCATGTCTCGATATATTGGCTCATTGGACTAGCGCTTTGCTTTACTTTGAGACCTTTACTAAACAGTGGTCGTGAGCTAATCAGTAACCGTGCTAGCCTACAAGTACGCAGCCAATTACGCGCGGCGATGCTTACCACTATGGCCAAACTAGGGCCAAATCTACGTAACTTTGGCAGTGATGGCAGTCTATCGAGCCAAATGATTGATCAAACTGATGCTTTAGATGGCTACATTAGCCGTTTTGCTGTGCAGCAAAAAGTCGCTGGCAGCACTCCGCTGATTTTATTAATAGCGGTGGCTTGGCAGAGCTGGTTAGCAGCAGGATTGCTGCTATTGACCGCGCCATTGGTGCCTATTTTTATGATATTAATCGGTCATTTGACCGCACGTAAAAGCGCTGAGCAGTTTGGGGCCTTGGCTCAGCTTAGTGGCCGATTTTTGGATTGGGTTCGAGGGATGCCGACGCTCAAGCGCCTTGCTGCTACTGATATCGCCGCTCAAGATTTGGCCATCAGTAGCGAAGACTATCGCAGGCGTACCATGGATGTGCTGAAGATTGCTTTTTTAAATGGCGCTGTATTAGAGCTGTTGTCAGCGTTAAGCATTGCTTTAGTAGCAGTGTATTTAGGCTTTGGCTTAATGGGCATATTGCCTTGGGATAAAGGCCATGTACCTGTGCCCTACTTTAGCGCTTTATTCATTTTATTACTGGCCCCTGAGTTTTATGTGCCCCTACGGCAATTGGGGGCGGACTATCATGCCAAGGCGCAAGCAGAGGGCGCAGTACAAAGTTTATTGCCCCTTTTAAAAGCTGCTGATTCAGAGACTGACCATAAGTTAATTGCTAATAAGATAGCAGGTAATAACCAAGCTATCCATCAGCAAATTATCGATTTAAGCCGCCCTTTTGGTCTGCAATTAAAGCATTTGAGCATTCGCTCATTAATTGCCTTAAATCATGAGACTGAGATTAACGACGTTAATAGAAATAGAGCAGCTAATAGCAATAAGACTGCAACGACAACCTCTAAAACCCAACCCCAAACTAGCCAATCGCCAGACACAACTTTAGAACACACTCAATCACTAAACTATCGCACTCGCCTAGCCGAAGTTAATTTGATTATTAACGCAGGCGAGCGTATTGCTCTAATAGGTGATAGTGGCAGTGGTAAATCAAGCCTTCTTCAGGCAATAATGGGATTTGTGCCTTACGAAGGTCAGATTGAGTTGGTTGGTTTTGACCATCATCACACTTTGCAATCACAGATTGATATAGAGTCACTGCGGCAACACATTGGATATCTGGCCCAACAGGTGGCGCTAATGCCCTTAAGCATTGCTGATAATTTACGCTTGGCAAAGCCTAGTGCCACCGAGCAGCAATTGATAGAGGTCCTCAAAGCAGTTGAGCTTTGGCCATTAATTCAGCGCTTACCTCAAGGTCTGGCTACACGACTGGGCGATCGTGGTCAAGGCTTATCTGGCGGACAGCAACAGCGCCTGGGCATCGCACAATTGCTGCTACGTAATGATAATCTCTGGCTACTTGACGAGCCGACTGAGCACCTTGACCCTGACACAGCTGAGCGTATCCATACCTTACTTGAGCAAGTGAGTCGAGGCAAAACGGTGATTTGGGTGACCCACGCCCATGACCAGTTGCCTTGGCTGAATAAGGTGGTAAGGTTGCCTCTACCTAGTAATGTAACCTCTACCTCTTGCTCCACTTCGCCTACTAATGATATTGACCCTCATTTAAACAATACCGCGACTGAGACTGGTCATTTAAGAGGTGACCAATGAGCACAATCAACCCTCATGACCTACCTGATAGCACAGTGGTTAGCGATACCAATTTCAGTGATGCTAATAGCTGTGTTAACGGCAGTGCACCTCACCGTCATGACACAGTCGAAGCCGTGTTTCGACTGCGCGATATGTTCAAACCCTCTTTTGATTTATGGCTGATTGCTTGGCTGTTAGGGCTGGTCACGGCCATAGCGATGATTGCGCTGCTAATGCTTTCAGGTTGGTTTATCACTGGTGCAGCGTTAGCGGGAATGGTCGCTGTTGGTTCACATGCCTTTAATTATTTAGCGCCTGCAGGCATCATTCGTATGCTAGCCTTAGCGCGAACCGCTGGCCGTTATGGCGAATTAATGGTCTCACATCATGCCGTATTTGATTTATTAAAAACGTTAAGACTGCGTTTTTTTAATCGCTTGGCATCACTGCCCTTAGCAGGGCAGCGTGAGGCTCTTCATGCGTCTCAAGCCATGCACCGTTTGGTCAGTGACATCGACAAGTTGGATGAGTTTATATTGCGTGTGGTGTCACCTTGGCTCATAGGTAGCACATCCTTAATATTGTTAGCCCTTTTTTTAGGGATTGTGCTGCCTCTACCCGTATCGATTAAACTGATTATTTTTGCTCTACTGACTTTGACGTTATTACTGCCGCTATTAGCCACAATAAAAGGCATCAGTCAAGCTCAGCAGATAGCCGAGATTGCTGAAGCTCGTCGGCAAAAGCTACTGGCGCCTTTATCCATCATTACTCAATTGCTGTTATGGGGTCAGTGGCATAGCCAAACCCAAGATTATATTAATCAAGACAGCGACTTACAAAACCTGCAATGGCAAGCACAAAAGCGGCGTTCCCTGCTGATGTTAGGGATTCAGTGGTTGTTTTATTTAAGTATTTTGTTGACATTATGGAGCATTGCTCAATCGTCTAATGGCGCTTTAATGCACTTGACTGATAGCCCTGTAAGCATCCCCCTGTTACTGGCGGTAATCTTAGGCCTGTTAGGTATCCAAGAGGTCATCGTGCCTTTAGGGCAGCACTATTTGTCTTTGGGCAGTAGCGTAGCGGCCAAACAGCGCTTAAATTCCCTATTGACGCCTTCCATGACTCCCTCAAGGACTAGTCTCAATACTAATAATATAATGCCTTTATTGACGCTGCCTACAGGTGACCTCACCGCTGATCTTCGCCATGTCTTTGCCAAGTTACCTCAGGCTTTGGTAGGCGCTCAGGATGTGAATGTTACTATCCACTCAGGTACACCACTCATTATTCGTGGCCCTTCTGGCTGTGGCAAGTCCACTTTGTTGCAGGTACTCGCGGGAGAACTGCCATCATTGTCCGGAGACATTCTCCTAAATGGGGAAGCTTGGAAGGATTATGATTGGAGTAACCAATTGGGATATTTGGGTCAGCAGCTGGATATCTTTGACAAAAGTCTCGCGGATAATTTATTACTTGGCAAACGTGATGCTACCGATGGTGAGCTCCAAGAGGTCCTAAATAAAGTCGGCCTATCGAGTTGGCTACGCGCCCAACCGCAAGGATTGGACACCCCGCTTGGCGAGTACGGTACTGCCATCTCGGGTGGTCAGGCGCGGCGCATCGCCCTAGCACGGCTACTGTTGCAACCGCGTCGAGTACTACTGCTCGATGAGCCTTTTGCAGGACTAGATGCGGCCACTCGTGATTATGTTTGGCAACAGGTTCGCCATCATCAGCGCCATGACCTGCTAATTATCGTCAGTCATCATCATTGGGAAATGGGGGATTGTGATACATTAATAGTAGAGGCGTCTTTATTTGCTTAGGCTATTTTATCGATTAATTAAGCAAATGGTCTGTTGTCTCTGATTTGCAACCCCTGCTTACATCGTTCTTAATACATTTCCAAAATTATTAACAGTACAACAGCTTAATGTTTGTTCTAGCGGCCTTGCCACGTGGCAGAGCGCTTCTCAATAAAGGCATCAATACCTTCAGCGACATCCGCGGTCATCATATTATCTACCATAACTTCACCAGCAAAGTTATAGGCCTCAGGCAAGCTCATATCAAGCTGCTTATAGAACATTCTCTTACCAGTGGTCACGGCTATTGGCGATTTTGAGACAATAACGTCAATCAAACTATGCAGGGCAATGTCCAGTTGACCCTCCACCGCCACCCGATTGATCAGGCCTTGATGAAGGGCAGTTTCAGCATCTATGAACTCGCCAGTGATTAGCATCTCAAACGCCTGCTTGCGCGGTAGATTACGACTAACTGCCACACTAGGGGTTGAGCAAAACAGTCCCACATTGATACCTGAGGTAGCAAACTTAGCAGTTTCAGATGCCACTGCCAAATCACAGGCTGATACCAGTTGACACCCAGCTGCGGTAGCAATGCCCTGTACTTTGGCGATGACCACTTGCGGCATGCTATTAATAGTCAGCATCACCTGACTACACTGGTCAAACAACGCTTTATAAAAGGCTCTATCTGTCGTTGCCCGCATCTCTTTGAGATTATGGCCTGCACAGAAAGCTTTGCCCATGGCGGCGATAACCACCACTTGGATACCGCTGTCTTTGGCGATGTCATTAAGATGATCTTGCAGCGCCCCTAGCATATCGCTGGACAAAGCATTAAATTGCTTTGGTCTATTGAGGGTAAGCGTTGCCACTTGATTGCTGTCCTCACGTAGGACATATAAGTCGTCATGGTGAGTAGCCTGACTATTTTGAGTATGCAAATTAGAAGTATTCATTCGTCTTCCTTAACGAAGGTGTGCGTATTTAGTAATGAAGCGCTCCGCAATGATTGTATCACTTATTGATATTCATTTAGATGTAAAGAGAAGCTGACACTATTTCTATGAAAGGCAAAGGCTGGTTAGTCGGCTCTAATTAAAAAACTCTTTTCTAACCATCTGAGAGCGGCACTTAATACCATGCCAACGTCTCATTTTGTAACATGTGCTCCTGCGCAAGCGCCAAGTTATGTATGATAAGCGTCTGATAAATAGGCTTTAATGGCACTAATAATATCTGCAACCTTATCTTATATTGACGATGTTAATAAAAAAGACCCAACATTACTGTCAGGTCTTAAGAGCGTAAGGCTTAGACAATGAAAACCATTAATTGGGCTTTTGCCTTAATATCCGGAGCTGTTTGCTCTTGAGTAGCGATACTTATTACAAGATTAAAAAGTCATTGATGTCAAGAGTGGCTTTAATCGTGGCAAACTGCACCTCTGTAAATGCAGAGCCTGAGCCATCTGCATCGTAATATAAGGCATCACCGCGTTGAATGACCCGAGTTTCTGCTCCTACGGACTCACCGTCAGCCGCGAACCAGTCATCGACAAGCTTGCCAAACACTTTAGAGCTAAGTTCAATCTTATCCCCTTGCTCATGGCTAAAGTCTTTAATCTTGACTGTATTACTACCATCTGCTGGGCTCGATATCAAAAACACATCGGCGCCCCCATTACCTGTCAAGGTATCTTGACCACCGCGGCCATCTAAAGTGTCATTACCCATATTGCCCTTGAGCCAATTTGAAGATTCTGTCCCAATAATGAAATTATTGGTGACTGTATTATCGCCCATATTATGAATCTCAGCCTCACTATGCGAGCCATGAGTGATAACCACGTTATTATCGATTACGTTATTATCAGAGCTTTCATATATCCGAATACCAGGATAAGGGTTTTGAGTCGTTTCTATAACGTTATTAATTACCTGGCTGTCGGTAGCACCACTGATTTCAATATTGCGACCTGCGCCAAACACGTAATTGCCCTCGATGGTGATATGGTCTATGTCATTATTGACCCCTGACTTCCTTTTGGCCAAGACAATGCCATAGCCCTCATTGTTCAAAAACTGTGAGCTTAAAATCTCAACATTGGTGACCCGATTGTTATCATTAGGCTCAATGTCGATGCCAGCGCCAGGGGCAGTGCCGTTGGTGTCTTTAAATACCGAGTTAATAATTTTAATGCCATCACCATCCACAATAGAGACGCCTTGACGACGGTTACTATCACCCATGATATTGTAGAGGATAATATCTTCGGTTGTGCCTTTATTACCGCCAATATATATCCCATCCCCCCATAGTTTTTTGATAGTGACATTTTCGATGACGATGTTTTGTGAGTCAGATATTCGTATGCCCATACCCCACTCGCCACCTTTACCAGTGTGAGTGTCTAGGTCGCCGATTAATTGTCCACCGACTAAATGCGCGTTATTTACCTGACTAAAATAAATAATTGAATAATGCCCAGCATCATTAGTGATTGCTTGCAAGATAGTCTCATCTTGCATTTTTACCGTGACATTATCACGCATAAATAGCTTGGTTTCAGCATCTATCATATAGGTGCCTTTAGGTATCACGACCGTACCGCCGCCTGCTTGACTGACATCATCAATGGCTTTCTGAATAGCCGCTGTATCATCCGTACTCCCATCTCCTTTGGCCCCATAACCTGCATCAGTGACATTAATTACCAAGTCCTTTGGCGCTTTTGGAACATAGATGGGTGCGTCTTGGTCGCTGACTATCGTTTCAGCGAATCCAGCTTTATCAACATAAGAAGCTTTTACCGTAATAGTTTGGCCCGCTTCTTCACTGGTAAGCTTGAAGCTGGCCTCAGTTGAACCATCAATCTTTTTACCATCAGCATACCATTGGTATTCTACGCCCTCTTTAGGTACACCATTATTATCTGAAATCTTGGCTTTTAGATAGCCCACTTCTTTTCCTGTTTGGGCATCATCAACAATGATAATTGTTGATGATTGATTTTCCACCACTCGCGGCGTGGTCACGCTTACTGGACTCTCATCAAAACCTTGATTGTCAGTATATGCCGCTTGTACCGCTATCTTTTTACCAGCCACAGCGCTGGTAACTATAAAGCTCGCATCGTTAGCGCCAGCAATCACTATTCCATCAGCGAGCCACTGATAAGTGACCCCTTTTTCAGGTACGCCATTGTCATCTGAGACTTTGGCGTTTAGCGTCTCACCGACTTTGGCTTCGCCTTCAATAGTGAGTTTCGGGCGGGAGTTTTCCACCACTCGCGGCGTGGTCACGCTTACTGGACTCTCATCAAAACCTTGAT
>JAUNVX010000113.1 GCA_030540615.1 Psychrobacter sp. | reverse complement strand
AAAAAAGCCTGCAATCATTTGCAGGCTTTTTGATTTTAATTGAATAGTGATTCACTAGCTTAAGACAGCGCTTATCTTCAACAGCGATTTGCTACTTTATCTTTAGCGTTAGTGGTTGGTTTGGTCGATAATGAGGCCAGCTCCACCACCGATGGCAGCTCCAATGGCAGCACCTTTAGCGATATCTTTACTGTTGCCTTTACTCTTCACTACCGCGCCTGCGACAGCACCAGCCACAGCGCCTTGAGCGGCAGGAGGCAAAGAATTGTAGTTATAAGGATTAGTGGCACAGCCTGTAACAGCAAATGCAGAAACGGCAATAGAAGAGACAGCAAGCATTTTTAGTGACTTCATAAGGCACCTATGAGCGATAAGTCAATAATCACAGATAGAAGGTAATCTGTGGTTGATATGATGAGAGGGGAAAGGAAATAAGGACAAAATATTTTTATAACCGCATGCTTGTCATATTAAGCGGCTTTCTTTCACTGCTATCATCAATAGACCATAGCAGTCAGCAGGTTATAAAAAGTTATTATGTCTTTAAATATTATCCTCACTATTATCATAATCGATAGATACCTCAGCGGTGTACCAGTCTGTGTCACTATTTGCAATGCAGTGTAAGCAAAACTTGCCGGTTATACTGACTTAAAAAAACGCATACTATTGTGCCAAATACTGGCCATAAGAAAGACCACCGAAGTGGTCTCATTCATTAGTATCAATGCTGTCTTAGCAGATTATCCCTCAATCGTAGACAAAGGCAATAATATTGGCAGTATTAGCACTAACCTTAGAGCCAACATACTGGCCAGCTTAGTTCTGTGATTTTCGCTTCATCTGATCAAAAAAGTCATCATTGGTCTTGGCTTCTTTGAGACGGTCTAACAAGAACTCAGTGGCTTGCACCTCATCCATGGGCTGAAGCAGCTTACGCAAAATCCATACTTTACGCAGCATATCTTCATCCATTAGACGCTCTTCGCGGCGGGTGCCTGACTTTTTGATATTAATCGCTGGGAAGACCCGCTTTTCAGCCAAATCGCGCTCTAAGGTAATCTCTTGGTTACCCGTACCTTTAAACTCTTCAAATATCACGCTGTCCATCTTGCTGCCGGTATCAATCAGAGCGGTAGAGATAATCGTTAAGCTACCCCCTTCCTCAATATTACGAGCTGCCCCAAAGAAACGTTTGGGCTGGGCAAGAGCATTGGCATCGACACCGCCGCTCAACACTTTACCTGATGAAGGAATAACGGTGTTATAGGCACGGGCGAGGCGGGTGATGGAATCTAGCAAAATAACCACGTCTTGTTTATGCTCAACCAAACGTTTGGCCTTTTCGATGACCATTTCAGCGACTTGAACGTGACGCTGCGGCGGCTCATCAAAGGTAGAGGCAACCACTTCGCCGCGAATCGTGCGCTGCATTTCAGTCACTTCTTCAGGACGCTCATCAATCAATAGGACAATTAAGTAGCATTCCGGGTTATTGCGGGTAATGGCTTGAGCAATGGTTTGCAAAAGGACCGTTTTACCCGCTTTGGGCGGCGCCACAATGATAGAGCGCTGACCTTTACCAATAGGGGCGATTAAGTCGATAATACGTCCGGTCAAATCTTCTGTCGTGCCATTGCCGCTTTCGAGACGCAGCTGCTCAGTGGGGAACAAAGGGGTTAAGTTCTCAAAAATGAGCTTGTGCCGAGAGCGATCTGGCGTATCAAAGTTAATCTCACCAACTTTTAATAAGGCAAAATAGCGCTCAGAGTCTTTAGGAGGGCGAATGGTACCGGCGATACTGTCCCCCGTCTTTAGGCTAAAGCGGCGTATTTGGCTAGGACTGACATAAATGTCGTCAGGGCCTGCTAAATAAGAGCCTTCTGAGGAGCGCAAAAAGCCAAAACCATCGGGAAGCACTTCTAAAACCCCATCCCCATAAATGGCCTCACCATTTCGAGCATGGGTCTTTAGGATGGCGAAAATTATGTCTTGTTTTCGGCTACGCGCCATATTTTCAAGACCCATTTCGTCTGCAATAACCAGAAGTTCGGTGACAGATTTTTTCTTTAATTCAGTTAAATTCATAAAGTAATCGTTAGCAGTTTATTGGGGGAGAAAGGCAACAGATAGGGGCAACCTACGACTTAAATAGTAAATAGCCATTGATGTGCTAATAGGAGGTCATAAGGGGTTTATCTCAAGGAAGCTGATTAGACTCAGTCGATGCCAGAGCATTAAAGTATGGCTGAATCGCTACTAGAGAGTCTAGAAAACAGAGCAAGGTGTCAGTTAGTAATCGTCAGATGTTGAATAGAGTAACGGGTAAATAAAGGCTATTCAAATAGGTATTAAATGAGGAGACGAGCGACTAACTTAACTTCGGTCAAGAATAAAGGATACCGAATCAAAATATGAGACTTAAATCAATTAAAAAAAGCTTAAATCAATAGACTTATAAACCTTCTAATTGATGGCGTCCATTGTAGTCTATAAAATATAGTCTATAAAGCAACTATATATCTAACTATCTACGCTTATTCTATCTGTGTAAGCTTAATAATACCCCAAAAGAGAGGGTTAGATAAGGTACTTAGGAAAACTTATAAGTTTCTCTTGTCAGCAGACTATACGGTCTTCACGAGGGGCTTGTCAATATTTTTTGTAAAAAAACGTGTGGAAATTTTGGCCATAACATCGATTAACCCTTACTTTATTAGGGCATTCAAAAAATTAGCCGTAGTTTACAATAGTTTAATTAAAACAAAAGCCATTGATATTAATAGCAATGGCTTTTAAAAATTTAGCAATTAGAGACGTCTAGACCATGGGATATTTCGTTTAAGAGCCAGATACTTTTACTGGATACTTACCTTTAGGGTCAAGGGTCTGTTGATTCAACACATCATGGTAAATAGCATGGTTTTCAATCACTAGATAAGTGCAAGCGCCACTCATAAAGTGAAGGTATCCAAAAGTCTGCTTATAGATGCTTGTCTAATACTTTGGCCAGTTCAGCTTTAGGTTGTAGGCCCATCACCGCATCTACTTTTTCACCGTCTTTAAAGACGAATAACGTAGGTATGTTGCGGATACCAAAGCGGCTGGCGGCTTGTGGGTTGCTATCAACGTCGACCTTAACTATCTTAACTTTGCCCTCATAGTCATCTGCCAACTCTTCTAAAATAGGGGCAATTGCTTTGCAAGGTCCACACCAAGCGGCCCAAAAGTCTACCAACACAGGCAACTCTGATTGGAGAACATCTTTATCAAAATCAGCGTCAGTGGTATTAATAATCTTGTCCGTCATAAAGACCTCACTTATAGTCATAGTAAATGTGTCATTATCTTAGCATGAATTATATGGGCTAACCGTCGCTGCTCAGTTAAAATGATTAACAATTAATATTTGCATAATAAATTGCAACATAAGACAACACATGTAGAGCCGTATGAGTATTAATGATGACAAAGTTGCTGCCCTAAATTTATTAGAGCAGCAGTATGACAAACCCTATTTGGCTGATTTTGCCAAAAGTATTACAGTCTATGAAGATGAGGATATCTGGGTAGTTGATAAACCAGCAGGGCTGCTCAGCGTTGATGGTAAATCGCTAAAAGTCAGCCTGTTATCCAGGCTTGAGCGCGTCAATCCTGAGGTTAAATTAATCCACCGATTAGACATGGACACCTCAGGCCTAATTATATTCGCCAAAAATAAAGCTGCGCAGTCACATATTAGCAAGCAATTCATTGAGAGGATGCCGCAAAAGCAGTACCAAGCCCTCGTCCTAGGAACGCTAGCAGTAGCAGGCAAAAAGGGCGAGATTGATATCCCAGTCCGCTATGAGCCCACGCTTAAGCCGCGGCACATTACCGATCCCGACTGGAAAAAACACGCCCTAACTCATTATGAGGTGCTACATCATGAGCTGCGAGCGGGTCAAGCTGTGACTCGAGTGGCCCTATATCCTATTACGGGTCGCAGCCATCAACTGCGCGTACATATGACCCATATTGGCCACGTTATTATCGGTGACCCCATTTATGCCGATGGCTTGGCACTTAGTCTATCACCAAGGCTATGCTTGCATGCTCATACCCTAAGGCTTAAGCATCCGGTGATGAACAGCTGGATGCAGTGGCAAAGTGAGGTGCCTTTTTAGGGTATTGGCGGTCTTGTTAATGATGTATTAGCTGTACTAACGGAATCTATCGATTTAAATTTAAGGATGAATTTATGCTACTACCACAGCTCCCTCAGCAGACCTATAAAAAATTAAAAAAGCAGGCCGTTAATTTATCCAAAATGCTGCCCGCCAATCTATCCCCGTTAAAGCCAGAGGCGGCCAAAGCAAGCAAGCCTGCTGTTGCCACTGAGCGGGTATTGACCGATTACGAAGTGCTAATCATCGGTGCTGGGGTCTCAGGAGTGGATATGGCTTGCCACTTGCAGCAGCGCTATGAAACCCGCTCAGCCTCCCCAAAAACCAATCTACCCGGCAAGCGCTTCTTAATCGTAGACAAGCGCGGGGACATAGGCGGCACGTGGGATTTATTCAAATATCCTGGCATTCGCTCTGACTCAGATATGTTTACCTTTGGCTTTGCTCATCGGCCTTGGCTCAGTAAAAAAACGCTGACCGATGGCGAGTCCATTAAGGCCTATATCAAGCAAACCGCTCACGATGAGCAGATTGATAGCGCCATCCGCTTTCATACTGAGGTCACTCAGTTAACGTGGTCGAGCAAAAATAAATACTGGTCAGCCACGCTTTATAACTGTCAGACTAAGCAGAGCCAAACCGTCACGGCCCGCTTCGTCATTGGGGCCACTGGGTATTATGATTTTGAGGAAGGTTATCAGCCGCATTTTGCCGGACAAGAGGACTTTGCAGGGCAACTTATTCACCCGCAGCAGTGGCCAGAAAATCTGGATTATCATGATAAAAAGGTGGTGGTCATCGGCAGCGGTGCCACGGCAGTGACCCTAGTGCCAGCGTTAGTAGACCCTCAGGCAGATAAGCGCGCCGCTCATGTGACCATGCTCCAGCGATCTCCCACCTATATTGCTAGCGTGCCTAGTGTCGATGATGGCGTGCGGGTGCTGACGCAGTACTTACCGCTCAACACCCAACAAGCTTATACGCTAATGCGCTGGAAAAACGTGTTAACTCAGCAGGCGATTTATCAGTTTTCAAAGCACGCGCCAAGCACCATGAAGACCATATTGACCAACAAAGCCAAACAAGATCTTAAGGGCAGTGGGGTGGCTTTGAGCCACTTTACCCCAGACTACAACCCTTGGGATGAGCGGCTATGTGCAGTGCCAGATGGTGATTTATTTCAGGCATTGCATGGCGAGCGTGCTGAAATCATCACCGATGAGATTGTGCGATTGACCCCGACAGGGATTGAGCTGAAGTCAGGCAAGCAGTTGGAGGCAGATATTATCGTCACAGCCACGGGGCTAAAGCTACAGATGCTCGGCGGCGCTCAAGTGACCATCGATAAGCAAAGCGTGCCCGTCAGTGAGCGCATGACTTATAAAGCGGTATTGGTCGAAGATGTTCCGAATATGGCGGTGCTGTTTGGCTACACCAATGCCTCTTGGACATTGAAGATTGATTTGGCCTGTGCTTATGTTCTCAGACTGCTACAGTATATGGATGAGCATGGATATCAGACAGTTGTGCCCCAATCTCACCTAGAGACAGGCGAGCAAGTAGTACGCCAAGAGGACACGGTCATGGGGTCTTTGAGCGCCGGCTACATTCAGCGCGCCAAAGACGTGCTACCTAAGCAAGGCGATCGCTACCCTTGGAAAGTCACCAATAACTACTTAACGGATAGAGTCATGCTCAAATACAGCCCTATTGATGACGATTGGCTTAAGTTCTCAAACTAACGAGCTGGGTAGCCCTTTTAGCCATTTTGACTAACTGGTTTGGTTTAATCAGCTTTAATTAATTAGCTGATACCCCTTAGTGCTGAGCAATAAAGTCACTGACTTGCTTGCAAAGTATCTCCCACAGTCTCTTTTGGGCGGCGATGCTGCCCCAAGCATTATGCGGGCTAAAAATGACTCGAGGGTGATCGGCTAAACTTAAGAGCGGATCATCAGCGGCGATGGGTTCTTGCTCAAAGACATCACTGGCATAGCCTAATATTTGCTCATTGTTTAGGGCGTCAACAATAGCAGCGCTGTCGACCACGCCGCCGCGGGCTAGGTTGACGATGAGCGGCTTTTTGCTCATTTTGCTCAGGGTTTGATGGTTAATCAAATGCTGAGTGGCCGGGGTGAGCGGACAGTGCAAGCTGATAACATCAGCGCTGTCCAAGACAACCTCAAAGTCTGTATAGCTGTCATCACGAGGAGCGCGCCCTTGATGCTCCGCCCACAATACCGTCATACCGAATGCCCGAGCAATCTCACTAACGCGTTTGCCAATGGTGCCAACGCCAATGATACCTAGCGTCTGCTGCTCTAAATCCAGCAGCGGCACGTCAATCAAACAAAAACTCCCCTGCTGTTGCCATGAGCCGTCAGTGACTTTGCGGTGATAGTGAACGCCGGCTCGCATGGCGTTGAGGATAAGCATAAAGGTATGCTCTGGGACGCTTTTGATGGCATAGCCAGCGACATTATATAGGGCAACCCCATGATCGTCACAAGCGTCTTGGTCGACATTATTGATACCAGTGGCCGTTAGCTGAATGAGCTTTAAGTTAGGCAGCTTTTCGATGATGGAGCGGTCCAACTCTACTTTATTGGTGATAATAATATCCGCCTCTTGGCAGCGCTCGATAATCAAAGCAGGCTGCTGCGGGGTGGTGTCATAGACTTGATAGTCGCTGATGCCATCAGGCTTGGGCAAATCAATAGTGTCTAAAAAAGTCCCTCGATCCAAAAATACGGCTTTCATGGTTGACTCCTTGTCAAGGTCGGCATTATAGCGCTCGTTGGTTCTAAATGAGATTTGAAGTTATTGAGAGTAGGGTATTGAGTGTGAGCTGTTAAGAATGAGCAGTTAAAAATGAGCTATTGAGTATGAGCTATTAGGTGGCTAATAATTTAGCAGCTTTAGCGATAATTGACAGTAGATTTTAGTCAAATCTATCACCCAAAAAAGACGCCTAAGCGTCTTTTTTAATTAGGCAACTAACGCTAAAGTCTTATAGGGAAAAGCGCTTGCGAAGCTTGCCAATGAAGTTTTTCACGCGGCTAGACAAGTCAATGCTGACTCTGTCATTAGGATCGACCTCAACCTCATGACGCTTGAGTAGCTCAGGGTTAGACTTAAGCGAGTTGTAATGGCGAAAAGCACGGTTCACACTTACCTCTAGTAAGCTCGCCCGCATAGGTTTAGGTAGGCAACGATACACTTGGCCTTTATTGATTAAATCAATGAGCAGATGGGCGTCTTGGAACTGCGTTTGCACCAACACCACCAAATGCGGCGCGTCTTGCTTGAGGGTAAAAATAATGGGGGCAATATTTTCGCCACTGATATTAATGTCAGTGATACAAACGCCAATGTCATTATTGGCCAGATAGTCGTAGGCGTCTTCCAAAGTCGATGCATGTAAGACATTATAGTTATTGGCGAATTGTGACCGGATTTGCTCAGCTGCCTCATTACTTTCATCAATGACCAAAAGTGTTTGTCTATCGCCCTCGAGCGATAACTGTACTGAGTCATCTTCTGAATGATACGACAGTGCAATCTCAGTGGCACGGCCAACCACTGTCTGAAGCTCTTCTGACTTACATGGTTTGGTGAGATAACGATAAATCTCACCTTCGTTAATTGAGCCAATAATAGCGTTTAAATCGGCATAGCCCGTAAGCAGGATACGCATGGTAGAGGGCGAGATTTCTTTGACCTCACGTAGGATATCTACCCCAACACGCTCTGGCATACGCTGATCACTGACCGCAACGTGAACGTGGTTGTTTTTAATATAATCAATATATTCATTGGGATCAGTGGTGACAAAGACGTCATGGCTTTTGCGAAACAAAAGTTTCATGGAACGTAAAATACGCTTTTCATCGTCAATAAAGGCAATCTTGGGCTTGTCACCAAGGGAAGTGGTAAACATGGCGGCGTCAGTGACAGTCTCAGTATTATGGTCATCAAGGGTAAAATCAGTCATTCTCATCTCCTTATGGGGGTATGACAGTATTCATTTGCTAGAGTCTATGTGATAGCTGATGCCGCCTTGCATTCTTGCATTAAGTTTGCAGGCGGTATATTGCTATACAATGGTTTAAATCATTCAGATGCTTATACCGTAATGGCCTCTTGAGTCAACTTATTGTCAATAGGGAACACCAAGGTAAAGCGAGTGCCTTGGCCTAACTTTGAATCCACTTCGATTTGGGCATTGTGCTGTTCCATAATCTGTTGACTAATGGCCATACCAAGACCAGTACCTTCCCCTGCGCCTTTGGTGGTAAAGAAAGGTTCAAATAAGCGCTTAGCCACTTCTTCAGTCATGCCAGACCCATTATCTATGACATCGATATAGACGTTATTCTTGTCTGAGCGAGTGACAACTTTGATGATGCCATCAGTTTTATTACCGATGGCTTGCGCGGCATTATTGAACAGATTCACCAGCACTTGGTTAATCTGAGAAGGGGAGCAGTTGATTTCGGGGATATCGTGAAGCTCAGGAATGACTTCATATTGTTTAATAGTGTTGCGAGCGATTTTCAGTGACGACTCTACGCACTCACGAAGGTCAATATCCTTAACCTTGGACTCATCGAGACGAGCAAAGTTACGTAAGTTAAGTACCATATCAGTGATTTGCTCCACGCCAAATAGCGAGTCTTTAATCAGCTCTTTGAGCTCATCAGTCAAATCATCTTCTTCAATCTCTTGAGTGGTGGTGATGATTTTACTAAGGAGCTGCTGAACTTGCTCATCAGAAGCATCGCCTTGGCCCATCGCCAATCTTAGTTCGCTGACCATGACAATTAGCTCTTCATATTGCTCTGATAGCTGACCGATGATTTCAAGGTTATTTTGTACATACGATAGGGGCGTATTGACCTCGTGAGCCACACCTGCAACCATCTGACCTAAGGTGGCCATCTTCTCTGAGCGAATCAGTTGAACTTGTGAGGCGCGTAGTTCTTTGGTGCGCTCTTCAACTTTAATCTCTAGTTGCTGATTAATATCTGCTAATTGACCTTCGTTACGCTGAATCTGCGCCAAGAGGTTAGACAAAGACTTGTTAACCACCCCAATCTCATCTTTACCTGTTCGTGAGAACTCGATAGCAGAGAGCTGGTTGTATTTATTGTCATCGATTAACTTATCGGCCTCTA
>JAUNVX010000112.1 GCA_030540615.1 Psychrobacter sp. | reverse complement strand
TTGCTTTTCTTAATGTTAACAGTGCTTTGTTTACCTAGGCTTAATCTATCTTATCGTATTAACTCGCTAATTTAAGACAGAGTCGATAGTTTTAAGTCATAGGCTGTCGGTAGTTAAAGTTTGGCGGTTAGTCTAATGATTATTAAATTCAGTATAGCTAATCAATATAAATTAGAGGTAAAGTTACCGAGATAAATTTACGCTTGTATCTGTCCGTTTTTATCCAAAAAACGATAGCGCTAGCCAAAATAGGCTACTAGCTGCTTAATACCCGCCTGCCACTTTTGCACAGTAAGAACTATATCATAATCAAAGTAGTCCTCTATTTGATAAGCGGTTAACGACAAAACTGACCTTTCGTAAACTATTGTAACCAAATATAGACCAAATGTAATGCTAAATTTATGAATTAAAATTCTCATCAAAGTTAAAGCTCACGAGCTCATTAAGACTACTGATTCTATTAAAGGGTCATTTGTAGTAAACCTATCGAAGATTATAAAGCATGATTAATCTTATGAGTCTCTAATGCGCTTAGTAAAGTTTGTTTAATCCTATGGGGCAATCGGGTAGGGCGAACCTTCAATGTAGAATGTGACTCATCAATAATGAGTTGGTCATGTTTGACGCAAGCGATGATGATTTTGGCCTGACTTAGCTTGGTCGATACTAAGCTCTCAAACAACTTGGGAGATTGCTGATTTTTCGCTATATAATAATCAGCAATGCTATTGCGTTTTGGCTTAACCATGTCATGAGCTATATCTTGAACTATGTCTGGGGTCGCAGCTTGGCTATTATCATGACTCTGATTAGCGCTTGGACCTAATGTCCTATCCGTTGACTGGTCCATACCGGCGACGCTATAGAGGCTTTGATAAAAGATAAGGCTAGCAGGACGAACCTCTACTTGATCAATAGTGACGATAATTTGCGAATCTAGCAAAATAGGTTCCATGTATTTAAGATGAGCATCAGCCACGACAAAGTGACGTAACGCTTCAGGCTCACTATGATGATGGAGATGACTAGAGTTAGACTTGTCATTAACGGCATCATGAGTGAGGTCATGACGCGGTATTTGATGGCTAGGTCCCGTAAAAAAATACCCGTTCAGGCCCAAATCAGCGAACCAATCACGGCGACAATGCTCATAAAAGCTTAAATAGTTGCCATGGTAGACGATGCCACTTGCATCCGTATGATGAATGTAGGTTTGGTAGGGGTGATAAAAAATAGGAGCGCTTGACATGATTACCGAATCCATAATAGTGGGTTGATAGAATAAACCTGTGCCCATTAAGATAGCGCTAATCTATAGCTTGAGTAAAGGATGACAAACAAGTTATAGTCATAAAAAGCTTGTATGATGAGCAGCAATGATAGGTCAGCAAAAGTTAAATAATGGGGCTTAAGCAAAAAATGGCTTAAGTGGAACCAAGCTTAGTTTTAAGATGAAGTCGTTAACGACTAAAAATAGAAATAGGATTTTAAATGACGCGTTTTGTCAGTTTTAACATCAATGGTATCAGGGCTCGACAACATCAATTAGAGGCCCTAAAAGATATCATTGACCCTGATGTGATAGGCCTTCAAGAGACTAAGGTTCACGACGAGCAGTTCCCCTTATCGGCAGTGGAGTCGCTTGGCTATCATGTCGAGTACTTTGGTCAAAAAGCCCATTATGGGGTGGCGCTGCTGTCTAAAGTAGCTCCAATCTTCGTCCAAAAAGGCTTTCCTTGGGAAGAGCCGGAAGCTCAAAAACGCTTTATTCACGCCCGCTATGAATTTGGGGATAGACAGATTGATGTGCTCAATGGCTATTTTCCGCAAGGCGAAAATCGAAGTCATGAGACTAAATTCCCGATGAAGCGGGCTTATTATGCCGATTTAATCACCTATATCGAGAAACTTCTCAAAGACGATTGCAGCTTGATTGTAATGGGAGATATGAATATTGCGCCAGAAGATACCGATATTGGTATTGGTGAGGCCAACGCTAAGCGTTGGCTCAAAAAGGGCAGTTGCTCTTTTTTGCCAGAAGAGCGTGAATGGTACGCCTCTTTGATGGCTCAAGAGCTTTACGACACCTACCGCTTGCATTATCCCGAAGAGTCGAGTCTATTTAGCTGGTTTGACTACCGAAGTGGGGGCTTTAATGATGACCCTAAGCGCGGACTGCGTATTGATCATATTTTATGTACGCCAGATATTAAGTCGTATTGTGTAGATGCGGGCATCAGTTATGAGCTTCGAGGTATGGACAAACCTTCAGATCATGCGCCTATTTGGTCAGCTTTTGACTTCTCTTCTTAATCTATGTTGATTCGAGTACCTACTATTGTTTGACTGATGATTACTTAATAAACGCTTATTTAATTGATTAAGGATATGATATGCCTGTTGGAAACATTGCGCCGCCTCAAACCATCTACGTTATTGATGGGGTAAGACTAGGAATCACTGCAGCTGGCGTGCGGTATCAAAATCGTGACGATGTGGTGCTCATTGAGATAGGCGAAGGTGCCACGACTGCTGCGGTGACGACCAGCAATGCGTTTTGTGCGGCGCCCGTTCAGATACTACGACGTCACATAGAGCAAAGCCAGCCGCGTTATCTGATTATTAATACGGGCAATGCCAATGCAGCTACCGGCAGTGATGGGTTGGCACGCGCGCAAAAGGTTTGTGAGGCACTAGCAGAGCAGTTTGGCGTGGCCCCTGAAGCTGTCTTGCCTTATTCTACAGGTGTAATCGGTGAGGCGCTTAACTATCAAGCGATTATCGATGGCCTATCAGCGGCCAATCAAGATTTGTCAGCGGATAATTGGTCACGCGCGGCCAAAGGCATCTGCACCACTGACACCGTGATTAAACTTGATAGCTCCGAGGTGGTCACTGAGGATGGTCAACGCTATCATATTACCGGTATCTCAAAGGGAGCGGGCATGATTCGCCCTAATATGGCGACGATGCTTGGGTTTGTCGCGACAGATGCCAATATAGCCAAGCCGCTATTGGACAAAATGCTGCTGTCGTTGACTGAAGCTTCGTTTAACCGAATCACGGTAGATGGTGATACCTCAACCAATGATTGCTGCACATTGATAGCCACTGGTAGAGCATCGGGCTTAGTCATAGACAGTGAGCAGCATCCTCATTACGAAGCATTATTTGGCGCGCTAAAGTCAGTATTTGTGAGGCTGGCCCAGCTCATTGTGCGAGATGGTGAAGGGGCAACCAAGTTTATTACTGTCAGAGTCATTGGTGGCGCTAGTACTCAAGAGTGCTGTGATGTGGCGTATGCAGTAGCGCATTCTCCACTGGTTAAGACAGCGTTTTTTGCTAGTGATCCAAATTGGGGCCGTATTTTGGCTGCTGTGGGCTATGCTGGCGTGACTGATTTGGACAGCAGTCAGGTCAATGTGGCATTAGACGAGGTGATGATTTGTGAACGTGGTGGCCTTGCATCAGGCTATACTGAAAGCGAAGGGCAGCGCGTTATGAGTCGTCCTGAGATTTGCATTGAGATTGATTTAGGCCGAGGAAGCTTCAGTGACACCGTTTATACTTGTGACCTATCCTATGACTACGTCAAAATCAATGCAGACTATCGCAGCTAAGGCATAAAGTCGTTCTGGATGAGTAAAAGGGTAAAGCGTAATATCAAGCTATCTATTAAGAGGTTAACGTGACGGTCTTATAAGTTGCATAAGCTGACGATACGTTACAAAGCAGTTATAGAGGCATATGCTATTCGTTACTATAATTCTGATAGATAGGATTTATAGATTGTTAAGTCATCTTTATTTTGATTTTTAATTTATTGACTCTCTTGATAAGCTTTTTAGATATGTTAAGTCTTTTTATAAAAGGTTTTTATAAGCAGTCTTATAAATAGCTCTGTTAGTCGGCATGGTATGGTTAATCGATTTTAGTATAAAAATTTATTCATCATTAATCATGACCATTGCTGACTTTATCTCGTTCATACTTCACTGAGGATATTTTTATGAAAAAATTAGCAATTGCAGCATTGATGGCAAGTTTCGCGTTGACAGGTTGTGCGACTCAAAAGTTAGCGGATGAAAAAGTAATGGTCGTAGAAGGCCAACCCGTTAAAGTCAAAGTTGTAAACATGCCTAGCTTCAAAGTTGAGATTGACCCTCGTAAAGCAGTTTGCGACGTGGTTGATAATGCGGGTAACACCGTTCAGTCTGAGTGTATCCAGTATCGTCAGCTTCATCAAAAGAACTTCACCCCAATGAATGGTACTATTCAAGGCTTTACTTTTGAGCCAGGCTATCGTTACGTTTTAGATGTGCGTCAAGAAGCGATTCCTAATCAAGCTACAGGAGCGGTTGAGTCAGTTTGGATTTTGAATGATGTGATTTCAAAAACTGCTGAAACCACTGCTGCTCAGTAAGCTGTGGTCTATCAATAAGGCCCTCTAAAAGATTTTATTTAATCAATTCGTATCGATAGATAAATATTGATAGATAAATAATGTTTTAGTGAGCAGACTTATAGCAAATAAGTAATTAAAATGATAGCCATAAAAAGCCCCAATATTGGGGCTTTTTATGGCTTATTTTATTATAGATATTAATACAGAGGGGCTACCAATAGCATGACCAGCTAACACTGGCTATAATTAACAGTGACGCCTACGCTAGCGGTAGGGATACGATTGTCAGCATAGATAGCTAGGCCGCCCCGAGCGGTTTCTTTGTATTTATCTGACATATCCGCGCCCGTTTGCTTCATGGTTTCAATGGCTTTGTCTAACGAGACGCAGTGCTCGCCATTGCCTCGGCAAGCCAGTCGAGCCGCGTTAATGGCCTTGACCGCTGCCATGGCGTTACGCTCAATACAAGGAACTTGAACCAAGCCTGCTATAGGATCGCAGGTCAGTCCTAAATTGTGCTCAATGCCTATCTCAGCGGCATTTAAGCACTGAGCAACACTGCCTCCCAAAATCTGAGCCAGAGCGCCTGCCGCCATTGAACACGCTGAACCTACTTCACCCTGACAGCCCACTTCAGCACCTGATATAGAAGCGTTTTGTTTGATTAAACTGCCAATAGCCGTCGCTACCAGTAAAAAATCATGAACCCCATCACGGCTAAAACTGGTCAAAAAGTCGCGATAATAATGCAGCACCGCAGGGATAATACCTGCCGCTCCATTGGTAGGCGCAGTGACGACTTTACCGCCATTGGCGTTTTCCTCATTAACCGCCAAAGCATAAAGATTAATCCATTCCATCGCTTGCAAGCGATCACTTTGGGCAATGGGCTGGTCAAACTCATCCGCTAGCTGCTTGAACAAACTATGAGCGCGGCGTTTGACATTTAGACCTCCCGGCAATATTCCTTCGGCCTGACAGCCTGCTTTGACACACTCTTGCATGACACCCCAGATGCTGTCTAGATAAGCCAAAACCTCTTCTTTGGGCCGATAATAGCATTCATTGGCCATCACCAACTCGCTGATACTTAGCTCATGATGAGTGCACAACTGATACAGCTCAGCCGCATTGTTAAATGGATAGGGAATCACGCCTATAGAGGGATTGGCTTGGTCGGTTTCAGGGTTGTTGGCCTCATTTTCATTGATGATAAAACCGCCACCAATAGAGTAATAGGTCTGCTGATAAACGGCCCGTTCCTCAGTGCTGCTCTGTTGGTCGCTGCTATGGGGCAGTCCAAGCGGCTGATAAATCGCCCTCAGCGTCAAGGCGTTAGGATGATAAGGCAAAGCAATATCGCTATGCCACCAGATATCACGTTCAGCATCAAAGCGAATGGGGTGGCTTCCCGCTAGCATCAGTTGATGCTCTTTAAAAACAGGACTTAGGTATTGAGCACTGTGGCGGGTGTCAATGGTGCTGGGCTGATGACCAAGCAGACCCAGTAATATAGCAGTGTCAGTGGCATGCCCTCGGCCCGTAGCAGCTAAAGAGCCAAACAGCTCAATCTCAATGGCATAAACACTACTTATGTCAACATACTGCTCAAGCGAGCGCAAAAAAGTATTCGCAGCTACCATGGGTCCTACGGTATGCGAGCTTGATGGTCCTATACCAATTTTAAATAAGTCAAATACGCTAATCATAATATCGTCAATATTGATGCCTAAAAGTTAATCATAGCATAACCGATACGACAGGCTTATACCAAGCGCTTTATAGCGATAGAGACAAATTAATATTGAGCTAGTTATAACAGCCAATCGCGGCTCAATGAGCCATATAATCGTATAATGACTCTTAAAGTTTTGTTCTCTCCAATAAGCTAGCCTGCCAAAAATGCTCAATAAACAGAGCGCTTAACTTAGGCACTAGGGCTGAGGGGATGTCATGACCAAGACCTTCAATCAGTTCAAACCTGGCATGAGGGATGGCTTTGGCAAGAGCGCGGCCATGCGATGGCGGCAATAAAGTGTCTTTATTGCCATGAATAATGAGGGTAGGCTGCAAGGTGCGAGCGTTTTGATTTAACAATGATCCTGTCGCCAGTATGGCCAATAGATGCCGAGTCGTGCCTTTGGGATAAAACCGCCGCTCATACAGTAACCTTGCTTTTTCGCGCTCTTGGGCTTCATCAAAGTATTGATCAGAGCCAATCTCTTTAATGATAGCGACCGTATGATTAATCACAGCCTCAGCATCTTTTTTGGGGGGAGCAGGCCGCGCCAATTGCCGAAGCGAGGTCAATTTGGGAGTGGGTAAAAGCGCCCGATTGTTACTGGTGGATAAGAGGCCAAGGCTAATGACTCGGCTAGGATAATCGGCGGCCAGTATCTGAGCAATCATTCCGCCCATCGACATCCCTAAAACATGACAGCGGTCAATTTGCAGGGCATTTAACAGCTGATTGACGTCTTCTGCCATGTCAAATAAATCGTAAGGGATGGGCAAATCATTAGCGGACTGAACTAGGGGTATATTCACTCCTAACTTAAACTTTGAGAGGAGCCGAAGCTGACGCAGCAAAGTTTGATGCTGTTTGGTCAGTTGGTTTTTTTGCTTAATCTTGCTGGACTTGCCACTGTCTCGGTTGTCAAAACGAATCACATGAAAGCCTGCCTTAATTAGGGTTTGACAAAAGCTATTGGGCCAAACTAAAGACTGCGCGCCAAGTCCCATAATCAATAAAATAACGGGGGCATTGGGGTCACCGCCGCGCTCAACGTAAAACTTGTATTTGGGCGTCCGCACTTTATAAGCTTGCATAAAGTCTGCGTACTTTGAAGGCTTTGCGGTAATTTGATATTTACAATTGCCAAGTGGCTCAGTGATAGGCGAGTCAGAGTCAGGCGAATCAGAGAAAGATAAGCCAGTAGCTTCAGAGTCAGTAGGTTTAAAATTAGTGGCTTTAAAATCAATAGCTTTAAAATCAGTAGTATCGGCAGGTCGAATCATGGTCTGGGCAACATGGCTAGGTGAATAAATCAATTTTAATAGACTAAAAAATAAGTGAGTTATGAGGTATAGCAGCAGTCGCCAACAAACTAATGCATTTTTAGGATAATTGGTTTAAGCATCGCTAAAGTCATCATTATTGGGTACAATTCGCACATTTGCCGCTTGCTATTGTGGATTAACTGGGCTTTTTAAGCTAGCAAGTCGCCGTGACAGTTTCGTGACAACGACTCCTTATTAACAATGAAATAACAGTGGGTGGCAGTCACTTCTTATTATCTCGCTCAAAGCTATTTTGCCAAACGTTCATCGTCAATCATTAAACAATTCGCCTACTTCAACTACCCTATTAAGGATGTGACCATGCCGACCGACCAGCCTCCTCATTCAACGCCCAAAGCGCCTTCATTAAGCCAGTTTGACCCCGACTTTGATAATGGAGAATGGTTCCCACGTTGGCGACCCTTTCAAGGGGATTTAGACACCCAAGCTGTGGCTATCAATGAGTATTTACCAGCTTCCAAAAGTATGATTTTAGGCGTCCAGCATACCTTTGCAATGTTTGGGTCTACGGTACTAGCGCCTTTACTCATGGGATTTGATGCCAATTTGGCTATCCTCATGTCAGGTATTTGTACGATTCTATTCTTTATGATGACAGGCGGGCGGATGCCCAGTTATCTGGGTTCAAGCTTTGCTTTTATTGGCCCTGTCATCGCGGTCACCGCCTATGCCGGTAGCGGCTTAAACCCTAATTTAGGGATAGCGCTGGGCGGTATCATGGCGTGTGGCATTATTTATGCGCTGGTGGGGCTGCTGGTAATGAAGATAGGCACAGGCTGGATCGAGAAACTGATGCCGCCGATTGTCACGGGGGCCATTGTTATGATTATTGGTCTGAATTTGGCACCTGTCACTGTGCAAGGGATATCGGCCAATCAGTTCGATGCATGGATGGCGACCATGACGGTGCTGATGATTAGTGCGGTGGCGATATTTACCCGTGGCATGATACGCAGACTGCTGCTACTGGTTGGGTTGGTGCTGTCTTATCTAATCTATTATGTGATAGCCAATGGGCTAGGCTATGGTACGCCTATTGACTTTAGTGGGGTTCAAAGTGCCGCTTGGTTCGGTCTCCCTGATTTTCACACCCCCATCTTTGACCGCAATGCAATCGTCTTAATAGCACCCGTCGCTTTTATCTTGATTGCTGAAAATCTTGGTCACTTTAAAGCCGTTGAGGGCATGACCAAATCTCGCGTTACCCCTTATATAGG
This sequence comes from Psychrobacter sp., assembly GCA_030540615.1. GTDB lineage: Bacteria > Pseudomonadota > Gammaproteobacteria > Pseudomonadales > Moraxellaceae > Psychrobacter. Next base: position 652 of record JAUNVX010000112.1, on the reverse strand, counting down.
CCGAGCCTTCTTCGCTGACGGGCTTGCCACGACATTTTCTGCAGGATTTGGCGGTACGGGTGTGACCACTTATGCTGAGAATATCGGCGTTATGGCAGTCACTAAAGTCTATAGCACGACGATATTTGTCTTAGCGGGATTGGTAGCGATATTTTTGGGATTGTCCCCTAAGTTCGGGGCTATCATTCATAGTATCCCACCTGCCTTGTTAGGAGGCGCCTCTATCGTAGTATTTGGTCTTATTGCTATCGCTGGGGTCAAGATTTGGATAGACAGTCATATTGATTTTAGCAAAAACAGCAATCTTATCATTGCTGCTGTAACCGTCATTATGGGGGCAGGTAACTTTAGCCTACATTTGGGAAGCTTTGATTTGGGCGGCATTGGCACAGCGACATTGACCGCTATTATCCTTAATGCCTTATTTAATCGCGAAAGATAAAAGAGCATACCGTTATTAAAGATTATGAAGTCGTGGGTATCAATTTATGTCTGGCAGTCAAAAGCTAACTGAGATAAGTGCAAATTGAACTTTGCGGCTTTATATCAAATCTAAACTATTGAATCTAAGCTATCAAACCTAAATTATCAGGTTGGGCTATCAAGCGTTAACGACGATAAAAGCGAGCAAAGAAACGATAACGGCGTAGCT
>JAUNVX010000111.1:7895-9428 GCA_030540615.1 Psychrobacter sp. | reverse complement strand
AACACTGCTGGCTTGAGCAATCAAGGGGGTAGCAACCCTTTGGGTGATGAGCAGGGCAGTCAATTATTGCCCAAAGGAGTGGGGCTAACCTTCAGCTACCATGACATACCGCTAACGTGGAAGTTTGCCTTAAATGGCTCGCCACCGCTCAATAAAGGCAGTGGTGACAAAGTTGAACCGTAGACAGACTCTAATTCTAGTCCAAATCCTAATCCAGACTCCAATGCTATCCCTTCGCTCTATGCTATCAGCTGGCTAGATAGTTATTAAGCGATTTGATGACGACCTTGCTAGCGGTAAGCTGGGTAATAAGTTTATTCAACGCACATTACAGGATTGATAACTTGTGTCACACCTTGGCCCCTTTCGTCTTAATGCTCCGTCCATAGCTATTAACCGCTCGGTCGCTAGCCTGAAAGTGACGCCTAGCGTTAGCTCGCAGCGTGGTGTAGCGCTATTGACGATATTGCTACTGGTGGTATCAATCACAGTGGTGGCAGGGGCTATGCTAGCCAGCCAAAAAGTCGCCATTCGCAAAAGCAGTCTATTGTTTGAACAAGACCAATTGCTGCAAGATATCAATGCTGGTGAGCAGCTGGCGGTAGCGCTGATTAGCGCAGACAGCAAACTCAATGACACGGACAGTAGTAAAGATATTTGGGCGCAGCCGATACCCCCATATCCTATGGGTACCCACGTATTGACTATTGAGATAACAGATGCCGCCAGTCGATTCAATATTAACAATCTCTATCACGACGGCCAAGCAGATAGTGCGGCACTGGCTGCCTTTAAGCGACTATTAGCGCAGCTAAATCTGCCAGAGAGTATCGCAGTCGCAGTCCTAGACTGGCAAGACCCTGACTCCCAAGTCTATGAAGATAAGGGAGACGAGGCGGTGGTGTACCGTGATAGTGGCGCGTCAACGGGCATCAATAGCAATGGCTCACAGGTCAATATTGCCAACCAGCCCTTTGTGAGCATCGATCAGCTGATTGAAGTTAGTGGCATGACTAATGAGCGCCTAGCCGCGCTTCGACCTTATATCACTGCCGTACCTTATTATGTGCCTATCAATGTTAATACTGCAGAGCCGCCAGTGTTAGCTGCCGTGGTAGAAGGCGGTAGCAGCGAGCAGATGCAGGCGATAGTTTCGGGTAGACAGTCACAAGCGATTGCAAGCTTAGAGGCGCTTTGGCAATTACCACCCTTTAATGGAATGGAGGATAAGGCAAAAAGTGCAGTGGCTAATTTAGTTAGCGTAGAGTCTAATGCCTTTATGGGACTCATTAGTGCCACAGAAGCGGAGGGTAGCTTCCAGCAAGCGCCAAGGCAGCGTTATGCCACTGTGCTAATCAGTAAGCTGGGAGACGACAAAAAAACATCGCAAGGGCCAAATGGCGGAGCAGAGGATCAAAATGGTAGTAAACAGAACCCAGACCAGGGCGCTACTAACACTAATCAAGATAAGGGGTCAGAGAATAAGGCCAAAATAGTCACAGCATTCTCGCAGCGGCTTTGGCCTTATCGTCC
>JAUNVX010000111.1:0-7795 GCA_030540615.1 Psychrobacter sp. | reverse complement strand
TCGTCTAATAAGGTCTCTTCTGTCGACTTCCAGTTATAGGCCCCATAAAACAGCATTTGCGCTTGGCGAGTACAATGCAACAGCATTCGCTGCTTGCGATGTTCGATATCTGACATATCGACATCTTCATCATGGTCTTGGCTGTAGGTCAGCTCAAGCCAATCTATAATCCATGAAAAGAACAAATTGACCCCAGCTTCAGCCAGTAGGCGCCTATCATAAGCATTGATATGAGCAAAGGCGGGCTGTAGTGCCAAGTCTTCGCCGATGATATGAGAGAGTATCTTAATTTGTTCATTGACCGCTCGGCGCACCGCTTCTGAGCCGCCAAAGCGCTCACTAACGATGAATTGCCAATAACGCGGGTGTTCATCGATGGCCTGAAAAAATATTTGGATGCTTTTGGCAATCTGCCGATCATAGCTGCGCTTTCGGCCGATTTGCAGGCTATCTCTTAACACCGCCAATGCTTGCCCCAGCTCTTCTTCAACCAAGGCTTTGCCTAATGCTTCCATATCATCAAAGTGCCGATAAAATGCTGTTGGCACAACTCCCACCTCGCGCGTCACCTGCCGTAGGCTAATTGAACTAAAAGATTGTCCGGTCATACAGAGGTCTAATACGGCATTAAAAAAGGCGTGACGGGTCTGTTGTTTTTTCTTTTCTCGGGTATTCATGATGGCAGTAAACTCAGTCTTTATTAGATAGTCAACTCGCTATCATACGGGTTTCGGACACAAAAAACGAGTGTACACAGTCATTTACTCATTAAACGGTGCAATTTGGGGGTTCAGCGTCAAAGGCAAACTAAAGATACTGACAGATTGCCGTCATATCAAGCGCTTTAAGTTAGATATCACAGCCCTTATTTTTAAGGTTTAGGCAGGATTGACTCTACTGATATTCTGCTAGCTTTGCTTTATGTTCCATTGAATGGTAGTGCAGTTAATTGAACTGCATTAAATTGACTAAAGCTGAATGGACTCAAGCTAAACTAGGTTGCTTGTTTGCGATAGTTAGCAATCACCATAGCCCGGAGCGACTGCCATTTAAGTCTTGGGCTAGGCTAAAGGCTTCGTGATCATTCATTCCCGTGACGTAATCTAAAATATTGAGAATATTGGCATAGACATCAGACGACAGCGTACGGTGATGGTCATCAAAGTGACTTTGCAATAAGCGCATTAATCGCTGCTGCTCAAACGACATGGCTTGGTCATTATGGCTGGTAGCGAGTGGTATAAGAGCATCAAGTAGACGGTGCAAGCATTGATTGGCCATTAGCTCCATACGCACCTTGCTCGGATGATTGAATATCTGCTCACGGGCAAGGGTCTTGGCATCATTGATGCCATGCTTGACGGAATCATCACAATGGTCAAACAAGCTCCCTTCAAGATGACCGGTTAACAAGTCACTGGCATTGTCCACAAAAGCGTCCGTTACTTTATCCACGAGACGCATCATCGCTCGGCCTCTAAGGGCAGCAAGCTTCTGCCGGACTGGGGCATTGCTAATTACCTCAGGCGGCGCGCCCAATCGCTCACCAACCAAGGCAAGTAGTAAAGGCTCCACTTGCGAGTAGCCAATCATATCTAGATGAATACCATCTTCTAAATCAATGAGCGCGTAGCAGATATCATCAGCCGCTTCTAAGAGATAGGCTAAGGGATGACGAGCAAAGCCATTGTGCACAGGAGAGGGCGGCAAGCCTAATCGGCTCGCCAAACGCTCAAGCATATCCGCCTCACTGGCAAAGCAGCCGTACTTGTTAATACGGGTGGCCAAACTCGGTAACTCGCTAGCATATTGACCCATGGTGGGTTGAGGGTTGCTATGGCTTGAGAGCCAAGGGTATTTCATAAAAGCCCCAAGGGTGGCACAAGTGAGACGCATGCCACCTTTATCGGGGTGATGCTCGTTTCGAACCAGTAAGCGAAAGCCTTGAGCATTGCCTTCATAGCCTATAAGGTCTAAACGCTGAGTGGGACTAAGGGTAGATAACAGCGGGTGGCGATCAGGGTGAGCGAACCAGTCGCGGATAGCATATTCGCCCGCATGACCAAAAGGCGGATTGCCGATATCATGAGCCAAGCAAGCCGCTTGGATGATGACGCCGACATCGGCTGGCGTGACGCCGCGTGGCAAACCGCCTGGCAGGATATTATGCAGCTTTTCTGCAGCCATCATACCAAGCGAGCGGCCAATACAAGAGACTTCCAGAGAGTGCGTTAAACGGGTATGAATGCCCAACTGGTTGGTCAAGGGGTGAACTTGGGTCTTTTGATTAAGCTGCCGAAAGGAGTGCGAGAAGACCAGCCTATCGTAATCTTTGTGAAAAGGAGACCGCGCTGTCTCACCCGAGTTGGCTCTTTTGCTAGAGCCAAGTCTTTGAGCGTTAAATAGATGAGACCATTGAGCAGTGGCCGAAAGATTATTAGAGCGAGGGGCAGATGTAGAGAAGGGGCCAGACATGGCTATTATTATCCATTAGCTTTATAGTCCCCTTAGCATAGCAAAAAAGCCATCAATATACAGCGCTTGGATGCTGATGACCTTTAGCTTATCAAGATTTTTGGCAATCAAATAATACCGCTTCTTTTTCAGACTTGATGCTACCGTCCAAGGTCTTGGTGACCAGCTTTGCTTGATCGCCACTGACTTGCCACATCATACCGGCATTGTCATTGAGGCCGATGTCGGTCTCATAGACGACAGTATTCGATGCGCCCTCTGCCAAGGTAGACTCTAGCGCGGTCATATCATATTCGATACCCTCAATGAGTAGGTGGGCACTGATGCCCTCTTCATAGTGAGCCTTAATCTCTTGTTCGGGTTTGCAGTGATAAGTGGTCATAGCCATGTCGCTATGGTCATGGCCTTCATGGCCGTCGTGATTATTATGCTCGTCATGTGCGTTGTGATTGTCATGACCCTCGTGCTCGCCTTCCATATGCCCCTGCTCATTGTGCTCATCTTTCATATGCTCATCATCTTGATGGTCATGTTGGGTCTTTACAGCAGTGGTCGCAGGCTCAGTAGTAGGGTCGGTATTGGTATCAGCATCAGGACTTTTTTGGCAACCAGTAGTCAATAATGTCCCAGCAAATAGTAGGGCGATAAGCTTAAAAGGATAACTCATAATAAAGGCTCTATAAGATTAAAGAAAAATTAGAATAAAAAAGGGTAAGGTAGCAGTGTTTGCAGGTTTACCAGAATAACCACTATCAATAAATAATAGGTATTAATGACTAGCTTTCATAATTAGCATTAACAACTATTATTAATAGTAATGTTATAATATATCATAATTGACCCATAAAAAAACCAACGAATGACTATCGTTGGTTTTAAAACTTATAGAGGGGTCAAAGTTTTATGTATTTTTAGACATTAAATCTAAAATGCATGACATCGCCATCTTGAACGATGTAGGTCTTGCCCTCTAAACGCTGTTTGCCTGCTGCCGCCGCGCCTTTTTCACCGTTATAAGCAATAAAATCGTCATAAGCGATGACCTCAGCCCGAATAAAGCCGCGCTCAAAGTCAGTATGGATTACGCCAGCAGCTTGCGGCGCTGTTGCCCCAACTTTGACTGTCCAAGCACGCACTTCTTTGACCCCAGCGGTAAAGTAAGTCTGCATATCGAGCATCTCATAGCCTGCGCGAATGACTTGATCTAATCCCGCTTCTTCCATGCCCAAGTCTTCTAAAAACTCCGCCTTGTCTGCTTCATCGAGTAAGGCAATTTCGGCCTCAATCTGGTTGCACAGTGGCAATACCATAGCCCCTTCTTTTTCGGCATAGGCACGAACCGCGTCCAAATAAGGGTTATTCTCGAAACCATCTTCGCTGACGTTAGCGATATAAAGGGTTGGCTTTAGGGTGATTAAACCATAGCTTCTGATGAGTTTTTTCTCATCAGCATCAAGGTTAGCACCACGAGCGGCTAGCCCTTCGGTTACCAAAGGCTCAATCTTTTTGAACACCTCAAGGGTAGCGGCTGCTTCTTTATCGCCGCCTTTGGCTTTTTTGGTTAGATTATGGATAGCGCGTTCAACCGCTTCAAGATCAGACAAAGCCAGCTCAGTATTGATGGTTTCAATATCATCAATAGGACTGATACGACCATCGACGTGCACCACATTGTCATCATCAAAGCAGCGCACCACATGGGCGATGGCATGAGTCTCGCGAATATTGGCCAAAAACTGATTGCCCATGCCTTCACCTTTTGAGGCACCTGCCACTAGCCCTGCGATATCTACGAACTCCATAGTTGTCGGTAGCACACGTTCAGGATTGACGATATCAGCAAGCTTTTTGAGGCGAGGGTCGGGCACAGGTACGATACCAACGTTGGGATCTTTGGTACAAAAGGGAAAGTTCTCAGCGGCGATACCCGCTTTGGTGAGTGCATTAAATAAGGTGGATTTGCCGACGTTTGGTAAGCCGACGATGCCGCAATTAAAACCCATGTCTTGTCTCTCTTTCGGTGTCTATTTTCAATGTTAATGGAAAAGCTTTGGCGAATAACTTTAGGATATTAGATATTAATCGATAAAAATTGCGGCTATTGTAGCAAATATCTAGTCACTTTGGGGTTATAGATAGCCAACAGGATTTATCAATTAAGTGAAGAGATAGTATTTGATGTTTTAATGCTGTCTAGCTTTCTAAAGCTGCATCAATAAGAGTCAATGTTAATGACCCTTTATAAACTTTAACTTCTAGGTTAGCTTTATTGGTCTTTAACCACGCCCACCATTACCCCCATATTCTTATCATCTTCTTGAGAGATATCAGGAGCATAAAGGGCAGAGGCGATACCGCCATCTAAAAATAGTGCGTTAGGACAGCTAAGATCGTCTTTGAATAAAGCAGCAAACTGATAAAAGCTCACGGGCTGATCGCTATTAACGAACTTGACCTTGCCGTCGGTACAAACGCCAACCCCATTACGGAATTTTAGCGAGGTACTGTTGGGGTCAAATTGAGGATGTATAGCACCTTTAATCACGAGCATGGGCCCAGATTGGGTGGCATACCAAGGCTCTGCTTTGCCCTTGTCTAGCATCTGCTGCATCTCGTGGCTCTCAGTGATAAAGACTTCACCAGACTTATTCCACCAAAGCACACCATTGGGCAATAAGTGAAAGTTACCAGCGCCCTCTTTTAGATTTAAGGAGAGAATCTCTTGCCCTTCAATGACCGTGTAGCCGATGGGAGCAAAGTCTTTATTGTACATCCCTGCATTGGCGGCGAACGCTAGCTTGCTAGTATCAGGCAGGTCACTTAGCAGGGCCTTAAAGGTATAAAGAGGCTTTTGCTCTGAAGGGGCAGGTTGACTATTGGACTTTACCGCAGGATTGGTTTGAGATTTTGGTTCAGAGGCTGACTTAGAGGAGACGTCAGCAGGCCGCCAAAATAGCTTTAGATGCACGGATGGCTGAGGCTTACTCAGCTGCTCTTGAGAAACGGAGCATAACGAGTGCTTAAAGGGCTGGCTAACCCGGACGCAGTGTTGATCATCATCATGATCGGTAAACTTGGCTGCTGCCTCACTAAGAGAGCTATTGTTACACCCGGCCAAACTCAACATAATGCCGGATAACAAAAGCACCAATGACGATTTAGCACTGCGTGATTTTGACATTCGTGAATTGAGTTTTAAGCGCCTATCGCACTTTAAGCGCTGAATCAGGCGAGCACGCTTGGAGGATTGAATAGGGGGGTTAGCAGGTGGCGCAGAATAACTCAAGATACCCTCGATTAAGATTGATGAATGACCGTCTTGATAAGATAAAAACCCACAAACCATCTAGCCCAAGCTATTTTAATCTTGAAGCAAAGGTTAAGTCGAGTGGTTAATCGCTCAAAGTATAGCAGGAAGTCGCCGTAAGCCGCATCAATTATCCTTTGGAGTGACCAAATATAATAAGGCCTGATGCAATTGCAGCAGACCCTAACAAAACATTACTTTCGATAATCTCAACGCGTCACGTTACCTAATAGCATCAAAGCCTGATGGATATTGTTCTGACTTATCTCACCAGCTTAATTACTCTGACTCAGTAGCGATAGCGCCTTGAGGGGTGGGATTAGCAACAGTCTTTGTGTTTTTGCCTTTGTCCCTTGAGTCTTGGTTATAAGCAATAAGCGCATCATTATCAGCCGCAAAGCTATTGGGATTTGCCATCACCCACATCTGATTGAAGACATCAGCACGAGCACTGCCATCTAACAAAGCGCCTTCATCGGTAAAGTAATAATATTTGGAGAGCAGCTTAATCTGACCATCGTCCATACGCCGAGCGATATGATAGGGCTTTAGGTCAGTAGGATGCGCTAAGCCTACTGCGCCCACGATATTGGCCAGAGACTTTAAAGTATTTTTGTGAAAATTGGCCACACGCTCAGCCTTACTTGGTACATCAAGTGCTTGCTGGCGGTAAGGGTCTTGAGTAGCAACGCCAGTGGGGCAGGTATTGGTATGGCATGAGCGCGATTGAATACAACCGACGGCAAACATAAAACCTCGAGCAGAGTTGCACCAGTCAGCGCCAAGCGCGAGCATTCGGGCTATATCAAAACCAGAAACAATCTTGCCACTGACGCCCACTTTAATTTTGTCACGGATACCAGCGCCCACAAGGGTGTTATGCACCAGCAAAAAGCCATCGGTTAATGGCATGCCGACACTGTCCATAAATTCAACAGGAGCAGCGCCCGTGCCGCCCTCAGCGCCATCTACCACGATAAAGTCTGGATAGTCATCCATCTCAATCATGGCTTTGACGATGGCCATAAACTGCCAAGGCTGGCCTATGCAGAGTTTAAAGCCCACTGGCTTACCGCCTGATAGGGCTCGAAGCTGCTGCCAAAACTCAACCATGCCTTTAGGGGTAGCAAAGGCGGTATGAGTGGCAGGAGAGATACAGTCAACGCCCATAGGAATGCGGCGGGTATCGGCAATCTCAGGGGTAATCTTCTCAGCGGGCAGTACACCGCCTTTACCAGGCTTGGCCCCTTGAGACAGTTTAATCTCTATCATCTTGACCTGTGGGTCGCTGGCGCGCTCGGCAAACAGCTGAGGGTCAAAGTTGCCGGCATCATCGCGGCAGCCAAAGTAACCAGTGCCAAGCTCCCAAATGAGGTCGCCACCGAACTTGCGATGATAAGGGCTAATCGCGCCCTCACCTGTGTCGTGAGTAAAGCCGCCAATCTTTGCGCCTTGGTTGAGCGCCATAATGGCATTGCCTGATAAGCTTCCAAAGCTCATGGCGGAGATATTAAATACCGATAGGCTATAGGGCTGCTGGCATCTGTCACCGCCAATCATGATGCGAAAATTGCTGTCTTTAATAGGCTGACTCATGGCAGATTGCAAAAACCACTCTTTGCCCTCTGAATACAGATTATCCAAGGTGCCAAAGGCATTGGTGTCGCTCACGTCTTTGGCACGTTGATACACCAAAGCGCGCTGCTGGCGAGAGAACGGAACTTGCTGCTTTTCGTCCTCAAGCAGATACTGACGAATCTCAGGCCGAAAGTTTTCAAGCAGATAGCGAATATGGCCTGAGATAGGGTAGTTGGTCAGCACCGAATGCTTGGTCTGAACCATATCATAAATGCCTACTACCACAGCCAATCCGGCGAGCACGATTAGCCACCAGTTCAGGGTAAAAAGGCCGACAATGAACAGCAAAATAGCGACCCCCATCACGCTATAACGCATCAATACACCGGCGAAGTAGGGCTGCTTAGAGCTTGGCTCTGGATGAAGGTCGGTTCT
>JAUNVX010000110.1 GCA_030540615.1 Psychrobacter sp. | reverse complement strand
TTTCACTGGCAAAATTGTGACTTGGTTACCAAATATCATCTTAATAGCATTAGCAATCTAGTCTATACTCATGAGTCTTTAACACCCTGATGAATAAAGGCTGTTAGCCCCTATATTTTAATTTAGATATGACTATGACATTTAAAGGATGATAGCGCATGACCATCACTCATAATCCCTCTGCCAATCGTTTTGAGACCACCATTGATGGTCATACTGGCTATATTAGCTATCAGTCCAAAGGAGATACTTTGGTTTATGATCATACCATCGTACCTAGCGAGCTTGGGGGCCAAGGTATCGGCTCAGCACTGGTCAAGCATGCTTTAGACTATGCGCGCCAACAAGGCAAAAAAGTTGTCCCTCAATGTTCATTTGTCGCCTCTTACATTGACAAACATGAGCAGTATCAAGACTTGCTCAAATAAAAGATAGCCGTGTATTCTTTTAACATTTTTTAAGGCTTTGACCGCGCTCATGAGGAGAATTATATGAGTCATCTTACCGACGCCCAAGTTGCCCTACAGCTAGAAGATTTGAATGGTTGGACCCAAGAAGGTGATGCCATTGTCAAAACTTATAAATTTAATGATTTTATCGAAGCCATGAGCTTTATGAACCAAGCAGCTTTTCATGCTCAAGCTATGGAGCACTATCCTGAATGGCAAAATATCTATAATCAGGTCACTGTTCGTTTGATATCTCACGATGTCACTGGTATCACCAGCCATGATATTCGTTTGGCCAAACGCATGGAGGAGATTCTTCAGCCCAAACGCTTTTAATTAGCATTGAGTGATTTGAGGTTGATATAAGCTTTTTTAGCTTACTCTTATTTTCATAAGTTTAAAAAAGGGCAGAAAGATAACGCTTTCTGCCCTTTTTTTTTCACAGTATCTCTTCAAAGCGTTACATCTGGTAATGTTAATTGAGTCATGCTTAATTTATCCTTATACAGATGAGAGGGTAATGATTTGAGCCCTATAAGCTATCGTTTAATATTTAGTATTGAAAACAACTCAAGGGCTTACTCATAACGATTCAGAGGCTTATTTGTCATTATTCAAAGACTTAATTTAAAGACTTATCTCCCCCTTACTTATCACGGCTTAAATGACTACAGTCATTACCAACAGATTGATTAAATATCACTTTACAAAGGACTGACCATGACCTCTTCAATGACCCAAAATAGCGATTCCAATAATGACCTATCACGCGACTATACTCTCGTACTGTATGGCGCAACCAGCTTTGTCGGTCAGATTACAGCCCGTTATTTGACACAGTTTTTGAGCCAATCTCATGCTGCTGAGCCGATTCGTTGGGCTATTGCTGGTCGCAATAAAGACAAGCTTGAGCGATTAAAGAATCAGTTGGGTCAGCTATCAGATATGAATAAAGTCTCAGCAGATGCTTTACCCGACATTATCATCGCTGATAGCGAGGATGACACCAGCTTAGACACCCTTTGTCAGCGCTCAAAGTTGGTCATCTCTACTGTAGGACCTTATCTTAAGTACGGCGAGCCCATGATTAGAGCTTGCGTCAATAACGGCACAGATTATGTTGATCTCACAGGCGAGGCCATCTTTATCAAAGACATGATGGATAAGTATCACGATAAGGCTGTCAAAACAGGGGCGCGAATCGTCAATGCTTGCGGTTTTGACTCCATTCCCTCGGATTTAGGCGTTTATTTTACCCAGCAGCAGGCCAAGATACAGTTTGATGCGCCCTGCTCTGCCATTCAAATGCGAGTCAAAGCTGCCAAAGGAGGCCTGTCAGGAGGCACTATCTCATCTATGGCGACTATATTTGCCGAAGTCAGTAAAGACAAGTCTCGGCGCAAGCAATTGGCCAATCCTTATCTACTCAACCAAGATAGCAATCCCCCCACCACACGGCAACCAACCCATAACCTACCAAGCTTTGATAAAGACCATGAGCGTTGGCTAGCACCTTTTATTATGGACACCATCAATACGCGAATTGTGCATCACTCCAATCAATTACTGGGCTATGCTTATGGTCGCCAGTTCAAATATGATGAAGCCATGTGGATGCCAGTAGGGCTTAAAGGTCGGGCCATGAGCTATGGTTTAAGCGGCGCTATCGGCGGCTTCGCGGCTGCCATGAGCTTTGAGAAAAGCCGTGATATTTTGTTAAACCATGTCTTGCCAAAGTCGGGAGACGGCCCAAGTCCTGATGATCAAAAAAACGGCTATTTTGACCTGCGTTTCTTTGGCCAAGTCGCAAATGACAAGCAAATATCTACCAAAGTCACTGGCGACAAAGACCCAGGATATGGCAGTACCTCACAGATGCTCGCCCAAGCAGCCTTATGTCTAGTACAAGACATCGACAAAGAGACAATCGGTGGTGGCTTTTGGACACCTGCTTCGGCCATGGGCTCTGCTTTACTTGAGCGCTTGCAGCACAATGCAGGGATTAAATTTGCCATTTTATAAGCCTAGATGGCTCTAGTTGTTGACTGAACTCAACTCATTCTGCTGATTGACCATTTCGCTCTTTTATTAATGGGAGTCTTGACCATTTAAGATTAAAGCATTAAACATCAATGGAAAAGGGTTATTTCAGTGCCCGATTAAGGTGCTAGGGTCAGCAGTAATGAATAAGCCATCGCTACATAAAGCTACATTTTGCTAGCGTAATAACACAACCTCAAAGCAGTTAGTGCAGTAACATTTAGACAAGCTATCGTTATCTATAACAATATTTAGGCGAATCTTTCGTAAGATAAGTCTCGTAATCCTACTTTCATTAAGCCTTTCTTATTAGGCAATTTTTAAGACTGTATCGATATTTTAAAAATTACCGATAGGACGGATAAGACTGATACAACCAATATATTGGGTAAATATAAGTCTGACTGTTATGAGCTATTTTGATGGCTAATGGGACGGTTTATTTATTTTATGACTAATGATTGACCCTCTAGTTAACGAGCGCTGATAAAAATCCAAATCCTACAATGACTGACTTTTTAGCATTTCGCACATTTATGAGAGGCATTAAAATGAAATTAAATATATTAACTACCGCTATTATTGGCTCAGGTTTGGCTATGTTCGCCAGTTCAGCAAATGCAGGGGTGACAACTGACCACCATGGCAACGTTGGCTATGACACTTATGATGAGTGCGTCGCTGCCGTCCAAGATGGGTCAGCTAAATTCTACACGCCCTATACTTATCAGGCTCCCAAACGCATGGCAGGCGAGACTTCAGTGAAAAAGATGTTATTGTCTGAAGTTACTATCCCAAGTGCTGTAGCAGCCAATATGCCACTTAATTCTCAAGCGTATAGTGCAGGAGCTTGTGACCGCGGTGTAGGACAGTCAAATGGTCGCTATGGCGTTTCAGGAAAGCTTGTGGGCAAGTTCGTACCTTTCGCAGCTGATATGCCTGTCAATGTCTATATGGACCGTAGTGGTACTCCTGTTCGTCTCACTATGCAACAATGCGACAATCATTTTGGCGATAAATTCCCTATGCCTGTCATCAGTGAAGCCAAAGCCCCTAAAGCACAGCTTGCTATCCAAGAAGAGCGCTCCATCGAGCCTGTGGTCACTGAAACCAAACGCACCTATCGACTTAGCACACAAGCCACTCAAGTAACACAAGCTGCCCCAGCTCAAGCAGCGCAATACCGTGTTAAAGAAGTGGTCATTGCACCCGAAGATCAAATTACCCGTGTTAAAACAAAAGAGGGTACAGCGGTTGTGGTAGAAGGCCCTAATAAGACCGTTTATTTAGGCAATGAAGTCGACCCTAGAATCTTGAATAAGACGGTAGTGACTCAGCCTGTGCCTGTTTATAAAGTGCCTGATGTGGATCAATCAATTGTCGTTGACCCAGTCCTGCCTGTGGTCATTGAGTCAGAAGAAGACTAATCCATACTGACTAATAACCAATCAGTAATAAAAAAGAGGACCGCTAAAATTAGTGGTCCTTTTTTGTGAGTGCTACTTTTTGTGAACGCTATATTTTTTAAATAGCATGTTTTGTAAATGCCACTTTTTATGAATTCTATGTTTTGTAACTAGTACCTTTTTAAGTGCTCTGCATTGTCAGCAATACTCTCTATAAAACCTACTGCCAATTTTGCTACCTGATTCAGCAGGTGATTTTAGGTTTATAAAGACTGCTCAAACGGCCCTAAGGCATATTATAGGAGGACAATAGCTTTGGTATCATTTATGCTAAATAGTCTAAAGCATCCGCATAGCGTTACTATTGCCTAAGACTGGATACAATAAATCTACGCTAACGATTGATTAATATTTAATAATAATCTTATTAGGGACTATTGTGCGTCTTAGCAACAGCAAAATTAAGAGAATTTCAAAATTGCTTAAGCGTCTAGGTGGGCCAATCGTTACTCATGAATATTACTCTCTGTCTTGCTTAAGTCATCATTGTCTTAAACTAGCTGGTTAATTGTGGTCTGACTATACCCGCTTAAATAATCCCTAATCTTTGAATGATTATTTTACCCCTAAGGAGTTTACGATGAAAAATAACTTACTTATCCCTACCTCATTATTGGCCATTTTATTGGCTCTACCTAGTATCGTTATGGCAGCTCCTGCTATTCCTACTGCCCACCATGGTCAATCAGCAGTAGCGGTAGCAGATGATGAGAGTGATATGCAAGATGGCGACATGCAAGAAGAGGATACCGATGCTACTGATGAAGCAGAGGCTAGCGCGAATGATTCTGAGTCTGATACCAACGTTAACACCAGTGATGCTAGTCCTGCTCCCTTAAATCAGCAGCATAACAACCCAGATTATCAGCCCCTTATTCAAGGTGAGGTCAATACGGGCAATATTACCCCCGCCCAACTAGCCGCTCAGCCAGCCCCTATCACCTTGCAAGAAAAGAAAAAAGATCGCCGTGGTGAATTAGTCGCCACCCAACCTGGCGAAGTAGAGATGCAAGAGAACCGTCGTTATACGGCTCATTAATCAGAGCCTCTTCAATTAGAGCGGCTTTGATTAGATTTTTTATCCAAAAAAAGGCAACCTAATGATTAGGTTGCCTTTTTAACTAGGGTTTATTCAATCTTACGCCCTATCAACTATTATTTTTTTAGGCCCGCTTGTTGTAATAGCGCCCCTAAAGTACCGATTCGATTGTCTTCTTTCTCACTACTGCCTTTCACTTTGTTAGCACTACGTGCTTGGCCTGCTGCCGAGCTGTTAGCTGGCTTAGACTTGTCGCGATTGTCAGAGCGTGGACTACGGCGCTGAGCCGGTTGATTACTGCGACGCTTAGCAGGCTGATTAGCACCCGCTGATTCGGTAGACCCTTCGGCTCGTGCTTTGCTATTTTGGCTTCTGTCGGCTTGAGACTTGTCTGCTGCTGCTCGGCTCTCAGGCTTTCTTTCGGGCTTCATGGTAAAGCCAATACGACCGCGAGCCTCGTCAATAGAAATCACTCGAACATTAACGATATCGCCTGGCTTGACTCTATTCATCGGATCTTCAACGAAGTCATTGGCCATTTGAGAGATATGAACCAAGCCATCTTGATGCACACCCACGTCTACAAAGCAGCCAAAAGCGGTGACATTGGTGACCACACCTTCTAGCATCATGCCCTCTTCAAGATCGCCAATGCTGTTCACATCGTCGCGGAACTGAGCTGTTTTAAACTCAGGTCTTGGGTCATGAGCCGGTTTGGCAAGCTCTTGTAGCACTGCTGTGACGCTAATATTCTCATCATTAGCTGCTGATAACCCATTGGTATCTAGCGTATTGATAACGCTGTCATTGCCCAATAACTCTTCAAGCGATTTACCAGATTTCTCTAAAATCTCTTGCACCAAGCCATAGCTTTCTGGGTGTACGCCAGTCGCATCTAGCGGATTTTCACCATCACGAATGCGCAAAAATCCAGCGGCTTGCTCAAAAGTTTTGACCCCCAAGCGTGGTACGTTTTTGAGCTGATCGCGGCTAGCAAACGCCCCGTGTTCTTGGCGATAGTTAACGATTTGCTGAGCCACATTGCGATTAAGACCCGCGACATGCGTTAATATAGCAGGGCTAGCAGTATTGACATCAACGCCTACTGCATTCACACAATCTTGAGTGACTTTATCTAGACTATCCGCCAGCTGCGTTTGATTGACATCGTGTTGGTATTGTCCGACTCCGATAGCCTTAGGATCTACTTTGACCAATTCAGACAAGGGGTCCTGCAAGCGGCGGGCAATAGATACTGCACCTCGTAATGATACATCTAGGCCTGCTAGCTCATCGCTGGCAAGCTCACTTGCTGAGTAGACCGAAGCGCCTGATTCATTGACCACCACTGCTTTAGCGGTAATAGTCTCATCTGCTTCAATGATGCTCTTAATCATCGCATCTGTCTCGCGGCTGGCAGTACCATTGCCGATTGCCACTAGCTCAACTTGATAATTTTTGAGTAAATCGTTGATGACCGCCTTAGCCTCATCCATCTTATTGTCAGGGGCAAAAGGATAGACAGTCGCTACTGCAAGCTCGCCTTGCTCATTGGTAGCCACGTGACCTTGTGTGTCAATGACGGCCATCTTGACCCCATGACGGATACCAGGGTCTACCCCTAAAATCACTTTTCGGCCTGCTGGAGCGGACATCAGTAGATGCTGAAGATTGTTTGCAAAGACACTAATGGCATCTGCTTCAGCGCTCAAACGACGCTCAGTAAGCAAGCGATGCTCAATATGTGGTCGCCATTTATCTTGCCACAGACTAGTGGCCGCTTCACGTAAGAACTCACGGCGCTCCGCAGGTTCGGCGCTATCTATCTCAAAATGACCAATGATTTTTTCAATAAAAGGCGCATCTTCCCCATCGATTTTTAAGACCAAGACATTCTCTTGTCGGCCTCTTAACATGGCCAATAAACGATGATTAGGCAGCTTAGCTAATGGCTCACTGTGCACAAAATAGTCCGAAAACTTCTCCCCTACCTCACGCTTCTCTTCAGAAGCAAGTGCAGCATTCATCGTTGCGGTTTTGGCAAAGCCTGCTCTTAGGTTATCCAGCAACTCAAGCGACTGCGTCCACTCATCAATAATAATCGCAGCAACGCCCGCTAATTGCTTTTCAGTATCGCTAAAGTCAACTTCTATCTCATTACCACTGTCATCCACGATGCTCTCAGGCACCTGATAGTCTGCTAAAGCTTGGATAGGCGTGATTTGGTCGTTTTTGAGGCGATTTGCAGCTACACCAAGACCCGCAGCCTGCGCCTTGGCAGATAAAGAGCGACGACGCGGCCGATATGGCAAATAGATGTCTTCTAACTCAAGCTTAGAGGTGGCCTTTTCAATACGCCCCTTCAGCTCCTGTGTCAAATTACCTTGCGAGTCTAGTAGTTGCAAGATTTTGGCACGCCGGACAGCCATATCACGCTCATAACCCAAGGCTTTTTCTAGCGCCCGAAGCTGCGTGTCATCCAACCCTTGCGTTTTTTCTTTACGATATCGAGCAATAAACGGCACCGTCGCACCCTCGTCATATAGTTTGACGAAAGCATTAACTTGTGAGGTTGTTATGCCGATATCTTTGGCCAATTTCTCATGAATTTGCGCCGTGGTTTTTGCATCCAATGCAGTGGCGGTCGCATTATTCACTAATGAATTGGTGGTATCTTGAGTAGAAGCAGTGTCTGTCAGGCTCATAACTTTATCAATGTTGCGTGAAATGTGGTCTGCATTATAGCAAAAGTGGTGACAATAAAAATCATTTTTACATCTCTTCGGGTCAACTTACCCAATTAAGCACCAATTTGAGGTCAACTTCGGCAGTTTTTAGGGCTTTTTAGCGCTGTAAGACCATCATTAGTGCCACTTATTAAACAAAGCCATACAGCTTTATGCTGCATTGTCACTGTACTTGTCGACATAATCTTATACACTATAGTCAATAAGATTATAACGAATAAAAGGATGGTGGATTATGGCGGATAATACTCAAGATACATTAACCCAGCGCATATTGGTGGTGGATGACGATGCAAGGCTACGCTCTCTACTCCAGCGCTTCTTAGAAGACGATGGTTTTGTGGTGCGAACCGCTCACGATGGCAGCCAAATGGACAAGCTGTTACAGCGCGAACTTTTTTCTTTAATCGTTTTGGATTTGATGCTGCCGGGAGAAGATGGCATTAGCATCTGCAAGCGCCTTCGTGATGACAATAGTGACATCCCTATTATTATGCTCACAGCAAAAGGAGGAGATGCTGATCGCATTGCGGGACTTGAAGCAGGGGCAGATGATTATCTCCCCAAACCTTTTAACCCAAAAGAGCTACTGGCCCGCATCAAAGCCGTCCTTCGTCGTCAAAGTCGCGAGTTACCAGGCGCGCCTAGCCAGCAGATGGAAGTGGTCGAGTTTGGTCCTTGGACTTTGGACTTATCGACTAGAACGCTCAAGCGAGATGGCAATGTGGTGACCCTGACCACTGGGGAGTTCTCTGTTCTCAAAGCCTTGGTTCAGCATCCTCGTGAACCATTGACCCGTGATAAACTGATGAACCTAGCTCGCGGCCGCGAATGGGGCGCGATGGAGCGCTCTATTGACGTTCAGGTATCAAGACTGCGCCGATTGATAGAGGACAACCCTTCGCAGGCGCGTTATATACAGACAGTCTGGGGCGTTGGTTACGTGTTTGTTCCTGATGAAGCCGATAGCCAGTGAGTTCTCGTACCGCCATTAACACGCCAGCCGTCCCTAAACTCATCTCTCAGACACCCTGTACATTGCTGACAGGGTTTTTGGGATCCGGTAAAACCACCCTACTCAATAGCTTGCTGGCGCTCAAGCCTGCTAAAGAACGTTGGGCCTTATTAATCAATGAGTTTGGTCAGATTGGCATTGATGCGGGACTGATTGATGCTCCTAATGTTAATAGTAGCGACGTTAATAGTACTGTTATTAATAATATTGGCTCCAATCGTCATAGCACTGTTAATAGTACGGGTATTAATAATATTGGCCCTAATCGGCATAGCACTAACCATAAAGAGGCCAAGATTGCCATTCGTGAGGTTAGTGGTGGCTGCATTTGCTGTACCAGTCAATTGCCCCTACAGATTGGCCTTAGTAGATTGCTCGCTGAACACCATCCGCAGCGTTTACTGATTGAACCGACTGGACTGGCTCATCCACGCACGCTATTGGCACAATTGTCTGAGCCACATTGGCAAACTAGCCTACTACTGAAGTCAGTCATCTGTGTGTTAAGTGGACAGCAGTGGTCTCAGGGCAAATACCGTCATCACGAGGGCTATCAGGCCCATGTTATCCATGCTGATTTTATCGCGATTAATCGCTTTGAGCAGTTGAGCGTGACCGAAATTGAGGACCTTAACTTATGGCTTGCAAAGTTGAATCCAGCCGCCGAGCTGCTTTGGTTACCAGCGCCT
>JAUNVX010000109.1 GCA_030540615.1 Psychrobacter sp. | reverse complement strand
TTTGGAAAAGTGGGACTTCACCCTTTTTTAGAATTCAAAAAGGTAAGCTCCCTCCCTTTTCAAAGGGAGGGCTGGGGAGGGATTTAATAAAACTATTTATAACAATGAAATACATTAACTCTTATCCCGAATTCAGGTTAATAATAGATTAAATCAGTAACGACCTATATCACTAACTATTGACCATTACGGTTCTTCATATCTTGCTCAAACAGTTGAATCAGCTCCTCACGTAGGCGCTCACGCTCCTGCTTAGACATTGGCTCAGAAGACATGCCATCATTACCCATATCGTCACCACTATCTGAGGAGTAGCCTTGTGGCAACACCCCTTCAGATGAGAAGCCGTCCATTGGCCCCTGATGACTCTCATCAGGCAGGTTCAGAGGCGGCATGGTAGTGGTGTCTTGAGCGGGTCTTTCGGCTAGCATGATTTGTATCTGCTTATTCTCTTGCTTACTGCCATTTTTGCGAAGTATTTGGGTGTTCAAGACTGTATCAGGAGACTTTCGAGCGACATATTGGATGAGGGTATTGGCATCTGTCATCTCTTTGCCATCGATGCTCAATATGATATCACCGACCTGAAGGCCACTCTTAGCCGCTGGGCTTCCTGCTACCACACTTAATACCTCAACCCCCGTTGACGTCTCAAGCTGAGTGGGGTCTTTTAGCTGACCTTGTACCTCAATGCCCAGCCAACCACGGCGGACGCGCCCATCTTTAATCAAGGCATTCATCACCTGTTCCACCAAAGACGTCGGGATGGCGAAACCAATACCCATTGAACCGCCTGAACGCGAAAAAATCACCGTATTAATACCCACCAGCTGACCATAGGCATCGACCAAAGCGCCGCCAGAGTTGCCAGGGTTGATGGCCGCATCGGTTTGGATAAAGTCTTCAAACTTATTGACCCCAAGACCGGTTCGCCCAGTGGCTGAGATGATACCTTGAGTGACTGTTTGACCCACCCCAAAAGGATTGCCAATAGCCAAAGCGATATCGCCAACTTCGATAGGCTTGTCTCGAAACGCTAACGGGGTCAGTCCTGTCATATCGACCCTAATCACTGCTAAATCACTATCAGGGTCACTGCCAATGATTTTGGCACGGCTCTTTCGACCATCGTTGAACGCCACGATGATTTCATCCGCTTTTTCGATGACATGAGCATTGGTGACGATGTAGCCATCAGCCGAGACAATCACCCCTGAGCCAAGGTTGGTCTCCCCGTGCTCCTGCTCAGGAATACCCCCATGAAACTCAAAAAACTTTCGAAGCACGGGATCATCCATATAAGGATGATTGCTCACTGCCTGCGTGGTATAAATATTGACCACAGATTGTGACGCTCGGGCCACGGCATCATGATAAGAAGCAATGGGAGATGGCTTATCAGAGAGCGGTGAAGAAAGCTGTGCATTTGACTCTGCTCGCGGCGGCTGCCAAGCGTCTTGGTCTTGATGACCACTTTTAATCTCGGAATAAAACCAAACAAAGGCAGCCAGCGCTGCCAATAATAGCAACCAAGGCAACCAAATCCAAAAAGACATTTTTTTTGTGTTTGCGGGGCGCGCCATAGTTGGACCTCTTGGAAGTTAACCCTAATTAGGGCAAACATAACTATAAGAAAACATCAGTAAAAAAGCTACTTAATCAAAATAAAACCAATCGTGAGTATCGAATCTCAATCTAGCAGGGCTAAACTTAGCCAGATAACTTTAGGATGTTATTAAGGCGAGCCCCGATGATAGCATCATGAAGGCCCCTCTCCCAAAGATTATTGCTATTTTTGGCCCTCAACACTCAGATGACTCGAGTTTATCAGGCTATATTTGCTGCACCAAACAGCGTTCAAAGATTTTCTCATAGCTTTTGTTATGATGTTTAACAGAAATTTATCTTAGCTAAATCCGAGCTTTAATCTTTTATCTTTTATTTATCTTCTAGCTTATATTTTTACTTGCTTTACTTAATAAAATTGCTTTTCAAGCCACTTTGATTTATTCATAAGGGCTTACCATTCATATCAATCTTTGCTTTTTTAGGAGCTGCAATGACCAACCTATCTACTTCACAGCTTGAGCCTAATGATACCAATAACAGCCCAGACAGTTACCTAACTGACGATAGCTCTAGTGAGAACGCTATTAGCCCAAACGACTTGGCCAAATGGTGCAATGAGTATCTTCATATCGATAACTTCAAAGACTATTGCCCCAATGGATTGCAAGTCGATGCCGACCAGCCTATCCGTCATATCGTCACTGGTGTCACTGCTTGTGAGGCTTTAATCGACCAAGCTATCGAGCTAAAAGCCGATGCCATCTTGGTTCATCATGGCTACTTTTGGAAAGGTGAAGACCCTGAGCTGGTGGGCATGAAGGGTCGACGTGTCCGAAAACTTATGCAGCATGGTATCTCGTTACTCGCATACCACCTGCCACTAGATGCTCATCCAAAGCTTGGCAACAATGCCATTTTGGCCCGAGACTTGGGGCTTAAAATCATTGGCGCTCTTTATCCCGAAGAGTCACATCCAGTAGGCAATATCACCACTTGTGAGCCTATTACCGCTCAGCAGTTACAAAGCAAGCTTGCCACTTTACTCGGTCGTGAGCCGCTATGGATTGCTGGCTATTCTCAAGCAACCGCCAAACCCTTACAAAAGATTGCATTATGTACGGGCGGCGCCCAAGACATGATAGACCAGGCAGCCAAAATGGGATGTGACGCTTATATTTCTGGTGAAATCTCAGAGCGCACCACCCACAGCGCCCGTGAGCTTCAAGTGGACTATTTTGCTTGCGGTCACCATGCAACAGAGCGTGGCGGTATTGATGCTTTGGGTAAATTGGTCGAGACTGAGCTTGGTATCAAGACCACTTTTATCGATATCGATAATCCTGCTTAATATTATCTAAACAATACTGGCCTATTAATTAATAATGATATGGTATTTAATGACCTTATCGTTATCAAATATCGGTTGTAATTACCCTAAATCCTTGAACAGTGTTTTTAATTTTTATGATGAACACATGTTTACTTAAATCAGCAAAGAATGTCCAAAATATTAACCGCTCATAGATTTTTTGCCTTCTCTTGTCGCTGATTATTAAATTAACATTGAATATGGTTTAAGTAAGTCGCATATTAGTCAGGACTAAAGTTGTAAGAAATTGTTTTGTCATGGACACCCCATTTTGACCATCGGTCAAGACAGTTATGATTTGTGCTAAAAGCCGTTAAGCCAAAATTAACTCACGGCTTTAAGCCCTATTAATGACTGCCGCTTGTTAAGCGTTTTAACCTAGCTGAGCAAATGATTATCAAGTTATCGTTTGCGGTAATCAGTTCAACAGCCTATTAATTTAGCAGGCTGTTTGTTCAGCAAATGTGGCAGATACTTGCCATAAGATTAAAACCAGAACAAGCCTAATACGGGTTTGAGTTTATCTTCGGCACCTGCTTAGGTGAGGTTTTAATATTAAACCTCATTTTTTATTAAGCAGTTTGTGGTCGGTGAATATCAGTTAATTCAGTGTATTTGTAGCTACTTACGCCGTAGTTACTACTTTGTTTAAGTTTGGTGAGTGGCTAAAGTGGTTATTTTTACCTTAGCTCTGATTTGATTTTAACATTGACGCTAATTAGCCCCCCCGTATTGGTTGATTTAACTCATGACCTTACCCTTAGTAGTGTGAGTAGGCCATTGTCATAGGCTGACTGCATTACATTATCTAGACCGCGTTAGCGCATTGTTTTCAATATTGAGTATTGAGTGCGTCATCGCTGATTAACTGCTGATTTATATAATAATTTATCAGTAGCCATAGATAAGGTAAGCCAGATGGTCCTACAGAGGAGATATACATGCAACGTATTACTTACCGTGTTAAGTCATCGACGCGACAAGCTAGCCGCAAGCTCAAAGCTTGGGCTGGTCAGTCTAGCGCGAAGGCTGGCACTTCAAGTAAACCTGCCGTATCCAATCGATTTGCAACGACCAAAAAAATTGCTCAAATTTCTAGTATTGCCCTTTTATCCCTTCCAGCCAAAAGTCTCACCACCACCCATACGGATATTCCTGCTTATGCGCGGGTTATGTTGGAGAACTCGTTAACCATCGCTTCGGTGCCAGGAGACAGCACGTTCTTCGCTACTGATAACTTTCAGCACGGCTTTGGCTATGACTTGACGAGAAGCTATGCCAATGAGCTTGGGGTGGAGGTTACTCTCAAGGCCTATCCTAATAATGAGGCAGCGTTGGCGGCTGTCAAACGTGGTGAGGCTGACTTAGCGCTCACGACGGCTAGCACACAGGCCATTACTAGGCTTGATTTAGCGCAGATGAACTTAAGCTGCGGTGCAGATGCTAAAATAACAGAATATGGCCTTCATCCTAAGGTAAGTTGGACTTTTGCCAAGGCCAGTGACCCCTTGTCCGTTAAGGCCAGTCACTTTTTGTGTGCTGACAGTCAAATCGAAGACACCCAAAAGCTGGCGGCCTTTTATAATCAAAACTTGTTAAAAGATGCTTATAACCAGCAGCATTTTGAACGTGCTCTGTCTGATAAGCTGCCCACTTATCAGTCCTCGTTTAAACGACAAGCTCAGGAGTATAATCACGACTGGGCAGTATTGGTAGCGATGGGATATCAAGAGTCTCACCTAAATGCCAAGGCAGTCTCACCCACAGGCGTTCAGGGTCTGATGATGCTCACCAATAGCACTGCCAAAGCCATGGGGGTCTCTGATCGCGTAGACCCCACACAGAGCATCAGTGGCGGCGCAAGATACCTTGAGCTGATGAAAGAGTCATTCGCTGATGTGCCGCAAGTAGATCGGTTATGGTTCGCTTTGGCAGGCTATAACATGGGGCCAAATGCCGTGAAGCAGATTCAAGCGACCCTAAAAAAAGACGGCAAAGACCCAAACAGTTGGGCCAATGTCTATGCTTATCTATCAGACCATGCCAGCACCAACAGCCGCTATGTTCAGTGTATGCACTACGTGAGTAATATCCGTAGCTACCTTGAAACCATCAAAACCCAAAGCGTTTAACCCAAGGTTTTGCTTTAGCTTAATGATGCTTTTCTTTAAATTAATCAAAAAAACGCGGCTTATATAAGCCGCGTTTTTTTACTCGATACCTTATAAGATTAGCCTTAACGGTTGGGTACTGTCAGCTTTTGACCACGTTGCAGCTGCGCTGTAGCCTCAATACCATTCATCTTCGCAAGCTCTTCTGTAGAGACACCATACTTTTTGGCCAAGCCAATAAGGCTATCACCTGATTGTACGGTATAAGAAACCGTCATTTTAGGCACTTGAATGGTCTGACCACGCTGCAATTGAGCATTGGCGGCCAGTTTATTAGTAGCTGCCAAGTCCTCAACTGAGACCTCATACTTACGAGCCAATCCAATCAAACTATCTCCTGACTGAACTTTATACGCTTCGGTACCACTGAGCTTACTGCCTTTGCTACTGCTAGCAGGAGCTGCTGCCGCTGTAGTAGGTTTAGTAGTGGTGCTAGTGCTTGCCGAACTGCTAGTCGAGCTGCCTTTAGCGGGAATGGTCAAGGTACGACCTAGTATCAAGTTAGAAGAGGTGGTCAAATTATTAGCCGCCGCTAAATCAGTCACTGACACCCCAAAACGAGCCGCTACTCCAATTAAGGTATCGCCTGATTTTACCTTGTAGTCTGCTGCTTGATCATTAAGCTGAGTGGTCACTTTAACTTGGCTGACTGGCAGTTTAATTTTTTGACCAGCTTGAAGCCTAGCATTGGCTTCAAAATTGTTAATCGCTGCGACTTGATCTGCACTAACCCCTACTTCATTGGCAATACCAATTAGGGTATCCCCCGACTTGACAGTATAAGTGGAGGTTGGACCCGTGTATTTAGCGCTGGTAGAGGCAGTAGATGAGCTAGTCGTCGTGGTAGAGATGCTAGTCTTATTAGCAGGTACTTTAAGACGCTGACCCACATAGAGATTGTCAGTGGTTGACAGCCCATTTAGCCCTGCTAACGCCTCGACTGAGACCCCGAACTGCTTGGCCAGTGCAATGAGACCATCACCTGACTGAACGGTATAATTGGCTGTTGCACCTGAATACTTGTTAGCGCTTGAAGCCGTATTGGTCGAAGCGGCAGTACTATTTGAAGTTGTGCTGCTTGAGCTATTAGCGGGTACTTTGAGGCGCTGGCCCACATAAAGATTGTCAGTGTTTGAGAGCCCATTAAGACTGGCTAAGGTATCTACTGAGACACCAAACTCTTTGGCCAGTGCAATCAGACCATCGCCTGACTTAACCGTATAGCTCTTGGTGGCGACATTAGGCTTGCTAGTGTTACTACTAGTATTATTAGGTTTGCTGCTGCCTGAAGAAGTGGCAGGGCTGCTGGCCACCTTTCCTGGAATGAGCCATAAACGCTGACCGCGCTGCAACTCAGTTGAGGAGCTAATATTATTATAACTGGCAAGCTCGCTGACCGAAAGTCCAAACCGGCTCGCCGTACCGATTAAAGTATCACCAGATTGAACCACATAGCTATCAGGGCGAGAAGGCGTAGTCGCCACTGAGCCACTGTTGCTACTTATAGCATCAATAGGTTTGGCATTGTAGAGATACAAAGTAGTGCCTGAGAGCAGATTGGCGTTTGGATCAATCTGGTTCCACTCAGCAATATCTCGCCAATTGAGACCTGCTCGGCTAGCGATATTGATAAGCGTATCACCACGCTTCACTGTATAAGTGCTACGCTGACCTTGAGGTTTGGGCTTGCTCGCTGCAGTATTGGCCGGAGTAGCAAAGCTCAGTTTTTTCTCCTGACCTTTGGCCTCAAGTATAGATTGCTGCGTCTGAACAGCAGAGAGCTTAATGTTGCCATCGACTGAGCTGACCACCTCTGACACCGATGGCGTTTGCTGCTGAATCTGCTTTGCAATAAAGTCGCGCTCAGCTGAACTCAGTGGCGGCTCTTGAACGATAGTATTGTTCTTTGTGACCTGAGCTGAAGTGGTTGGCAAGCTATTACTACTTAACAGCTCCGCATTAATTTTTTGTGCCTCTGAACTACTGACTGGCGGCTCGTTAATCACTTTGGCTTGGGCGCTATAAACAGAGCTACTGGTCGGTGAGCTGGCAGGCGGTATATAACTGGTGGTTTGACGAGGGACACTCACACTGGTGGCAAAGTCAGCAAGTGCTCCTGAGCTTGATGGCAGCGTGACATTCTCATAAGGTTGGCTGCTATAGCTGGGTGAGGTTTGCGCCATTAACGTGCCATTGTTGCCATAGCCTTTTAAGCTACTAACCTTTGCATCGATGTTGACATTGACGTCATTAGGAATGACCACACGCTGAGGTCCTGAAGCATCAATCCTAGCTGAGATAAGTGCAGGGTTTAGCTTTTGCAGCTCATCGACACTGACGCCCGTTACTTGTGAGACCTCAGCTAAGCTCACCCCATAATTAACAGGAACACTGCGAAAATGCTGACGGTTGGCAATAGCCGGCAGGTAAACCCCATATTGTTCAGGTTTTGAGACAATCTCTGCTACCGCCATAAACCTTGGTACATAGTTTTGAGTCTCAGTTGGTAAGCTTAATGACCAAAAATCAGTCGGCAAACCTCGAGCCGCATTGCTGTCTATAGCTCGCTGGATTCGGCCAGGGCCAGCATTATAAGCGGCCAAGGCCAGCTCCCAGCTGCCAAACTGATTGTGCAAAGCTGTCAAAAAGTCATAAGCGGCGCGGGTTGATTCAATAACGTCACGTCGACCATCATAAGTGCTGCTTTGATTCAGCCCATAGATACGCCCTGTGCTAGGGATAAACTGCCAAAGCCCAGCAGCGGCAGCATTACTGGTAGCACTTGGATCATAAGAGCTTTCGATCACGGGTAATAAGGCCAGCTCTGTAGGAATGTTGCGACGTTCAGCTTCCCGAACAGTATGATATAGATAACGACTTGAGCGTGCGGCCAAACGATTGAGGTAATCTTGACGTGAGACAAACCAGTTCTTTTGCGCTTCAATCCTTGAATTATAGCCTGCCTGACTGTGATCCATTCGATAGCCAGCTCGCAATCGGTTCCATAAATCCCCATATTTTTGAATGGCAAGCTTATTGTCTTCAACCATCGTCATATCAGTGGCTTCAAGTAAATCAGCTAACTCATCTAGACTGTCTTCATCCAAAAACGCTGTCGAAAAGTCTCCGGTTGCAGGCGTCGTCGCTGGCGTATTGGGATTGGCTGCGGGGCGCTGAGTCACCACAGGACTTTTGTTAGTGATTACGGGGCCCTTGACTGCCGTGGTATTGCTACACCCACTGATGAATAGCAAAGTGGAAATGGCTAAGGATAAAGGCTTTAAGACCGTCACTGATAAGGAGGAAGAAGAGGCAGTTGACATGATGATTAATAATTCCTAATGGCTAAGACTAATAAAATAAACAAAAAAACAATATGACTAATTATATAGCTTTGCAGAGTTTTAGCGAGCAACATTGTCAAACTTTTGCTACTCACTGGCTTTTTTTATCTTATACAACCCTATACTTATTTTCATTAATAAAATAGTGCTAATAAATCACAGCTAATAAAAAGCACCGATTTCACGATGCTTTTTTGAACAATCAGATTGTCATAGACCACTATGTCCTATGATAGGCCACCATTAATGAGTAACCTTACATTAGACACTTGCGACCAGATACTTGCTTAGTAACCCTTTAATTATTTAATTATTAGTAACCATTTAATTATTTAGTTACTTAATTAATAGTCACTTGCGATACAGCGCGTAATAAGACTGCATTGCCAGCATTGGATGTCAATGTGACTCTAGAAGAGGTCACGAACGAAACCTGTTGGCCGTCTTTGGTCCAAGTTTCTATTGTTTTGACATCGGCCTTGGCCTGATCGCCTGCAATGACCACATTATTGACGGTAATGTCGTAACGATAGCCTTGGGTCTGACCCCAGCTGCTTTGCAATAGCTTTAGATAAGCGTCTTTATCTAAACTGGTGGTTTTTCCCTTGCGAGACAGTGAAATCAAGGCATCATCAGAAACCAAGCTGGCGACTTGATTAACGTTTTTACTGTTGGCAGCGGACTTCATCGCCGCAGCATAGCTTTGTACAGCGCTCTCAGTAATGGGGGCCGCTTGGGCGCTCATCATTGCTGTAGCCGCTAACGCTCCTACTGATAAGACGCCAACGCCTTGCAGGGCACGTTTGGCCACTTTTATATTAAAAATGGTCTTGAATATCGTAGATTTAAAACGATTATTATTGTTTTGGGTTTTCATAATGATTCCTTAAAATAAAGAGCTTGATTACCTTTGATGTAAAATACAGATAGATACTATGTCTGAGCCTATTAACCATTGATGCTCAACAAATCAAACTCTGGCAGCTTAGAGTAACATTTTAATATAACAGCGATGTAACAAGTGGTGTAGCAGTTGTTTAGACTCTACTAGCTCTTAAACCCTATTCATCAATTAGTAGTCAATCATAGCCCTAGTAGTTAATCAT
>JAUNVX010000108.1 GCA_030540615.1 Psychrobacter sp. | reverse complement strand
GCGTGCCTTCAATAAAAGACTGACCGCCAAAGCCTGGATTGACACTCATCAGTAATATCTGATCAAGCTTATCAATAGTATAGTCTAAATGATGCAAAGGTGCGGCAGGATTGAACACCAACCCACATTTTGCGCCACCATCTTTAATCAACTGTAACGAGCGATCAATATGGTGAGTGGCTTCTGGGTGAAAGGTAATCACACTCGCACCCGCTTCCAAAAACTGCTCAATCATGCCATCTACAGGAGACACCATTAAATGAACATCAATAGGTGCCTCAATGCCGTAATCGCGCAATGCCTTACATATCATACTTCCGAAAGTAAGGTTGGGAACATAGTGATTGTCCATCACATCAAAATGAATCACATCTGCCCCAGCTTTGAGCACCGCTTCAACCTCCTCGCCTAAGCGCGCGAAGTCAGCAGATAAGATAGAGGGGGCAATTAAATATGGCTGAGTAGGACAAATCATGATAGGGCTACCTAGTAAGGGCTAACAAAAATGATTAAATCATGCTGGGCGTAGTAAATGACTGTTAACATTGGCCAATCCACTGTCTTAAATAAATCCTCTATAAGCTTATCGACCTAGACGTATAACCTTAACTATCTAGACTTATATTGGGTTTGGCAATGAGCACGGCCCACGGTGAAAGAGCGCTTGGCTAGATGCTTAGTCGCACGTCCTGACACCCGCTGACGCCACAACCGAAAAGAGCTGGGTTTTAGCTGCTCGCGCATTAACTTAATAACACCTGCCTCACTTAGCCCATAGCTATGCTGAATAGCGGCAAATGGCGTCCTGTCTTCCCAAGCCATCTCAACGACTCGCGATAGTGATGCAGCGTCAAGCTTGGGCAAAGGTACAGATATGGACTCAGATTTTAGAGCCCCGAATGCCTCAGCCGCTAAATCAGTGGACTCATCTTGCCGTGATTGTAGAGCGGCTTGCATATCAGCTTGCATGACTGCCAATGAGGCTTGAGAATCTGTCATAACCTTATCCTATCGCTAATGAGCTAAAGCGGCTGCATTTGCTTCATATTATCATAATCTTCGGTTTTACGTTTGCTAGCGATGGCAGTCATATCATTATTGACTAAGTCATTTACTTAGTGATCCACTTACTTAGCAAATTACTTACTTAATAAGTCACTTATTAGCTCGTTCGCTATTTTGCCGTTAGACACCGCTTACCGGCTGCCTGCCATGTCAGCTGCTTTTAAGTGATGATGGATATGATCTGCCATGACACTTTGAATAAAATAATAACTATGATCAAACCCTGCGTGATAGCGTAGGGTCAAAGGCTGCTCGATTTGCCTACAGACCTTATGCAACTGTTCAGGACGCAAGTTGCCAGCCGCTAAGTGCTCATCTGCTTCACCTTGATCAATGAGCAGCAAAGGATATTGTTTGCCTGCTTTTTGAATAGCGTAAGTCGCATCGTGCTCCTGCCAGCTGTTTTTGTCCTCTCCAAAATAGGCTTCAAAAGCGGCTTGGCCCCATTCAGAGTCGCTAGCGACACACACTGGCGCTATCGCTGAGACGCTAACGAATTTACTGGGGTATTTAAACCCTAATAACAATGCCCCATGCCCACCCATTGAATGCCCCATAACCCCGATGCTATTGGTGGGGAATTGATCTCGGATTAAGTCATATAGCTCATCTATGATATAAGAGCGCATTTGATAATGCTCGGTCCAAGGCTTTAGCTTGGCATCCACGTAATAGCTCGCCCCTTGACCGACGAAGAAGCGCTCATCATCAGCCACGTCATCGCCTTTGGGTGAAGTATCAGGAGCGATAAAAATAACCCCAAACTCGCTACACATTTCTTGATAATGCGCCTTATGAGTGACATTATCAGGACTGCAAGTGAGACCTGATAGATACAAAATAGCGGGGCACGACTGACCGGCGATAGCTCTGTCAGGCAAATAAATGCTAAAGGTCATGGAAGTATTGGTGGCGCTTGACTCATGCGAATAATAGCGCTGATGGCCCTCAAAGCAGCGGTTGTCACTAATTAATGTCAGCTTTGTCATGGTGCTATCCTTATGTTGTTAATAAAGTAACTAGCTTATCTACTAAAGTCAGTAGCTTATCGCCACCTCGTATGACGATACTTTATTAGTCATATTTAATCACACTGCGAATACACTCTGGGTCTTTTAACAGCTCAAAGCCCTTGTTGATTTCGTCATGACGCAGGGTATGAGTAATCAAGGAATCCACATCAATTTTGCCTTCCATATACCAATCAACAATGGTAGGGACATCCGTTCGGCCGCGTGCGCCGCCAAAAGCTGAGCCTTCCCAGTTTCGCCCTGTCACCAGCTGAAATGGTCGGGTGCTAATCTCTTGGCCTGCCGCTGCAACACCAATAATAATACTGCGACCCCAACCTTTATGGGTACACTCAAGGGCTTGACGCATGACATTGACGTTACCAATACATTCAAATGAGTAGTCAACGCCGCCGCCTGTCATCTGAACGATACGGTCGACCACGCTCTCATTCTTATCCAATTCATTGGGATTAACGAAGTCTGTCATCCCAAAACGGCGGCCCCAAGCCTCGCGGCTAGGGTCTAAATCAACACCAATAATGCGGCTAGCCCCTACCATTTTAGCCCCTTGGATGACATTAAGACCAATGCCCCCCAGGCCAAAGACAGCCACCGTGGCTCCTGCTTGCATCTTGGCAGTATATACCACCGCCCCTACGCCAGTAGTCACGCCGCAGCCTATATAACACACTTTGTCAAAGGGGGCATCCTCACGGATTTTAGCGACTGCAATTTCAGGCAGTACGGTATGACGCGCAAAAGTCGATGTGCCCATATAATGATAGATAGGCTGACCGTCTAGACTAAAGCGTGAGGTGCCATCTGGCATTAGTCCCTTGCCTTGGGTCTCACGGATAGCTTGGCATAAGTTGGTCGCCGGGTGCAAACAGAACTTACATTCACGGCATTCTGGCGTGTATAAAGGAATGACATGATCACCCACTTTTAGGGTTTTGACATCTTTACCGACCTCTATCACCACCCCTGCACCTTCATGGCCCAAAATCGCTGGGAATATACCCTCAGGATCAGCGCCTGACCAAGTGTAATAATCGGTATGACAGATACCAGTGGCTTTGAGCTCAATTAACACTTCATTATCTTTAGGCCCTTGAAGGTCAACCTCATGAAGACTAAATGGTTTATTGGCTTCCCAAGCTATTGCGGCAGTGGTTTTCATCTTATTTCCTTAATACTCGTGACTAATTAATTCTCTGGATTTACATATAAAATAAAGTGTGATGACTGGTATTTAATCTTAAGTTAATGTTTGCTACCCAAGCTAAATCCGGCCATCGCTAATGGGACACTTAGCTTTACTCAACTTGTTCTAGTTTACTAGACAAAACCTTCTTAGCCCTGTTCTAGCCTTGGGGTCTTGAATAAGAAGTTAATGTGGGCAACTTGGCCGTTACCGCTGAAGCAACAGCCGCTTGATGAGGGGCAACTGACTCAGAGACTGGCGCTGGCGACTGTTTGGGTATAGCGCTCCCACTGGCGGGTTGGGAGCCTTGACCGTTGTGAGTTTTATTGGATGACATATTGCTGATAGGCTGCATATTTTGCTCATTAGGCTTTTGGCCTTGAATGAACAAAGCTTGCTCAAAGGCGGGCAGCGCTGTCTGCATCAACTTACCCACCACCATCTGCGGCTCAGATGGCTCAAAACCCATTAGGCTCTCACGCTCATGGACTTGCTGACTGGCCGCCTTAAATGCAGCAGCAAAGCTGGTATTATTACGAAGACCCTCAGCAAAAAATGCTTCACCAAAGTAGGTTATCTCAGCAGTATTGGTACACCCAAATGACATTTTATCGCGGCTAGAAGCGGTAATAATGGCTGTCGTTGGAGAAGACAATTTATCAATAAATGAGCCTGAATAACAAGACGAAATCACAATTACCCGCCAACGAATACCCGCTTCATCTAGAGCCTGCTTTAGCCAAGCTGGGTCTAAATCAGCTATATCGACCGGTTCGTTGTCCAGTACCAGCACCTCTTGGTCACCATGAGAAGACAATACCAAAAACAGTACATCTTCATCAGCGTTCATCTGCTGACCGATGCGCTTTAACGCTTGAGCAATGCTAGTCTTAGTGGCTATTGGGGCATCAAGCCAAGTATATTTATTGTTAATTAAAGACAAAGCATGGCCCATCGTCCCAAATCGCAGCTCAAATAACTGACGGACCTCAGCAATCTCTGAGCGAAAGACATCTTGATCAGCGAAGCCTGCCACACCCATAAAGTACCAATCTGTCTTGCCAGGGATACTCGGCTCAACCGCATCAAGAGCTTGCTGCAATAATAAAGGCTGGGCATAAATAGCGGCCTCTTCTATCACGGGTTCAACAGGCAATAACTTAAAGATAGGCTGGTCAGAGACGTTGTTTTGCCAGACGGTCAATAAAGCGGCAGCACCTATCAATACTAAGACTCTCTCCCACCAAGGCGTTCGCATCCGCCGGGAAAATATCCATAATAGAGCGACGGTCTGCCAAAGGAACAACACCAAAAATATAACCGGCAGTAAGGAGTAGCTCCACTCAGGCAACCAACCTCGGCTACCCAAAAACTGCATAAAGCTCTGTAGTAGCGCCGTTATGGTATCTGCCGTGAGCCATAATACAGCGGGCACAAAGACCAGTGCATAGTTGCCTGCTCGCCTAGCTAAAATAATACCTGCCAAGACAATGATAGTGGGCCAGATTAAATAGCTGACTAGCCCCTGCTCATTGAATACACTGCCGCTCTCAGCCGCTAGCCAAGAAAACAGTACATTACTACTGAGCGCTAACACTGCAAAAAGTAAAAACTGTAAGAAGGTAGGCTTGACCCAACTAAAGGCGCGCGTAGACCCCGCTAGCATCCATAAGGCGGCAAAGATATTGGCAGCAAAATTAAGCGAAAAGCGCTGGAGCGAGATAGTTTTTAACGACGTAAGTGACAATGATGAGCCTCTATCAGTCATCAATCATAAGAATAAGCGTTGGCAATGGGCTATATACAGCCACTACCAATAGTGGTGGATATTGTAATGGATTGCTTAGGGCGTGAGTAACGGCGAATTGTAACTATTCACAAAATCGCTTATGTCAAATGGTAATAAGCATAAGAAGAAACTTAAAAATCTCAGTCATAATTTGGTTCGTCTATAGCGCGATTTAAAATCCCGATTTGATAGCAGGGTTAAAAATAGCGCTCCCGATGAAACCTCTCTTTTATTCCCTCTGTCGCCGAAAACAGAAAATCATTATAAGCGAACCCCTCGATAGCCTCCCCATCAAATGTTAGTCCCTTATATTTTGTTATCTTTCCGGTCGAAATCAGCTGAATATAAGTATTAATCTTGTCCTGAATCTCATCGGTGCTTCTAGAAATAAAATATTCGTAGACGATGCCTTTAATAAAATCTCCTTGCGCCACCACTAACTGAAAAAATCCTTTTTTACCATTGAGGTATAAGCCCTCAGTAAATCCTAAGTCTATAAAGTAGCTAGGCATACCGCACTTTTTACTACGCTCATCTCCATAAGTAAAATAACTGATATCTTCCGTAAAACAGAGACAAACATCCTCTTTCGGGTAGTCATTATCAGGCTCCAAATTAGAGAAATGATTAAAATGGATGTGCCAGCCCCCATAGATTTTCAAGGGTTTAAGGTTAAACTCTGGTTGCGTCTCCAGCATACTGCTCCTTATAAACCTGCTTTTTCTATTTAGTAAACTTAATCCTAAACGTTATTTAAATAAACTCTATTACTATAAGTCAAACCATAAAAAAGCCTCTAAATTTTAGAGGCTTTTTAACAATGTAGGTAGCATGATTGATGATTTAAACCGTTAGATTAAGAGCTTACTCACCAACGATATCAGGGCGTTCATGACCGAGCCAAGCATAAATACCGCCGCCGATAGCGCCCCCAATAATAGGGGCTAACCAGAATAACCAAAGCTGCGATAATGCGCCACCGCCCACAAATAAGGCCACGGCAGTTGAGCGAGCAGGGTTCACTGAAGTGTTGCTAATAGGAATACTAATTAAGTGAATTAACGTGAGGCCAAGACCGATAGCGATGGGCGCAAAGCCGACAGGAGCACGGCTATGCGTTGATCCCATAATGATGATTAAGAAAATAGCGGTTAACACCACTTCTGCAATCAATGCTGACATCATGCTATAGCCACCAGGTGACAGAGCACCAAAGCCATTGGTCGCAAATGAACCAGCCGCTGTAGAATCAATGGCAAAGCCTGGCTGACCGCTAGCGATAATATAGATAAAGAAAGCACCCAGCAGACCGCCTAATACCTGAGCGAGGATATAAGGAACGAGATCCGCTGCTGGAAAACGCTTACCCACCATGAGCCCCACGCTGACCGCAGGGTTGAAATGCCCCCCTGAGATATGACCAAAGGCATAAGCGCCAGTTAGTACAGTGAGACCAAAGGCTAATGCCACGCCCACAAAGCCAATCCCTAAGGGGTTGCCATCACCTCCGAAGTTGGCAGCGAAAACCGCGCTACCACAACCGCCAAATACTAGCCACATGGTGCCTAGGAACTCGGCCGTTAGTTTCTTTGCCATTGTCATTTATTCTCTCCTCAGAAAATTGTCGCTGATTGATAGCTGTTTTTATGCATGCAGAATTACATCGTTGATATGCTTTTACGGTTATACGGGGTCTACTGACCTCTGTCTAGGAGATATTTGCTCACCGTTACTCTGGACTGATAAGCGGTAAATAATGCTAACATAATGACATGATACTCATTAATCAAAGCTAAATTTTTATTTTATATTTGTAGAATAATAGTCTAGGTCATCATTTTAAGTGCTTAATGAAGTTAATCTACTTTACAAGACGCTTTTAATAAGTCCCTATCGACCACTAAGCAGCCCTAAAAAAGGACACCCATTGGTGTCCTTTTCTGAACTAAAGCCGCTGCTGGTTAACTGTCACACGATATTACTTTAACAATAGACCATTGATGCGCTTGATATAAGCGGCAGGATCTTCTAACTGACCGCCATCAGCCAATAGCGCTTGATCAAAGATAACTTGGGCTAAGTCGTCAAACTGCTCACTGCTCTCAAGCTTTTGAATCAAGGGATGATTGGGATTGACCTCAAGCGTCGGTTTGCTCTCTGGTACATCCTGGCCCATTTGCTTAAGCATCTGAATCATCTGCGGTGACAGCTCGCCTTCACCCACGACTAGACAAGCGGGGCTATCCACCAACCGTGTAGACACTTTTACGTCTTTAGCGCGGTCGCCTAAAGCAGTTTTAAGCTTATCAACCACTGGCTTCATAGTCTCTTGAGCCTTTTCAGCCTCAGCCTTTTCTGCTTCATCTTGTAAGTCGCCAAGATCAACCGCACCTTTGGCGATGTTTTGCAAGGGGGTGTCTTCAAACTGGGTCAAAAAGTTCATTGCCCACTCATCAACACGGCTGGTCATCAAGATAACTTCAATGCCCTTCTTCTTAAACAGCTCAAGCTGCGGACTATTTTTGGCCGCCATCAAGCTATCAGCAGTGAGATAATAAATGGCTTTTTGGCCGTCTTTCATACGGGCTTTGTAATCATCAAAGCTGGTCTCTAAGCCGTCATGAGTACTGGTCGCGTAGCGAAGCAATTTAGCGATACGCTCTTGGTTGCCCATGTCCTCGCCCAGACCTTCTTTGATGACATCACCAAACTCGCTATAGAACTGCTTGAACTTATCCTGCTTGTCTGAATCTTCGCTAGTGGCCAAGCTTGAGAGCAAGGTCAACACGCGGCGCGCATTACCATCACGAATGGCTTTGACATCGCGTGATTCTTGTAATAGCTCGCGGCTGACGTTCAAAGGCAGGTCAGCTGAATCGATAACACCTTTCACGAACCGAAGGTACATAGGTAGCAGCTGCTCAGCGTCGTCCATGATAAACACACGCTTCACATAAAGCTTGAGGCCATGCTGCTGCTCGCGCGCGTACAAATCAAGCGGGGCCTTTTTGGGGATAAACAGCAACTGGGTATAATGAACTCGGCCTTCGACACGGTTATGGGTCCAAGCCAGTGGTTCATCAAAATCATAAGTGATGTTTTTATAGAAGTCGATGTACTCTTCATCTTCTACCTCAGAGCTTGAACGGGTCCAAAGCGCACTGGCCTTATTAATGGTTTCCCACTCATCAGTGAGCACCATTTGACCCCCAGCAGGAGTGTCATCGTCCTCGTCTTCTTTGACATCTTCTTGCCAAACCTCTTTACGCATCTGAATGGGCAAGCTGATATGATCTGAATATTTATTGACCAAACGCTTGATTTTGCCGCGGTCTAGATAGTCATCTTCACCTTCAGCGTACTCTTCTTTAAGATGTAAAGTAATCGTCGTACCACGGGTGTCTTTATGAATAGTCTCAGTGGTGAATTTGCCTGTGCCGTCTGAAACCCAGCGTACACCTTGATTTGCTGGCTCGCCAGCTTTTCGAGACTCGACCGTGATTTTGTCCGCGACAATAAAACCAGAATAAAAGCCTACCCCAAACTGGCCGATTAGTTGACCTTCTTGCTTTTGCGACTCAGACAGCTTGTCTAAAAACGCTTTGGTGCCAGATTTGGCAATAGTCCCTAAGTTTTCGATAGCATCTGCTTCATTCATCCCAACACCATTGTCAATAATGCTGATGGTTTTGGCGTCTTTATCCATATCAATCTTTATCTTAAGCTCGGCATCCCCTTCATAGAGGCTATCATCACTTGTGCCCTCAAAACGCAACTTATCACAAGCATCTGACGCATTAGAGACAAGCTCGCGCACAAAGATGTCGGAGTTGGAGTACAATGAATGGGTCACTAGATGTAGCAACTGAGCCACTTCTGCTTCAAAGACATGATGGGTCGGTTCAGCAGCACTTGCTGGCTGGGAGGAGGTACTTTGATTTTCGCTCATAATATCCTCTTAAAAGTGGTTAATAACTAAGGTCTCTTATCGATGATTTCCTAAGCGCTTATCAGATTATCACCAAATCAAATTGAGTCATGGCAGTCTAGTCATAAAAAATGAGCCAATCTGCCACTTGATGGTTTAACTTTAGTTAAATGAGCCTATAATCTTGATAAGCGGTTTAGGCCTAGTTCACTAATAGGGTCAGTGATATGAGATTTCAAGCTCATGCCGTTTATAAGGTGGGATTTTTTGTTGCCATTATTGTTCATTTTAGGATAGCCAAACAAAACCTTACTGTGGTAAGTTAAGATTAGCCAATGTATAAGTGGCTGTGAATTCGGCTCTTTTTATCCTTTTTTATCCTTCTTCCCTTCAATCACTTAGATAAGACGGCTCTTATGACTGCAAATCATTCAACCCACCCATCAGCGCCTCAATCAGGCCACTCTGCCAACCCTTCTAGTGCTGAGGAAGATATTGTTTTTTATGATGGCATGACTGATGATGAGCTAGACATGCTCCTTCAAGCGAGTTTAAGTGAGGAGGATGTGCTGACTTCGGTTAAGGGCCAAAACGCCCCTGATAGCAAAGCTGGCATTGAGATTAAAGAGAATAACCTCGAAACTGATATTAGAAAAGATAGCCTGAATACGGCTGACACACAGACTCAAAGCCCTGAAGC
>JAUNVX010000107.1 GCA_030540615.1 Psychrobacter sp. | reverse complement strand
CATCGCCCCTAATGAGGCTTGAATACCCCAATCAAGCTGACCCATAAATGCCCCCAAACAGATCGGCAAAGCGATCGTCAAGGCCGCAAGTAGTGGCAAATGCCAAGGCCTGTCACTGGCATTGATATTAGTCAAGGCGATAAGCTCATGGCTTAAGCGTTGTTTGATAACCGTAAATATCATAGGACTGGCTTAATCATTTAAAGACTTTAATAAACCTATGTGCAAGAATCATCATAGGCAAAGCATTGCTTTATGGCTCAATTAAAGTTATCGATCTATATATGACTTATGAATAATAGTTATGTATAGTGGGATTATTATCCAATTACCCTTATACTAATCTGACAATTATACCTGCCATGACTATAGGCTGTATCATTCAAGGTAATACATTCTAGGCAATAAAGCTACTTTCTAGCTTCTGAGGGTTACTGCCGTAATGACAGTGCCATAATAGCTGGCCTTTAACATTAATGCGGCTATGAATTGCCCGTATCAATTGCTAATATTGATGATGATATTGTCACTATATATTGGCCTATACGCCTTTATCAATTATCGTTCTATCTGCCCTATCAAGCTTGCTAACAATAACCCATAGCTCATTGTCCTACAATGCGCTGATAGCTTTGGTAGCATGGACTTAAGTCAGATAGCCATAAACCTATCCCTGTTAACCCAGAGTAAGAGAGCCTACTTATGCTAAGTTATAAAGCCCCCCTACGTGATATGAAGTTTTTGCTCAATGATGTGTTTGACTTCCAAACGCATTATAAAGATTTAAAAAACGGTAAAAACGCAGACCCTGAAACGGTCGATATGATTTTGCAAGGATTTGCTGATTTTGCAGAAAATGTTTTATCGCCAATCTATCAGCCCGCTGATGAAGAAGGCTGTCAGTTCAAAAATGGTGAAGTGACAACGCCAACTGGCTTTAAAGACGCTTATGATCAGTTCGTTGAAGGCGGCTGGCAAGGGATTTCTTATCCTGAAGAGTACGGCGGAATGAATTTGCCAATGTCTATCAATCTTGTTAAGTCTGAGATGATGGGTACCGCCAACTGGTCATGGACGATGTATCCAGGTCTGACCACTGGTTGTATCAATACTTTACTCCAGTACGGTACGGATGAGCAAAAAGCACTTTATCTGCCTAAATTGGTTGAAGGCACTTGGTCAGGTACGATGTGTTTGACTGAACCTCAGTGTGGTACTGACTTAGGTCAGGTTAAGACCAAAGCTGAGCCACAAGAAGATGGTACTTATAAGCTTAGCGGTACCAAAATCTTTATCTCAAGTGGCGAGCATGATTTAACGGACAACATCATTCACATCGTCCTAGCCCGTCTGCCTGGTGCCCCTGAAGGCACTCGTGGTATCTCGCTATTTATCGTCCCTAAGTTTATCCCCACTGAAGATGGCGAAGTAGGCGAGCGTAATGGCGTTACTTGTGGCTCTATCGAGCACAAAATGGGTATCAAATCTTCTGCCACTTGTGTGATGAACTTTGATGGCGCCACTGCCTATATGATTGGTGAGCCAAACAAAGGCCTCAAAGCCATGTTCACCTTTATGAATACGGCTCGTATTGGTACTGGTATCCAAGGTCTTGCCCACATCGAGTTGGCCTTCCAAAATGCCTTACCTTATGCCAAAGAGCGCCGTTCAATGCGTACGCTTTCTGGCACCAAAGACCCTGATAAAGTCGCTGATGCTATCATCCATCATGCGGACGTTCGCCGGATGCTATTGACCATGAAAGCCTTTGCTGAAGGTGGTCGCTCAATGATTTATCATGCTGCCCGCTATGCTGACAAAATGTCTGAAGGCGTGGCCAATGATGACAACACAGAGTTTGAAAAGTGGGATGACAAGCTAGGCTTTTATACCCCTATCCTTAAAGGCTTCTTAACTGAATTAGGTATCGAAGCGGCCAAAGACGGTCAGCAAGTCTATGGTGGTCATGGTTACATTAAAGAGTGGGGTATGGAGCTTATCGCTCGTGATGCTCGTATTGCCACCCTTTATGAGGGCACCACTGGCGTTCAAGCGCTTGACTTATTAGGCCGTAAAGTCATCCTTCAATCTAAAGGCAAAATCATCCGCGACTATACGTCAAGCATTATGAAATGGTGTAGTGAGCATGCGCTTGAAAAAGACATGCGCAAGTTTGTTTGGGCGTTAACCAAGCTTTGTGCTGAGTGGAACACTCTAACCGTTCGCTTGATGTTAATGGCGCGTAAAGACCGCGAAATTATCTCTGCCGCCTCTAATGACTTCTTAATGTACTCAGGCTACGTCATGATGGGTTACCACTGGGCACGTATGGCAGCGGTTGCTTATGACAAGCTTGAAAATGGCGGCGTTGAAGCACCAGAGTTCTATAAAGCTAAGATTCAAACGGCTGAGTTTTACTTTGATAAGATTTTGCCACGTACCTCAGGTCATGCTGAGTCGATGGTTGCTCCAAGCGAGTCAATGACCTCAATGGACCCTGAGCACTTCTCTTTCTTAGACTAAGTCTTATTTGAAGTCGATGATAAAAGCTATATAAACTAATTTTATGACAGAAGGCGCTTCAATGAATTTGAGGCGCTTTTTTAATAACCTTAATAAAGTTAACCTAACCTAAGATTTGAAAAGGAAGTTATAAGTTATATCTAGGGAAAATAATAAATAATCCGTTATATACCGTACCCAATTGATTAATTAGTCTATACAACACGAGAATAATATTATATGTCAACTTTTGATAACACCATTGCCAATCAGTTCAACTCGTTTTTGCAAGATGGAGAAGCTTTAGTTTGGACAGGCAAACCTAAACAAGGATTTCTATTTCAAACCATGGATGTTATCTTTTTACCGTTTATGTTTTTTTGGATGCTGATAACTTTCACTTTCATAGGGGTAGCTTTATTTACTAATGAACCCATCATAGGACTGATAGTAATGCCTCACCTATTAATCGGCATTGGCCTAGTCTATGCTCGTTTCTTTTTAGACAAAAAAAGACGAAAGAACACCTTTTATGCCATTAGCAATAAACGCATTTTAATTCGAACTAAAACATTCTCTGAAAATACACAATCTATATATTTTCAGGGGCTGACGAACATCCAGTTAAAGGAGAAAAAGGATGGCAGTGGTAACATTGAACTGGATAAACCTTCTGGACTTGCCCTTCTTTGCAGCCTTTATCCAATCAAATTATTCACAGGTAATCAGCAGCTATCACAAATAGAAGGGGTAGAAAATGTTAGAGAAACTTACGATTTAATCGTCAAATACTGGACATTGCTTCAGCGTTAACAATAATAATTTACCTCGAAATTTCTATAGTCAATCCAACTCAAAATTATGACAGTTTAACTCAAAGGCATCAACTTGCTAAAAGCCAATATTGTCAGTATGAATAACGCTGCGCAAATCCATTCCAGCGTATCTTAATCAACTATGGGTTGGGTGGACTATAGCCAATTAACCGACTCTCATTGGCCATTAAAATAGCCAATTACTCCTAACTGCCGTCACCTTCTTAGCACTGTTTCTAATCTTCTAGGCCTATTAAATAGCTAGACTCTATCAAGCACCCCGAAAGAAAATACTTTCTAGTCTTGATAACTATTCTTTAATAGCTTAAGATGCTTTTTAATAATGTTATGTTATAACATTTTAATTATTTATTTAAGGAACTCACTATGAAAGTATTAAGCTCACTAAAAAGCGCCAAAAACCGTCATCCAGACTGCCAAGTGGTGCGCCGCCGAGGTCGCGTGTTTGTCATTAATAAGACTGATGGACGCTTTAAAGCCGTTCAAGGGGGCAAAAAGAAGCGTTAATAGCCCTACTTTATCGGGATTACCCTCTCTACCCACCACTCTTCAACTCACTTGGCAAGACACCCAAAGCGTCCATCATGGGCGTTTTTTATGAGATACAAAATTGCTGTTACAAGTGCTATAAACGGGCGTAGAATAAATTCCAATCAATTCAATCCAGACTTGATTCAAGATTAGCCATTTGAATTTATTGAGCATTGGCTCCTTTATTTATAGCACTGACAATCTCATAGGACTGACCATGCGAATCCAATCCCTCCTAGCATCCTTGTTCGTCGTCTTGGCCCTGTCAGGCTGCAACCCACCGACCAGTGATCCCAATATCTTATATACCGACGACCATAAAGACCCTATTAAAGAGTTAGAGTCGGACAAAGTCATCGACAGTAGTAAGATGCCGTATCAGAAGACCTTTTATGTGCCGGTATACTCTAATATTCATGCCGATGAAGACAACCCCAAGGTGATGCTATCTGCGACTTTAAGTATTAGAAACAGCAGTCTTGACCATAGTATTTATGTCAAAAAAATCGACTACTATAATACCAAAGGTGACTTTGTTCGGCCTTATTTGACCAAGATGATTGAGCTACCACCGATGGGAACGCTTAATTATATCGTGGAAAGAATGGATGACTCTGGCGGAGATGGGGCCAACTTTGTGGTCTATATTGAAGGGGATAACGCGCAGCTTTCTCCAGTGATAGAGGCCATCATGATTGGCAGCTATAGCAACAAAGGCTTCGCTTTTAGTACCACGGGTACGCCCATCTCTCCTCCTGAGACTACAAAAGAACCTAGCTCATAGTCTCACTGATGGCTTATGCCATGGTCTTGATATAATAGATGGACTTATCAAAGTCGCTATTAAGTCTGTTATCCCAGCATGCTTAGGACACACAATCATAGCACTGAGTAATATTTGCCTAATTTGATTCGGTTAAAATGACTATTTTCAATCACCTTCAGATTGTCATTGCCGTTTAGATGATGATGAGATAACTATGTTTTTAATTAGCCCAAAAACGTCAAATCAGCTTCAGAATCATTGCTTGGCTGCTCAAATTTCGTCATTTAACGCGCATAAGTCACCTAGCAAATTAACTTCC
Source organism: Psychrobacter sp. (assembly GCA_030540615.1). Classification (GTDB taxonomy): domain Bacteria; phylum Pseudomonadota; class Gammaproteobacteria; order Pseudomonadales; family Moraxellaceae; genus Psychrobacter. The sequence continues at coordinate 4,818 of JAUNVX010000107.1, read as the reverse complement.
CATAAGGCCATCAGCCTTCAAGCCTTAGCTCTAATGGCTACCTTAATGGCCTGTCAACCTAGTTTTGCCCTTCAGCAAAGCAAACCAGCTGCTACCCCTATTCACTTGGATAAAGGAGCCGTGAGCACTATCATCGAAGGGACACTCGCCCCCAAACAGACTGACCATTGGTATCAGTTCAAAGCCAGTAAAGGCCAGTATGCGGTGATTAATATCTTGCCTAAACCTGGCACTCCGGAGACTGCCAACGTCGGGGTATTAGAATTCCCCTCTGGCGCTCAAGATGGTACCAAGGGCGGCATTATCTATCAAGGCTGCCTGCCTGAGACCGGCACTTATCAACTGCGATTGGCGCGTAACTTGATGGCGACTCACGGCGGTACAGCAGGTTATCGAGCTGAGGTCATTATCTTGCCGACTTATGCTAGCGAATCGCTGTGTTAGATAATCGCTGTATTAAATAATTGCCATATTAATTAATTACTATGTTAAAAAAACAGCTATTGGCTTAAGGGCCAAATATTAATAAAGGTTAACCTTCCTCTTGAATGTCAGCAAAGCTCGCTGACAAAGCCTCTGCCAACTCATTAGGGGGCAGCTCAATCTCAAGGCCGCGTCTGCCCCCACTGACATAAATCGTGGCTAGGGGGGCGGCTGAGACATCAATAACTGTGGGTAAGCGCTTTTTTTGCCCTAAAGGACTAACGCCGCCGAGCACATATCCCGTACTACGCTGTACTAGCTTTGGGTCGGCCATTTGCGTCTTTTTGCAGCCTAAAGCCTTGGCAAGTTTTTTGAGATTAAGCTTGCTACATACCGGGACGATAGCCACCGCTAATGCCTCGTGCTCATCGCTGACCACTAATGTCTTAAAAACTCGGCTAGCCGCGACGCCAAGCTTATCGGCGGCCTCCTGCCCGAATGACTCAGCATTATCATCATGATGGTATTCGTGCACTTGATAATTGAGCTTAAGCTTTTTGGCTAGATTGATTGCAGGGGTCATGATGGTCCTTTTTTATTAGGAAGGTTCTCATTTAGGAAGGTTCTTATTCAGGATTTTTATCAGATGCCTTTTGATTTAAGGCGTTCCTATTATCAAATTAGTATAGTGAATTCTGCGAGCATAGCAAATTTAGGGTAATGTTGAGCGAACAGTTGTAGCATTTTTCCATATCGCTTTACAGCGATTTATGGCATTATAGACCCATAATGATTAATGAAGTTTAACCGACTTATATGATAAAAAACTTTTTACAAAAAAGGCTGTCATCCGCCACCAGCAAGCGTGTGAAAAAAGGCCACCCGCCCACAGGACTTGCTCACTCAAACCACCCTGTTAATCGCTTGTACCGTAAACTGTCGGGGCAAACGCTTGATATTGCGGTCAAGCCTACTCTATTTGGCGAGCTGCCTGATTTGAGCATTGATGGCAACACTTTGACCTTTTATATCTTGCAAGAATACTCGCGCTCAAACAGTATCTTGATAGACTTGCAGACCCGCGATTATCAGTTGCCACCTGCGCTGCAAAGTGTCGAAGACAAAGCCCATCAAATTGATGAAAACGCTGCCATTATCTTTTTGCATCATCCCAAGGCAAAAGACTCACAGCTGTCTCCTCGATTGACTCGTTTGATTGATGCCTGTACCCAATATCCTGACCTTAACATTCGCTTAGTGCCGGTGACTATCCTTTGGGGACGTGCGCCTGAAAAAGAAGACTCCCTATTTAAGCTGCTCATGGCCGATAACTGGGAAGACCCTACTCTCATCAAGCAGCTGTTCAACATCGGGGTCATGGGCCGCGATACTTTCGTTCAGTTTCATCCTGCCCAGTCATTGCAGGCCCTTATTCGTGAGACGCAGTTGGTGACAGAGGGTCTTGACGCTCAAGAGGACGGCTCTGAAGACGACGATACCTTACTGACAGCTGCTCTTAAGACCACTCATACTATCCCAGCTGAGCTTATGGCGCAGCAGCTTAGTACGGCATTGGTCTCTGTCACTGACGCCAACAAAGCACTAGCGTTAAAGGTACAACAGCAGCTAGGCAGTTATTTGGATAAGCAGCGGGCCAGTATGCTGGGACCTGATTTATCCGATAAACGTAACTTGGTCGATAAGCTTATCTACTCGCCAGCGATTAAGCATGCTTGTGAGCTTGAGGCCGATGAAAAAGGCATTACCATTCGTGAAGCACGTCAAAGTGCTCGCAGCTATGCCAATGAAATCGTCAATGACTATTCTTATCCTGTCATTCGAGTTTTTGATCGGTTTTTGACTTGGCTTTGGACTCAGCTCTATGATGGCGTTGAGGTGCATCACTTTGAGCGCACCCGAGCTTTGGCCACTGACTATGAGCTGGTCTATGTGCCCTGCCATCGCAGCCATGTTGACTATCTACTGCTGTCTTATGTTATCTATAAACGTGGTCTAAGTATCCCGTATGTCGCTGCTGGCAACAATTTAGATGTGCCTGTCATCGGGCCTTTACTACGGGGTGCAGTGGCGTTTTATATCCGCCGCAGCTTTAAGGGCAATGCTCTATACACCGCCGTTTTGCGCGAATATCTGCATACTTTGATCAGCCGGAACACCCCCATCGAGTACTTTATTGAAGGGGGACGCTCACGAACGGGTCGCCTATTACCACCAAAGCTTGGTATGCTAGCGATGACGGTCCATAGTCAGCTTCGCCAGACCAATAAGCCCGTGGTGTTTGTGCCCACCTACATTGGTTATGAGCGTATCATGGAAGGCGGTACTTATATTGGTGAGCTTAAAGGCAAGCCCAAAGAGTCTGAGTCTTTGATGGGACTGCTCAAAGTCTCCAAAAAGATTGAGCGCATTTTCGGCCATGTTCATCTAAGCTTTGGTACGCCGCTATATCTGGCTGACTTTATGCAAAAGTTCGATGTTGAGCCCAATAGCTTGCCAGTAGATAGGACCGACACGTCGTTAGATGCTAAGACGACCGCTATGATTGACAATCTAGGTGTCAAGATTATGCAGCACATTAACAAAGCGGCCGTGGTCAACCCCGTGTCATTATTGTCGCTAGTGCTGCTCTCAGCACCCAAAGCGGCCCTTGATGAAGACATCTGCCGCGAGCAGATTGCGCTTTATCAGCGCATCGCTAAGCAGCAGCCCTATGATGAGGACACCATGGTGACAGAGCTGTCACCGCAGGCCATCATCGACTATGGTATCCGCTTAAAGCTCATTGAACGCACGCCGCATATCTTAGGCGATATTATTCAGGTCCCAAGCAAACAAGCGCCGCTGCTTAGCTATTTCCGCAATAATATTTTGCATGTGTTTATTCTCCTGTCATTCTTAGCAGCCTTAGTCGCGCGTAATGGCCGAATTGAACGCAGCCGTCTTGACACTATTGTCAGTCAGCTCTATCCCTTCTTGCAAAGCGAATTGTTCTTATATTATCCGCTTCGCAACCTCACTGACACCATTAATAAAAAAATTGACAGCCTAATTGCTCAAGGCTTGATGGTCGACTTAGGCAACGATATCTTAGGCGTCCCCGCTATCAACAGCGAGCAATATCAGCAGCTGCTGGTACTGGCCACGCCTATCGAACAAAGCTTAGAGCGCTACTTTATGACCTTAGCGCTCTTGGCGCAGCAAGGGTCAGGCAATCTTTCAGCAGATCAGGTCGTTGAGCTTTGTCATTTGCTTGGTCAACGCTTATCAGTATTGTACTCAGATGACATCCCTGACTTTTTTGATCCGGCGCTGTTCAAGAGCTTTATCGATGCCTTGGTGCGATTGGACTATCTGCAAAAAGACAAAGAGTCTGGCATATTGTACTTTGACCAACGTATTCAGGACATCGCCCATCACGCAAGATTCATCCTCAGTCCTGATGTCATGCAGTTGCTCCAAAACCTTGCCAATCTTAAAGAAGATGAGATTGAACATGCCATTACCGAAATCACCAACAAAAAACAGCGTAAGTTTGGCCTAAAGCGCTGATGTCCGTGTGCAGATTGGGGATTGTATTGGCTTAGCAAAACCTGCTACCATTCGTAACAAGGCAACACCTCTAATGGTCTTGCCTTGTTATCCTACCTCCTATTAATCTGACCCCTTGCCTGTCGTCATGCTACGACAGCTTTATATGACCTTATGTTTATCAGCTCGTGTTCCAACTCGTTTTTATCAGCGCACCACTCTCCCCTTTCAGTACTCCACTTTTAGCCGCCCTTCTGTATTTATTGCTCCTAGCGTTGATTGGCAAACTGTTTTAGCACGTCTTAACAATGCCTGTTTTTATCTATGTCCCTATTTTAGCCCTTACGTTTGCTCGCCACCTTCAGGTATCTTTAGACGCTCCTATGAGGCGTTTAAGTATCTTCAGCAATTATCTGAGACTGATAAAACCTTATTTTTAAGCGCTTATCGTGATTATCGTCATGCTAATGCTGCTCATAAAAATCCAACGGCCCAGACCAACATATACTGGCAATGGGTGGTCAAATTTGAGCTAAGCCCATGGGAGATTAAAAAGCTTATTATTGATAAGCCTTATGAATCTTCACCGACTAGCAGCTGGACTGATAACCCTAGACCTTGGTGGTCTCAGCAAAGAATGGGGCAAACTGTCACTAAGCTTGAGGACGGTCGGACGCTATATATTGGCGGTGAGTATGAGGATTATTATGACCCAGATTTCTATATCTATAATGATGTAATCGTGCGTCATCCTGATGGGCATATTGAGATTTATGGCTATCCCAGAGCCGTATTCCCCCCAACGGATTTTCATACCGCGACCTTAGTCGGTGATTATATTTATAT
>JAUNVX010000106.1:7961-10026 GCA_030540615.1 Psychrobacter sp. | reverse complement strand
TGGCAAAAGTGGTTTTTCTCGGCCTTGGCGTTAATTATGGCCATATTCTTAACCTTTTATCTAACCAAAGCCCCGCGTATAGCACGACTTCTCAATACCGGACTGGCTTTGATATTAGGCGGTGCGGTTGGCAATCTCGTTGATCGTCTGCTTCATGGTCACGTTATCGACTTTATCCATGTGCACTATGCTGACGCTTGGCATTATCCCATCTTCAACGTCGCGGACATGGGCATTTGCGTTGGTGTGGCATTGGTGGTCATTGATATGCTGTTTTTGGAAGGCAAACGTCAGGGTAAGGTTGCTAAATAGAGACTTTTTTAGAGAAAATTAGAGTTAAGGCAGATTGGCAAAGGCCAATCTGCCTTTTTTTGACCCTTACTATCCAATACGATTATAATTGGGTATAAAGAAGGTCATAGTGAACCTGAATTGGATATAAGAATTAAGGTAATCTATTACTATAAATAGTTTTACTAAATCCTTCCCCAGCTACTAAGAGCGGAGCTCTACGACTTGCCCTTTGGGTAACTGTCCACTGGACACTTACTTCTTCTCGTTCACCCTTTGAAAAGGGAGCAAGCTTGCCTCTTTAAATTCTAAAAAGGTTGAAGTCGCACTTTTTTAAACAGGTGAGAAGCACTGCTTTGCAAGAGGGGATTTTCTTTAAACTAGCTATAATGACGCTATTTCTTATCCCGAACGGAGGCTAGGGGCAAATTTGTGCTGCCTCAGTCGGCTTTTGACTGTTAGTCAACCATATCTGTACCAGTGACCTTACCTCCAGTCTTATCTATTATCTCTAAAGCCGCTTACTATAACAGACCTTGCAAGCCGCCCTCGCTGGCCTTGATAAGTAAGAACAGCAGCCCAGCCATATTGATAATAACGGTCAAATAATACATCATTCGAAACTCAGCCTTTTGTGACTTGTGACGCAGGTAAGTCTGTGCGACCATCGCCCCGACCCAGCCCCCTGCGATACTCAGTAAGTGCAAGGTAGACTCTGGGGTGCGCCACTGATTGTTCTGTGCTGCTTTTTTATCCTTGGCATACATAAAGAAAGTCACCACACCGATAAGCACGTACCAAGCTACTATCAGCCAAGGCAACTTTTGCATAGCGGCCAATAACAGCAAGATGCCATAGAATGCAGCCCCCATTAATAGGCGCTTTTTTTGACCTGATTCAAATTGAGCCTGCTGCGACTTTCGCTGATTACGCTGGCGGATTTGATGGTTTTTTTGTGTCATCTTTTTCTGTACAAAGGCCAGCTCTTGGACTTGTTTGGCCTGAGCTCGGCCTTGGTTGTCTTGAGCTACAGCAAAGACTACTGTTTCACCAACGGTAGGCCGACGTTGGGCTTTGAAATCGCTGACATGAAAGAATACAGACTCGCCAGTCTCGGTCTCAATAAAACCAAAACCTTTGTCATCCTGCCATTGTTTAATCGTACCTTGCTGCTTTGATTTTGTTTGGTTTGAACTCATATTGTGGTCTACTATACTCGTTGCTAATAGCTAGCGCCTCTTTCTATCACAAGTGGATACCGATTCAGATGGCAGCTTGCCTTAAATCTTTGCGTCATTGTGCAATAAAGTGGCGGGGTTTTATATCACTATTTTAATAGTTGTTACAATCACCAGCATGGCAAATCAGCTATGCTACACTTATATTCATTCTAATCAATTCCCTTTATTAAAAGACACTAACTATGACTCAGCCACAGTTTATCAACCCCAATGAAGACACCCGTATCACTCATGGCAGTGAGGTCAAACTGCACTTTGAAGTGTCGCTAGAGAACGGCACTATGGTGGACTCGACCTTTAGTCGTGACGAGCCTGTGACCCTAACCATTGGTGATGAGAGCTTGCTGCCAGGCTTTGAGAAAGTGCTGATGAATCTACGGGCGGGTGATACCAGAACGGCCCATCTTGAGCCTGAACAAGCCTTTGGTGACTGGAATCCTGACAATGTTCAGACTTTTAGCCGCACGCAATTTGCTTCAGCGGGCGGCGAGCCGGAAGTCGGCATGATGATGGAGTTTGAGGACAAAGGCAAA
>JAUNVX010000106.1:0-7861 GCA_030540615.1 Psychrobacter sp. | reverse complement strand
AGCGGGCGGCGAGCCGGAAGTCGGCATGATGATGGAGTTTGAGGACAAAGGCAAAAATACTTTGCCTGGCGTTATCAGTGCGGTCGATGATGACGAGATTGAAGTGGACTTTAATCATCCGCTAGCGGGTCAAGATGTGCAATTTAAAGTGCAAATTTTCAAAGTCACGCCTCCAGGGGTTAAGGGCGTGCAATTGATGTAGCACCGCTTGCAGTATAGTTTATAAGACAGTCGTTAATATTCGATTACTCAATAAAAAGGACATCATATGAAATACTCAACCTTGCCAGAGCTTGGCGATAAGGTCTCCAAAATCTGCCTAGGCACCATGACTTGGGGGCAACAAAACACAGAAACTGAAGCTCATGAGCAAATGGACTTTGCTTTAGATCATGGGGTGAACTTTTGGGACACGGCTGAGATGTACCCCTCCCCACCCGATAAAGACAAACAAGGCGATACTGAACGCTTTTTGGGGTCTTGGCTTGCCAAAACAGGCCGCCGTGATGAGGTGGTATTGGCCAGTAAGATATCACCCATGGACTTTTTACGAGACGGCAATACTCGCTTTACTGCCAAGCATATTAGCGAGGCCATCGACGGTAATCTAAAGCGCCTACAAACAGATTATATTGATGTCTATCAATTGCACTGGCCTGAGCGTCAAACCAACTTTTTTAGCACCCGCGGCTATACCGAGGAGATGGCGCAGCAAGACTTGAGTGATTTGACGCCATTTTTGGAGACCATTGAGGCGCTCAATGATGAGATTAAAAAGGGCCGAATCCGTGCTTACGGTTTGTCCAATGATACGCCTTGGGGGCTGATGCGCTACCTATGGGAAGCTGACAAAAATGGATTGGCTCGGCCCATTACTGTGCAAAACCCTTATAGCTTATTAAACCGGCTTTATGAGGTGGGACTGGCCGAGATATCTCATCGCGAGAATGTGGGATTACTGGCCTATTCTCCACTAGGATTTGGGGTTTTATCAGGCAAATATTTAGGCGGTAAACGTCCTGAGGGCGCACGCTTGACCATGTATGAGCGTTTCAGCCGCTATACCAATAAAGAGGCGCAGTGGGCCACTGAGCAATATGCTAAGGTAGCTGATGATGCGGGGCTGGATATGGCGCAGATGGCACTGGCTTTTGTCAATTCTCGTCATTTTCTCACCGCTAACATCATTGGCGCAACCTCAATTGATCAGCTCAAAGCCAATATTGACAGTATTAACCTAGAGCTTAGCACCGATGTGTTAGAAGCCATTGAAGCCATACATCAACAGCAGCCTAACCCTTCTCCTTAAAGGCTAGCCAATAGGCTATTAATCAATTAAGCCCTTTTTAATACCCAAATTTAGCGCCCAAAAAAAGCGGACAATTGAATGATTGTCCGCTTTTTAAGTTTTCCAGTAAAATCTATCTAAGTAGGAGCTATCTAAGCTGGTTGCTTTAACTGAGTCTTACTCGCTTCGTCAGCTGTATCTTTAGCTCCATTGACACTTTTATTCTCTGTCATCTGTTCAGTAGTTCTCGCACCTGCTGTATTGTCATCGACACTATCGGCATTAGAAGCAATCGTGGTTACGGAAGGCGGGTTTTTTAGCACTTTTCGGTGCAGCTTTTCAAGGCCTTGCTGCATGCTAACTTGTAGGGTATCGGTTAGCTCATCGCGCGTCTTACCCACAGTCTCTATAGGGGGCAGCGGCAGAACATAAGCTGTGATGTCTGAGCTATCAATGACTTGAAAGAGGCTTTGTTTTAAGGTGGTGCCACCATAGTAAGGCACTTTATCATCAAGCTCGCCTTCACTATTGACGTAGCAGAGCACGATAGGTTGAACGGGCTTGCCAGCATCAATGGCAGATTGCAGCAGCTTGCCATGGATTCGTTTAATATGATGACCATCGGTGGTGGTGCCCTCTGGATAAAACATGATGGAATAGCCCTCTTTTAAAAAGACTGCCATCTGCTCGGCAATAGTATTGGCATCTCCTGAGCCGCGCTTGATAAATAACGTCCCTGCTGCTCGGGCCAATCGGCCAAAGATAGGCATCGATTCGACCTCAGCTTTGGATAAAAAGAAAGCAGGACTCACGGTTCCCATCACCGGAATATCCATCCAGGACACATGATTGGACGCCCAAAGTGCATGAGTCTGTGGAACAGGCTCTACCTCAACGACTTTGACGCCAAACGCCCCTGCCATATTTCGGCAAAAAGCTTGAATGTACTTGGGCAATACCTCTCTTGGCGGCTCCTGCCAAGCGCCTATTTTGGTCGCTGCTCGATAGCCTCCTACCATTGTCTCAGCCATACCGGTGACGGTCTTGCCTCGTTTAAGCTGACGTGATAATAACTGACGGGACTGAGATAATCGTGACGGTTTTTTCATAAGGGCTCCTGTTGACTGGCATTAAATCAGACCATAGTTGGTCTGTTAAGCTTACTTTGCCCTAGACCTCAAGCTATTTTTGATTCAATTATTGCGGACTGGGACAATGGCTTTAATGCGCTAATGTCCATTAGTATATCAAAATTAAGCCAGCAAAACTGCTATATCAGTGAATATGTGTTCACTGATTAATCTAAACTCTGCTATAGTCAATCCAGGTTGAATTAGTGCCATAAATTTCGATATAAAGTTAGGCTAAGGCCACAGGGATGACTGCTGATAAATTAAATGACCAACCCAAAGCATCATCCTTTCATCATAAACTTGACTTATAACAGATGCTGATAGCGCACGTTGACCTGCTCAAATGGTAACCAAACCCAAATATCAGCGCAGTGAAACTCAACGTCAAAGCAAGCTTGCTCAGACAGACTGGCCCCCATCTTAAGATAAGTCTGGAGCAAAGGCGGTATCGTAGGATTGGCAGATAGCACACTGGGCGGCAGACGGTATTTTGGTTTGACGCTAAGTTTATTGACGTCCGTTAACTGGGCGAGCCAACCGTTGATATCTCCTGCCCCTATAGGTATCGAGCAGCAGCCCATAAAGGCGTTGACATTGAGTTGACGAGCGGCATTAGTAATGGCCTGCCACATTTGCCGAAGCACTTGACCGCCGCGGTAGTCAGGATGGATACACGTCCGCCCCACCTCGAGTACGCCATAAGGATATGGCTTGAGTAAATCGGCAAGATGAAACTCACGTTCACTATAAAAGCGCCCTATTCGCGCCGCGCGTTGGCTGTCTAATAGCCGGGCTGTTGCAATAACTTTTTCACCTTGTATCAACACCACATGCAAGCAGACTTCATCATACTCATCACTGTCGATACCATTTTCGAATATCACGCCAAAGCCAGTCGCGAAGCAGTGAGCTCGAAGCTTTTGGGCAGCCAATAGCCATTGCTTAGCTGATTGATTAGGCGCGAGCTGGTTTATGCTAGCATGATTTTTATCCTCTTTAGAGATAGGATGACCCGTATGGGTACCGCTTTTAAATGAGTCATCAAGCGCTTGGCTATCGTTCAAATCTTCTATATTTTTGCTCAGCGCTGCCAACTCGATAAGACATTGGGCATCGCCTTGGATATAATAAACACGATAGCTAACTGCGCGCGACTGAGTCTCTCGGTGCTCTTTGTCTTGATTGGGCCGTGTTAACACTTGATTGGTAATGTCCATTTTATGCTTTCTCCTATTTGCAATGAGGAGCTAAAAGTATGAGAATTGCAGATGACTATTCGATGACCATCCGGTAGCATATTGATGACAACGCCAATCTTTTTTGTGACCAAACATTACTTTAACAACCATCATTAACGACTGATTGCTTTTAGCCTTCTATTTAATATCGCATTTCTGCCCCCATATATAGTAAAGAGTTGGCTATAAGCATGAGTTGATAAACCCTTGCAGTGACAATCGACTGACTGTTTTATTACCTCCCATTTTTTAATTGATATAGGAATAATCATTGGAATATTTTGAACGACACGAAGGCGGCGAACGTGCCATATTAGTCCACCTAGACATTCGCCAAATCCAAGACCCTGATGATCTTGATGAGTTTGAGCTGTTGGTCGATTCAGCAGGCGCGCAGCGTCTGGCTTTGGTGACTGGTTCAAGACCGCGTCCTGATGCCAAATACTTTGTGGGTACTGGTAAAGCTGAGGAAATCGCTGAATTGGTTCGCGAGCACGAAGCGGACATTGTGATTTTCAATCACAGCTTATCCCCCTCTCAAGAGCGTAACCTTGAAAGGCTTGTTGAGTGCCGCGTCTTGGACCGTACTGGGCTAATTTTGGATATCTTTGCTCAGCGCGCCCGTACCTATGAAGGTAAGCTTCAGGTAGAGCTGGCTCAGCTTAACCATCTGGCAACGCGATTGGTTCGTGGTTGGACGCATTTAGAGCGGCAAAAAGGCGGAATCGGTCTTCGTGGTCCTGGTGAGACTCAGCTTGAGACTGACCGCCGGTTGCTGCAGACTCGAGTGAGCCAGCTTAAGGCCAAGTTAGACAAGGTCAAGCAAACTCGGGCCCAAGGCCGTGCCAAACGACAAAAGTCAGACGTGCCAACCATCTCTTTGGTGGGCTATACCAATGCGGGCAAGTCTACCTTGTTCAATCGACTGGTCGATGAAAACATCTATGCCGCCGATCAGCTGTTTGCTACCCTAGACCCCACCCTGCGCCGTTTAGATTGGCAAGGTGTGGGCCGAGTGGTCTTGGTCGATACCGTAGGCTTTGTGCGCCATCTGCCTCATGAGCTAGTAGAGTCTTTTCATGCCACTCTTGAGGAGACCTTAGAGGCTGATTTGCTGTTGCACATTATTGACTCCGCCAGTCCTGATATGCATGAGCAAATCGCCGCCGTGAAAAGCGTTCTGGCTGAGATTAACAATGAAGTGCCTGTACTAAATGTCTATAACAAAATCGACTTAACGGATGAGCCTCCCCATGTCGGTTATGCTGAAAAGGACAAGCCCAATCGAGTTTATGTCTCAGCCAAAGCCAATCTTGGGATGGCAGAGCTATCATTAGCCGTTCAGCAGCTTTTAACTGGCACTTTGACTGTCTTTGATTTGACCCTACCCTTTGGTGCCGGTCAACTCAAAAATGCTTTATATGAGCTCGGTGTAATCGAAGAAGAGAGCTATGATGATACAGGCCACGAGCGTCTCAAAATTCGCTTACAAAGCGATAAGCTTAAACAGCTACTAGGGCAAGCTAGTCTGTCTCCTTTGGATGTCTTGCCACTAGCACAAGCCACTTTGCTGATGCCTACGCTAGAGCCTTTTGAGCAGCAGATTCAAGCTGATGCTTTGATTGAGAGAGAGCTTGAAGATGGGACATTGGCGGCTTTAGATTTGTCTGAGTCTAATACTAGCAACGCAAATGACGACAGCCCTTCTCATGATGACAACTCATAAGAGATTCAGGGTTCAATAATCGCTGGCTGATAGGTTAATCTTGGTTACGATTATCCTTAACGCCAGTGAAATCAGGAAATGATAAGGCGCTATTGCCAAGTTGACCGGCTCTCTTTATCATTAAATAGCTTTCTTATCAGTGATTGACTCTTTTTATTCATTGGCCAGCCTTCTTTATCTTTAGTATAAGTTATATCTTTAGTTTGAGTTATTTCAATCCCATCTTTACTCAAGGATGAGTTATGTCTGACACGTCGTCATCAACGCTGCCGCTTCCTATGGCTTTACTAGCCACCTTAGCGTTGGTCATTATTGTTCGTGAAGGAGCAGTCTTGGCTTGCCAAACCTTAGGGATAGCCAGCGCTGCCAATATCGTTGGACTGATTGCCATGTTTTGCTTGCTCATGGTATGGCGTTTGACCAGAGGATTGCCCACTTGGCTGACCCAAGCCAGCAACACCTTACTGGTGGATAGCGGTTTTGCTTTTTTGCCGGTATCAGCTGGAGCAGGATTGTTGTTATTTGCTTTGGGAGATGAGTTTTTGGGTATTGTCATTACCATCATAATCAGCACCTTAATCCCACTTTGGGCGCTAGCACTCTTGGCCAATCGTTGGTTGACGCCTTCGCCTGTTAAAGCGCCTAATCAGCCCTCAGAGGACTCTATATGATGCCTCAGTCAGTCTTGTTGGCGACTTTAGCGGCCATTGTACTGACCCTCATCGCCCATGTAATAGCGCGCTTATTGGCCAAAAAAATCTCTGGTTTGCCTATGGTTATTACTGCCATGGTCCTAGTCATCCTATTTTTATTTTTATTGCGTTGGAATTATAAAGATTACTACCAAGTGGCCAAGCCAGTGTTTGACCATTTGCTTGGTTACGTCACGGTCCTGTTGGCTATTCCCTTAGCAGCGATGAACTTCAAGGGATTACCTCTAAAACGTCTGAGCATCATAGTGGCTCTAGCCTCTGTTATAGGAGCGCTATTGCCCATGTCTTTAGCTTATTTATTCGCTCTCAGCCATGAGACCGTATTGGCATTTGCCACTCGCTCTGTGACTACCCCCATTGGTCTTAGTGTGGCTGCCATTATCAATGCCCCCTTAGCGATGGCCAATCTTATTATTATCGTTTCAGGATTATTGGGCGCCGCCCTAGCTCGGTTTCTATTCAGACGAGTCAATGATGACCGAGCAAAAGGTCTGACATTGGGGCTGGCTGCCCACGCTTTTGGTACGGTTGAGGCCTGGCAGATTAGTCCTACTGCAGGGCGTTACGCGGCATTTGGTCTGGCGGTCAACGGTTTAATCACGGCTATTTGGGTGCCTTTGTTTATTGCTACATTCTCCCTTTCTTAATGGCAGTTTCTTCAGGATAGGTGGCAGGGTAAAATTAATGTAAATATGCTATATTATTACTCAATACTGACGCGAGATTTATCATTAACTTGAGACAGTTATTATTAAATTCAGGTAGTTACATTAAGTTAATAATGCTTCCTACCTTCTTACCAATAAGTTAAGATAAGTATTATTTTTGATTGCAAGTTATTTTTTTTATTATAATAAAGTGATTATTGGGCCTTAAGTTCGTTATTGCTTATTGCCCGTACCGATAATATGAGTTGTCATTATTTACCCCCTTATTTGTTTATTTAATTATCAAGATTTACCTAATAAAAGCGACATTCCTATGACAAATCGACGTTCAAGTTCCTTAAAGCTACTTGCCCCGCGCTTATTGACTGAGCGCTCGCTCATTCAGCGTTTATCTACTCAACGCTCATTAAGGCCGCGTCTTATGACGACATTGTCTTTGGCCGCTGGCAGCAGTGCTTTGATGAGCACTATTGTCATGAGTAGTATGGTGATGAGCAGTGCTCATGCTGGTGAGATGTATATTTATAAGGACCAAAGCGGTCAAGTACTATTAACCAATGTAAACCCTAGTGGCAACTTTGATAAATTCACCAAAAAAGTCAAAGTTACTTATTATCCTGATTCTAAAATGTATAACGGTAGTACTAGCAGTAGCAACAGTTATGGTAGTAGCGCGGCGGCTAGTGGAAGTGCTACGCGTAATGCCTACGATGCCTTGATTCGTACTTCAGCTGCTCGTAATGGCGTTGACCCAGCTTTAATGAAAGCGATGATGCATACCGAGTCTGCATTTAATCCTAATGCTCGCTCTCCCGTAGGTGCTCAAGGCCTCATGCAGTTAATGCCGGCCACTGCTCGCCGCTTCTCTGTGGGCAATCCGTGGAATCCTGCTGAAAATATTGAAGGCTCTGCAAAATATATTGCTTGGCTTCTTCGCCGCTTTAATAATAATGTTGAGCATGCAGTCGCAGGTTATAATGCGGGTGAAGGCAATGTGGATAAATACGGCGGCATCCCGCCTTTTAGAGAGACCCGAAACTATGTACAAAAAGTGATGAGTCGCTACAATACTTTGTATAAGAATGACTCTAGCTT
>JAUNVX010000105.1 GCA_030540615.1 Psychrobacter sp. | reverse complement strand
ACTGAACGCGGCTCTTCACCAATATACTCAGCACTAGGGCGAATGATGCGGTTGTTAGCGCGTTGTTCAAACACATGAGCGGCCCAACCCGTTAAGCGCGAGCAAACGAAAATCGGTGTGAACAATTTCGTGGGAATGCCCATGAAGTGATAGGTAGACGCGTGAAAAAAGTCGGCATTACAGAACAGCCTTTTCTCACGCCACATCACCTCTTCACAGCGCACTGAAACGGGATAAAGCACCGTATCGCCCACGTCAGTAGCCAGTTTTTCAGCCCACTCTTTAATGATGACATTGCGTGGATCAGAGTCGCTATAGATGGCATGACCAAAGCCCATGATTTTATCTTTACGTGCCAGCATGCCCATGAGACCTTCTTCAGCCGCATCAGGTGAGTCAAAGCTCTCGATAAGCTCCATAGCTGCTTCATTAGCGCCGCCATGCAATGGGCCACGAAGCGTTCCGATAGCGCCCGTAATACAAGAAAAAATATCAGATAGGGTAGAGGCGCAAACGCGAGCGGTAAAGGTAGAGGCGTTAAACTCGTGCTCAGCATAAAGAATAAGCGACACGTTCATCACCCGCTCATGCAGCTCGCTTGGCGCTTTGTCAGTGAGTAGATGCAAGAAGTGACCACCGATAGTAGCATCAGCTGTCATACAATCAATCTTCACGCCATCGTGTGAGTAGCGATACCAGTAGTTAATGATGCTTGGGAAGGCAGCTAACATACGATTGGTTTTATCAAGCTGCTCATCAAAGCTATTTTCAGGCTCAAGATTGCCTAACATTGAGCAACCGGTACGAAGCACATCCATCGGATGTGCCTCAGCAGGGATACGCTCAAGCACGTCTTTGAGCGCTTGTGGCAGATCGCGAAGCTGTTTAAGCGTGGCTTGATACTCATCTAACTGCGCTTGGGTTGGCAGCTCACCATAAAGCAGTAAGTAAGCGACTTCTTCAAAAATACAAGCCTCTGCCAAATCTTTGACATCATAGCCGCGATAAGTGAGCCCAGAGCCTGACTTACCCACGGTAGAAAGTGAGGTTTGCCCCGCAATTTGACCGCGCAGTCCTGCGCCTGATAGTTGTTTACCTGTTGACATCATAAATTCCTTTTTTTGGTGAGAGGTTAAAGTAACGACTGAGTCTAAAATTGGTATTAATAGCCAGTCTATAAATCAGGGACTTCAAGTTCGATATTACAGCGGCTAAATTCTTTGACTAACATGGGCTTAAATAGCTCTTTGCCAAGCTTGGCAGTGTTGTCTTTGTTAAGTAGAGTTTTAATCTTAATGGCTACTGGTTTGGCTTGAAATTCTTCAAGTTTGGCTTGTTCTTCTGGGGTAAAGGTTATCGGTTCTGAGATAGGCTCGCCCTTAAGTTGGGCTAATTGTTGAAGGGATTTTTCATACAGTTTTACACCGATAGGAGAGGCAAAAAAGTCATCAGATACTTTAAGCTCTTCTGGCGTCAAATGCTTGGTCAAATATAGGGCTAACTGCACTTTACCTTCAGAGTTCGCTGATTCTAATAGGCACTTACGCTCACTTTCACTAATCTCATTGCCCATAGCTTGGACAATGGCATAAACACTTGCCATCGCCATTGGGACACCCACTACTTCGGCAGTAGCATACGTATTAGCATTTGCTGTCGCAGCTTCATTAGTCGCTTGATTCAATGCGTCAGCATCAGTCGGAGCTTGCACCGCTGCTGCGTCTTTAGTGCCCTCATTTGCAGGCTCAGTGGCTGGTTTATTGCAGCCTACCATCAGCAGCGTTGAGGCCAGTGTGAAGATTAATAAAGGTGACTTGGGGTTGAAAATAACTGACATATAAATATCCTAAAAAGAGTGCTTTTTAAATAACTGGGCTATTGCTCAGTGGCAAACCGTTTATTAAGGACTCTCTCAAACTGATAATAGTTTAAACGAGCCTTACAATTTTATTTACCACTGAAGGGTATCGACCCATTTATCCTGTATGACTTATTAAAGATTATTAGAAATAAAATTGTATAAAAACAGCCAATTAGATAAATACGTTTAAAAATAACTACTTAGGCATATCACAATGCTCTTGCTTGGCTTTAATAAAGGGTGCGATAGAAGGTCCCAACGCTTCTTTATCATTTAAGGCTTGCTGCAATTTTTTGCCCGTGGCGGACTCCCAGAACCTTGAAACAGCCGCAATCTCTTCTTGACTCATATCTTTCTCCATGGAGGCGATATCAAACTGCTCACCACCCATTAAACTATCTATGAGTTTTTGTGTCATCTCAATTTGTTTTTTGCCAGCGGACGATTGATAAAAAGCATCCATCTCGGCAATCTCTTCTTTTGAAAAGCTCTTTTCTAGATAGGCCTGAATATCTTTGACCGCCATATCATTGTCTTTGGTGACAAAGCATTCAACTTGCTCTTTGCTAAATTTTTTCTGGCCGTTATTTTGCTCCGCTGACATTTGATTGGCCATCTCAAAGGCTGAGGCAAGGCTGCCCATCACTTGTTGCAAGATGGCTTCAGCAGTGACATTGGTGGAAGTAGCAACAGCTGCTGGCGCGGGTGCGACTGTCGGGGCTTTATCGACTGTGGCTACTTCGGAGGTGGCAGGTGACGCTGCAGAATCGGCAGCAGCAGTGTTGGCATTATCTGCGTTATTACCACGATCACAGCCACTAATGAATAATGCCGTACTTAAAGTAGCACCGGCCAATAAGGTTTTATGAAACAGACGCATGAAATATTCCTTAAAATTAAAAATATAGAGTTAACTAAAAAAGCTAAATAAGAAATAATTAGACTATTTTTTAGTGGCAAACAGTTTATCAAGGGTTTGCTCAAACTGATGATAATTTAAAAAGTCATATAATTCCATTCGCGTCTGCATAGTATCGACCACTTTATCTTGCGTACCATCATTGAGGATATGCTCATAGACGTTCAAGGCCGCCTTATTCATCGCTCGAAAGGCCGATAATGGATACAGCACCATCTGCACACCGACTTTGAATAATTGATCCGTGGTATAGAGGTCAGTCTGACCAAATTCTGTCATATTGGCCAACACAGGGATATTAAGAACATCAGTAAACTTGCGATACATCTCAATATCGGTCAAAGCTTCAGCGAATATCATGTCTGCACCAGCCTCTTCAAACGCTACCGCGCGCTCCACTGCTGCCTCAAGCCCTTCGACTGATAACGCATCCGTCCGCGCCATCACCACAAAATCAGGATCCGTCTTAGCATCTAGTGCCGCTTTAAGACGATCGACCATCTCGCTGGTAGAGACAATCTCTTTATTGGGCCTATGACCACAACGCTTTTGTGCCACTTGATCTTCGATATGCACCGCCGCCACGCCAGCACGCTGCATCTTTTTGATGGTTTGGCTAATATTAAACGCGCCGCCCCAACCAGTATCGATGTCCACCAATAGTGGTGTATCAACGGCATTGGTGATTCGACTGGCATCTTCTAAAACGTTGTCGAGACTGGTCATGCCCAAATCAGGAAGCCCATATGACGCATTGGCCACGCCCGCCCCAGAGAGATACAGCGCTTTATGACCGACCTCAGTGGCCATCATGGCGGTATAGGCATTAATGGTGCCAACGATTTGCAGAGGCTGATTATTGGCTTTTTGTTCAGTGATGGCATCGCGAAAGCGTTTACCAGCAGAGGTAGAGGAGGAGCTTGTTTGGGTATTTGACATAGTGATTCCTTTATTCTCATTATCGATATGATTCAGCTACTAACGAATTTATTTAGTGTGCTTAACGGTAAGCATCTGCAATGTTGTAGCGATTACAATATAGCGGATTTTCTAAAATTACAACCAAGGTTATTTTAATTATTATAAATACATTATTTAAATAATATTAAAATATTTATATTTTAAATAATGTTATTCGAATAGTCGGCATTAAATAACATTAGTATTTGAATTCTGAGTTCGAGCTTTAAGCGAGGAACTTTAAATTTACAAAATGTTACATATAAGCAATAGAGGATTTTTACAATCCTAATAAATTTAACAAAATTGCAATTTATCTATAATTGTTTACATATTTGAACAAATACTATTACAATAGCGAAATTATCCTTCAGAACTACAAATTTCATAAGTGTGCTCATCCACCCTGGTTTGGATGCTATATTGGGACAGAAAAATTCATGGACTTAGTATTTTTTAGTATTATTCTTGCCTGGTTGTATCTCTTTCACCTAGCATTAGGGGTGGTAGCATCTAAATACATTAATAATTTTGCTCTAGCAAAAGTGAGCAGCCTATTCTTTATGGTTACGGTTGTCTTTTTTATTGAGCATTTTTATGGGTTAGGGGAGAATCTTAGTTTTCTAGCGCCCCTTATTTTTATTGGTTCAGCTTATCTTATTTACAGGCGTTTCAAAGGTCTTGAGCAGCACCCTAACTCATCCTCACTAAATCTATTTATCAAAGATTTACTCGTTAAAGATTGGCCTTTTATATTGGGATTTCTATTTGCGCTATATGCCCGAATCCTCTCCCCCGATATCAATCAATCTACCGAACATCTAACCGATTTATACTTTATTGCTAACTATGCTACAGGGCAGACGTTGCCGCCTGTTAATCTATGGTATCCCCCTTACCGATTTGATTTTTATTATTCATTTCAGCATTATGCCGCCGCTTTGCTTGGGCGGGTGCTCAATCTAGGTCCGGGTTGGACTTATAACCTTTGCTTTGCGCTATTTTTTGGTTATATGGCATCATTGGTGTATGAGACTACAAAAAAGTATACAGAATCTGCTTGGTTTGCTTTTTTGTTGCTGTGCACCGTATTAATCGGTGGGACGGGCGTCTCTGCTATATTTGACTTGATACGGACGCCAGGCGCTACTGACGATAGCGTCGTTGCTGCCATGCGGTTCATTGGTGGGTCTGAATTAAATACTTCTTTAGCTTCTTATTTTTCCTCTCCAACTAGAGCCATACAGAATACTCCTGTCGAAACTTTTGGCTATTTGCTGTTTATAGGGGATTATCATCCTCCACTTTCCGCCTATACATTGCTGATGATGTGGTTATCCGCATTTATGCTATGGCGCACAGAAGTTACTGGCAAAATCATCCCGATACTAATAGGTTTTTGTGTGCCTTTTGCCTTGGTCAGCAGCATTTGGGTATTTCCATTAATGGTAATCAGCTGTGCAATTTATTGTGCTATGTATGCCAAAAAAATAACGGACTGGCGATTAATTATTGCCGGCGCTGCCATTTCGACCTTTTTACTGTTTCCTTATTTAAGCCATCTGGTCCAAGGTGCTTTAGGAGCGACGATAAAGATAACGCCGTTTAATGAATACTCACCCATACTTCTCTTATTCTTACAGTTTTGGCCAGTATATATCCCTGTATTGCTGCTACTGTTTGTACGCTATAACAGAAAACTAGCCCTCTTCTTTTTCATCAATTTTATTGTTCTCATGATATTTACTGAAATCGTTTATGTTGAAGATGGGGCTATAGACGCTTTCAATAGAACCAACAGTACGATGAAGTGGTGGGGTTGGCTGTTTATTATAGGGCAGGTTCCTGCGGCATGGTTGGTATTTAAAAACAACGTAAAATGGCAACAGATTATATTATGCGCTGTACTTTTAGTCCCTACAATGGCTCATTTTTATCTGATGTTGCCTCATTTAAAACCCAATAATGCCATGTCAGTTAAGGCACTATCAGGTGATAACTGGCTTAAAAAAGATGATCAAGTGAATGCCTTAATGAAATATCTGACGGTATTACCTGATGGGGTGGTTCTTGAATATGTCAAAGAGGATTTTTATACCCCCAGTCCTGCAATGACCATGTTTGCCAAAAAGCCTGCGTTTATTGGTTGGCACAACCATTTATGGACTTGGGGACTTGGATCAAGAGACTTGATGGACCGCAACAATATGCATAGAAAGTTTTATAAGGGTGAGCTTGAAAACAGTACGCAGTGGCTGCTTGAGAATAGTATCAGCTATGTGGTATGGAAACGTGAAGATGGTACGATAGACGACTTCAATAAAGTCAGTAAGTCGATAGATCCGGCGCAATATGTCTGGCACAATTTCACGCTTGACGATGCTCAGCCACTGGGTATTTGGGTAAAAAACAACTCACCTTATGTAGCGAAGCAACAGGCTCTAGCAGTACCTGTTGAACCGCGCCTAGCCACTACGCCGAACTAGAAACCATAATTATGATTAATCAGCGCCCAATGAGTCCTCTAACGAAAAAAATAGTGTCTTTAGTCATACCTTTTTATAATGAAGCGGTCGGTGTAGAGGATTTTTTTGTTGTCGTCAACCAAGCGCTTGTTGCCTCTTATGATAGTTATGACTTTGAATTCGTTTGTGTTAATGATGGCAGTAGTGATGAGACATTAGTCAAATTGCGTGAGCAGGCTCAACTATATCCCCAGATAGTCATTGTGGATTTATCGCGAAACTTTGGTAAAGAAGCTGCTTTAACAGCAGGGATTGATATTGCTTGTGGTGATGCTATTATCCCTATCGACTCGGACCTACAGGACCCTCCTGAGCTTATCGTTGACATGCTCAAAGCTTGGGAAGAAGGCTACGAGGTGGTATTGGCCAAGCGCTCTGACCGTCGTACCGATAGCTTTTTGAAACGTAGTACGGCGCTGTGGTTCTATCGCACCCATAATGCGGTTTCAAAACCATCCATACCTGAGAATGTCGGTGATTTTCGATTGATGGATCGCTGCGTAATCACGGCACTGCAGCAGATGCCTGAACAGCAGCGCTTTATGAAAGGGTTATTTGCTTGGGTCGGCTTTAAAACCACTACCATTGAGTATAGCCGTCAGCAACGTCATGCAGGGGATAGCAAATTCAGCGGTTGGAAGCTGTGGAATTTTGCTATCGAAGGCATTACCAGCTTTAGTATCGCACCTTTGAAGTTATGGACATATATCGGTGGCCTTGGGGCGCTGGTAGCCATGTTTTATGCCTTATATATTGTCTTTAGCACGTTGATATTGGGTGTGGAAGTTCCCGGCTATGCCTCTTTATTGGTGACCATCATATTTTTTGGATCCCTTCAGCTGCTGAGTATCGGTATCTTAGGCGAGTACATTGGCCGAATATATATGGAGGCCAAACGGCGACCTATTTATATCGTTCGAGAGGTCTTTAGAAACAAGGAAGACTAAATCACAGCCTTTTATAAGTTATAGGCCTTGCTTCAATTCATCTAAATTGGGGCGCTTTATTGCCATGTTGATAGCTTAATGTCCCGTCTTAATATCAATCTATCAAGTTCTTGCCTCAGCAGTTAACTACTCTAAGCTCTCTAGTCTTCTGGTTTTTTTGGATGAAACTGGCGATAAGTAATGCCTTTATCTTCATAAACCGCATAAATAATATCTAATAAATCATTCAGATGCGGATGCGGGGCCTGCGCTAAGGTGTTTAGATAAATAGGAGAGGTGGCGTCTTCATGGAGTAGGGTTCGATAGTGAATTTGCTCACTTCGTAGCGTTTTGAGGCTGTCAGGCACTAACGTAATACCTTCGCCCGCAGCGACCAATCCTAGTGCCACTTGCAGGTCACTCACGGTGGTCGTGGCAAATGGTGCGGCGCCATATTTGCTAAATAGATTCAGCAGTGGCTCGGTAACTGTCTCTACTAAATTAAGAGGCGCGGCATTTAGCTGCTCGGCGGAAGTGCGAGGCAGGTGAGTCTGATGATAGAGAACCAAGCGGCGCTCGGTAAGGTCACTAAGCTTAATAGGCGGGGCAGGATTTATGGCGCTCAAAGCCAGAGGGTCTTTGGCTGGTAGGGCGGCGACATAACGCTCATGACGCAGTAATATCTGGCGAACCCAATCATCACGTTGAGCAAAGCGGCCAAACCCTACGTCAATAAGGCCTGATTTAAGCGCCTCTATTTGCTGATAAGAGGAGATGTCTTTGAGCTGGATATCTAGGTCGGGTAAGCGCTGCTTGAGCTGTGCAATGATATTGGGCAATAGCCCATAAAGGACGGATGGCACAAAGCCAATGATTAACTGCTTGGGGGGGTGGGCCATGCGCTGGGTCAAGGCAGTGATGGTATCAAGCTCAGTCAGCAGCGTCTGAGTCTTGTCATAAAAAAACGCCCCTGCGGCTGTCAGCTGCAAAGGGCGATGGTAGCGGTCAATCAGCTCAGCGCCGACCTCGTCTTCTAGCTGCTTAATCAGCCGGCTTAACGACGGCTGTGACATATGAGTCAGTGTGGCCGCTGCACTAAAGCTCTGTGCATCGGCCACCGCATGAAAGGCTTGAAGTTGTTTGAGCTGTATCACTGAGTAGGCTGCCTGCTGACCCATTACTTAGGGCAACTAGCTTATCTTATTTTGTCTATCAGGTGTTAGCCCAGTAGACCGGTGAGATTGACCAAGAACAAAACAGCAAATCCGCCTAAGAAGATTAACCCGATGATGGTCAAGGCATTCATCGCAGCTGAGAGCTTTTGATGGCTCTTAACCAAGCTGTAATTTAGCCAACCAAAGATAGGCGCCGAAACAAAGGCACTAACCATGGCAAATTTCAACATGGCCCCAAGCTGACCGGTAAAGAAGGTAATGATAATTAGGCCGCCCACGACCGCATAGGTGGTCCAAAAAAAGACTTGGGCATTGCTAATCTCACTCTCACCTTTGAGCAATCGCCAACATTCAGCGTTGGCTCGACCATAGCCATCGGCGCAAGTAATCGTGGTGCCAAACATACACATAAAGGCAATAAAGGCCACCAATAGCCGTGACCACTCACCAATCGTGGCGGTATACATGCTAATGAGCTGACCGACATAGGCGCCGCCTGCCGTCTGAATCTCTTGACCTGACCCATACTGAACAAACACCCCCAATGCTAAGAAAAATAACGCCAAAATAGCAGAGGTGGCATAGCCGATATTGAAATCAAGTAGGCCTTGCTTATGGGTGGTATGATCCGCTTTGACTTTGGCCGAAGTCCACATTGAAGTGATGGCCGCAAATTCAAGCGGCGCTGGCATCCAGCCCATAAGCGCCACAATAAAACCTAATGTAGCAAGGTTCCAAGGAGAGGTGGCAATGAAACCTTCCGTCATCACCGCAGGCTTGCCCGCTGCGATTAAGACAGCCGCGATAGTGGTGATGGTCAAGGAAATCATAATGACCTTGGTGACCCCATCAAGCAGCTTGTAATGACCGGCGATTAAGAACACCCAAGAGACGCCCATGACGATTAAAGACAGCGCCGTGTTAGACAGGCCAACACTCTCTGGCAGCATAAAGCCTAGGATAACAGCGGCTAATAATGCTACCGCCCCTGTGCTAATCACCGCTGAGACGATGGATAAGATAAAATAAACCCAAAGATATACCTTGGACTTTTTGAAATACCCTTCAATCAGCGACTCGCCAGTGTCATAGACATAGTCGGTACCGAACCTAAAAAAGGGATATTTAAATAAATTGGCCAAGACAATCATAATGGCCAACTGCCAACCATAAATGGCGCCCGCTTGGGTAGAGGACACCAAGTGCGACCCGCCGATGGCCGCTGAAGCCATCAGGATACCGGGACCAAAAATACGCCAATTGAATCCTTCTTGCGTATTATTCGGCTGAGAATGTGTGGATTGAGTGGACATAAAAACCTCAAAATATCAATTTGAGAATGGGGCAGGGGGTAAATGTATTAACCTGCCTCAATCCTATAAAAAACAAAATAGACGCCTATTATAGTTACCCTTACTAGGCGGTCTAATTAACTAAGCTGTGCTTTGTAGCGATTATTTAGGAAAATAGCTAAAGGTTATGGTACAAGAAAAACTACCAAAATATTACAAAAAAATAACTTTTATAAAAATAACTTTTAATATAGAAATGGCATTAAGCGTCCACGCCTTAGCTAGCTTATTATTAACTAATGATAAATTATCTCAATAAATTAGTTACAATGGAGAAAGGCTTGGTTATAATAAAAAGTAAATTTGCAATATTTTAGGGATTGACTTAAGAATTATGAAAAATTTTTTGAATAAAAATAAAACGACCCTGAGCAATGACAATCAAGACACCGATTTAACTCAATCTTCATCTGATAGCCTCTCAT
>JAUNVX010000104.1 GCA_030540615.1 Psychrobacter sp. | reverse complement strand
CTGCTCAAGTACTGTATTGAAGGTATCTATTTGCTGCTGATTTATAGGGTTTTGCGGCTCATCGGCATTGGCAAAGTGACTGGTCAGAATGAGCTTGTAGCCTGCTGCATGCAATCTTGCTGCGACAGGGATAATGCTTTGAGCATCAAAGCCCAATCGGTTCATGCCTGAATTGAGCTTAAGCCAAACCGTTCGGCTGGGGTGACTAGGATACTCTGTACAATCTGGCGGCTGATTGATGGCCCAGTCAACTTGCGGCTCATGATGGATGACACAAGACATCTCAAAGCTTAGCGCACGCTGCCACTCCTCTTCACTAAATACCCCTTCAATGAGCACGATGGGCTTGTCCCAACCCAGCAGGCGAATATCACGTGCCTCACTAAAACAAGCCACGCCCACGCCATCGGCATCCTTTAGAGCGGCTAAGCACTGAGCCACGCCATGGCCATAGGCATTGGCTTTAATCATCGCTAGTACTTTGGCGCGAGTTTGACGTCGAACCTCAGAGACATTGTGATTGAGGGCTGCTGTATTGATGCTAATAGCCACATGACGTGAGGTGGTATTAACCTCGCTAATATGAGGGGTAGTGTTAGTAGCATTGCTATTATTAGTGCTATTGCTATCAACAAGATGATTAGCAGGGAAGTGAGTAGCAGCGGTTGGGGATGTGGTCATGACAAGTTACTCATCATTTTCAAAACTATTAGACTGGTAAAACTCTGGGGTTAGATTGCCAAAGCGGGTGAATTGACCTTCAAAATTTAAGCGTACCGTACCAATAGGGCCATTTCGCTGCTTACCAATGATAATCTCAGCGATGCCTTTTTGATCAGAGTTTTCATTATAGACTTCATCACGATAGATAAACATAATCAAATCAGCATCCTGCTCAATTGCGCCTGACTCACGAAGGTCGGACATAATAGGGCGCTTATTCGGCCGATTTTCTAGACTACGGTTGAGCTGTGAGAGAGCGATGACGGGACATTCAAGCTCACGGGCTAATGCCTTGAGACTTCGAGAGATTTCAGAGATTTCACCAACGCGGTTGCCCTCAAGATTAGGCACTTTCATTAGTTGCAAATAATCGACGATGACCGCACCTAGCTTGCCATCGTGATTTTTGGCAATTCGGCGACAGCGTGATCGCATCTCTGATGGGGGCAGGGCAGTACTGTCATCGATGTATAAGTGCTTTTGCTGCAAGTGAGTGACCGCATTCATCATCTTGCTCCACTCATCTTCATTCATCTGCGCCGATCGAAGGTGGGTCTGGTTGATTGCGCCCCAAGAGGACAGCAGCCGCATGACAATCGACTCAGCCGGCATCTCCATCGAAAAGACAACCACGGGAAGATTCTCATTAAATAAAACCCCTTCTGCTAAGTTCATGGCAAAGGTGGTCTTACCCATCGAAGGTCTAGCTGCAACAATGATTAAGTCACCTGCTTGCAAGCCTTGGGTACGGTTATTAAGCTCTATAAAAGGCGTTTGCAGCCCAATCATGCCATCGGGATTGGACTTTAGCTCTGCTAAAGACTCCATGACATTAGACAATACTGAATTGATATCGGCAGGACCACGCTGCTGAGCACGTTTGTTATGTTGCTCGTTGATAGAAAATATCTTGGCCTCTACACTATCTAAGATGTCACTGACGCTCTGGTCTTTGGGGTTGTAGGCAAGACTCAGCATCTCATTGCCAGTGGTGATTAGCTGGCGTAAGGTAGACAGCTCTCGCACGCGCTGAGCATAAGCGGTTAAGTTAAATAGTGTCGCTGGACTTTGGCTTAAAATATCTGATAGATAGCTGTCGCCACCAGCAGATTTAAGTAGATTTTGTGCGTCTAGCCAGTCGTGCACCATGACCGTGTCATAAGGCTCATTCACGCTAGCAAGATGGGCGATGGCAGCAAAGATGTGTTGATGACGACCCGCATAAAAGTCGTCTTTGGTGACAATCTCTGAGACCTTATCATAGGCTTCCTCAATGCTCATCAAAGAAGCCAACAAGGCCTTTTCAATGTCTATATTGTGGGGGGGCTGCTGGTTTAGTAAGTCGTCGGTTTTGTTTGTCTCTGCCATGGGTGCTCTGAATCTCAAATAAATCAAATAAAAAATAGGGATTGAATAAGGTTAAAATAATAAGTTAAGACGGACGTAAATTTGGAGGGTTAGCGACTGGTTTATTCCTATAAATGACGGGTTAATGTCTATGGGTGATGGGTTAATCTTTATCAATGAAAAGCACTTTATCAATACTTATAGCCATCATATTTGCTCCCACTGCTTTAAGGAGGGCGCTAAAAAGGTAGCAAAGTAAAAACATCAAACAAATGCTAAATAGGGTATGCTAACTAGGCAGTGCCAAATAAAAAACCGCAAATATATCCTATGCTGGCTTAGTCTGAGACTGCTCGCTTAAGAGACTCATTAAGTCTTAAAACGTTTAAAACCGCCAAAATTTGACGGTCAACTTATGCTAAAGTCTAGCATAATCTTAGGCAAAAAATTGCCTATCAGATAAAATGCACGAATAAAAGATAGTAGGACATGCCAACAGATTATCTGATTATTTGAGTGATTCACTCGTGCCTGAGCCCCCTATAATCTTAGTCAGTCATGACCAGCTACATGAGCCAACCTTTATCTTGTGAGACCTTTATGACCTCTTTATCTGCTGCTGCTTTACCTTGCCCATCAGGGCCTAGGCCTATCCTTGTCACCACGGGAGAGCCTGCGGGTATTGGTATGGATATTATATTGTCATTGGCCGCTGAAAATAAGCTTGCGGACTTTAAAGACAATATCGGTAATCAAATCCCTTTGTGGGTGACTGCGGATGCTAAGGCGCTGCAATCACGCGCTCAGCAATTGGCTGGTCAAGGGAAGTTGCCTAGGCTGCCTGAGTGGCAAGTTATCAGTGCTGATGAGGCAAGAGTAGTGGGTAAGGAGTGGCCTGCAAATCAGCCAAACTTGAAAGTTGACTTTATGGTTATCCATATAGAGACTGCAGCTCCTGTTCATGCAGGCGTAATCAATATCGCAAATGCCCCTATGGTCGCTGCGCAGTTGGCATTGGCTCACGAGCTGGCCGTCAATCAGCAGATAGCCGCCATTGTCACCGGGCCTCTACAAAAATCAGCTTTAATTGACGCTGATATACGACTAGCAGACGGGTCGATGTTCAGCGGTCATACCGAATATTTTATGCAGCGCTCTCATTGTGACAAAGTGGTGATGATGCTGGCCAATCAGGCGATGCGGGTTGCTCTTGTGACCACTCATCTGCCGCTGTCTGAGGTACCTGCTGCCATTACCCAAGACAATGTGCGTCAGACTGTTCAAATTGTCATTCAGGACTTACAGGATAAATTTGGCTTAGCCCACCCTAAGATATTGGTTTGCGGTCTTAATCCGCATGCTGGGGAGGGCGGTCATTTAGGGCGAGAAGAGATTGACGTTATTAACCCAGTATTGCTTGAGTATCGTCAGCGCGGAGTGGCTATTTCAGAGGCAATGCCAGCTGATACCTTATTTACCCCTCGGCACTTGGCAGACTGTGATGCCGTGATTGCCATGTATCATGATCAAGGTTTGCCCGTGCTCAAGTCCCATGGATTTGGTGATACAGTGAATATCACGCTCGGCCTGCCTTACGTGCGAACCTCTGTAGATCATGGCACTGCCTTAGATTTGGCAGGGACTGGAAAAGCGAGTTCAAGCAGCTTATATCAAGCGCTAATGATGGCGCAGCAAATGATGATGGGCGCCGCCTCTACTGATTTTTAAGGATAAAGTATTGACGAGTCTTATTATGCTTGCCCAAAATTTTTAGTAAAAAGGGTAATTATTAGAAAGCAGCACGAAATATAGCCAATAAGATGACCCCTCTAAAGACCGTTTATGACTGTGATATACTGCCTCTGGGCAATATAATAGCGACAGCTGTCAGCATTATTAACGCGATTATCACACTTAAACTTGTACCAACTGCGTTTTATGAGCTTACCTTTATAAGTCATACAAACACTTATCATGTCAGTAATATAATCAATTATGAGCAATTTTTATGAGCACGTCATTAAGGCCCAATAGGGCAAATTTGCAGGGCCAGCATCAACCGAGGAAACGGTTTGGTCAAAACTTTTTGCATGACAGTAATATCATTCGTCAGATTGTTGAAAGTATTCGCTTGCAGCGCAGTGATTGGTTGTTAGAGATTGGCCCTGGTATGGGCGCATTGACTGAGCCACTTTTGGCAGAGGTGGATGCCATGACCGTAATTGAGCTCGATAGAGACTTGGCAGAAAGCCTAAGGATTCGTATAGGGGCCAACAGCCATGAACACTTTGATGTGATTCAGGGTAATGCGTTGAGCGCCGATTATTATGAAATCTATGAGAGGATTACCGGTCAGCCCGCGACGGATGTCGGTAAAGATAGCCACAATAAGCTGCGTGTGGTGGGCAATCTACCTTATAATATCTCAACGCCTATACTGTTTCACTTGTTACAGTTCGCTGATGTCATTCAAGACATGCACTTTATGCTACAAAAAGAAGTGGTTGAGCGCATCACGGCCGAAGTGGGTAGCAAAACTTATGGCAGATTGTCCGTTATTATGCAGTATTACTGCGAAGCGGATTATCTATTGACCGTGCCAAGAGGGGCGTTTAACCCACCGCCTAAAGTGACCAGTGCTGTCTTTCGCTTGGTTCCGCATTTGATTAAACCAGTTCAAGCAGATGATGAAAAGAAATTTGCCATAGTGGTGCGAGAGGCTTTTAACCATCGTCGTAAGACCATGCGGGCTATTTTCAAAAATTCAGCGTTGCTTCCCACAGTGAGTGATGAGGCCTTTGACGCGGCAGGGATAAATCCGCAAGCTCGACCTGAAACAGTAGATGTGGCGCAGTTTGTGGCTTTAAGCAATCAATTGGGCGCTTTGATGGGTCAGTAGAGTGGGCTTTATATAATCGATTATCAATTTAACCGTTATTAGTTAAGCAGCTATTGGCTAAATAGTCAGCGGCTACCTGATGAACAACACGAAAATCTGGGGGGTTATGAGCTATCGTCATCAATATGTTATTGGAGACCTGCAAGGCTGCTACAGCGCTTATTTGCAACTGTTAAAAACGTTAGACTTTGACCCAAGCCAAGATAAATTATGGTTCGCAGGGGACTTGGTAGCCCGAGGCGATGACTCATTGAATACCCTTCGCGACGTAAAAGCTCTGTGTGAGCAAGGGGCAGCTGCCACCATTTTAGGCAATCACGATA
This sequence comes from Psychrobacter sp., assembly GCA_030540615.1. Taxonomy (GTDB): domain Bacteria; phylum Pseudomonadota; class Gammaproteobacteria; order Pseudomonadales; family Moraxellaceae; genus Psychrobacter. The sequence continues at coordinate 4,856 of JAUNVX010000104.1, read as the reverse complement.
TCAACTTATTGGCCGTTTGGCGCGGGGCGACCCCCCTCAAAAAGAAAGACAAAACGGCACCTATATTTGAAGCGCCAGATTGTGAAGAGCTATTAAATTGGTTACGCTTTCAGCCCATTATGGCTTTCCCTGATGCTAAGACAGTCTTAGTCCATGCTGGTATTCCGCCGCACTGGACGCTTAAAGCAGCGCAGGGCTATGCTCGAGAGCTTGAGGTGCAACTGCAAGCTAGCTTAAAGCAGCTAGACCGCTTACTGCCTAAGCTGTATAGCAAAACGGCTGATGAGTGGCATGACCATATCCATGGTTATACGCGGTTACGCGCTATCGCCAACTATTTTACTAGAATGCGCCTATGCAAGGCAGATGGCAGTTTAGAGTTTTCTTTCACCTCTAGTCTTAATGATCAAATGCCAGATGACTTTAGGCCATGGTTTGAGTGGCAAGTGCCGCGAGAGCGCAAGATTCTCTTTGGTCATTGGGCCGCGTTAAAAGGTGAGGTGGATTTGCCTTATGCTAGGGCGCTAGATGGGGGCTGCGTTTGGGGAAACTGTCTTTTGGCTTATCGATTAGAAGATGGCGTTGTTATTACATCATCAGCCAACTGCTCCTAAGTTAAGGGTCGTATGGCTATTGATTTGAAGGGTTATATTCTGTAAGTTTGTTAGAACCTGATAAGCTTTATATTTAAGCTGTTCAGTAAATTAATGATACTTGTAATTATGACACGCTTTTAAATCCATAAGTTTAAAATAATAAGCCCGCCTTTAATCACTAAAGGAGGGCTATTTTTTGGGTTCAAAGTAATACTCTCACTGGTATTGGACACTATTAAACCACTACTTGATTAACTAGGCAGCTTAGGTGGCTTAATTGGCTTAGGTAACGGAGTTTTAGCCGCTGCAGTGGTGGTCGGTTGAGCTCCTTTACTGGCTTGGTTAGCCTCTACGCTTGCATCCTTCGAATGGTCAGTTTGATTGGGACTTGCAGTAATGATAGCTTCATCCAAGCCATCATCTAAGATTACGACCTTTTTGCCGCTATTGGCAGGATTATTGGTAGCAATAGGCGGCTTTTTATCCCTTTTTAGTTCATCCTTGCTAGGGATTACCTGAACGTCAGATAAGCGCCGGATAACATAATTATTAGGAAGCGGTTTGCCGCCTTTTTTACTGCTCACCTCTTCAAAAATCATCTGACCTTGACTGTCAATTTTTGCATATTGCATAGGGGCAGGTCGCGGCCAGACGAAGTCTTTTGGGTTGGTTAATAAATGAGTAAATAGCAGCCGAGCTAGGCGGCCCCATTCCATAAATTTGACTTCTTTGGCGCGCAGCGCAACGATAAGGGCAAGTGAAAAGCTCACCATTAAGTTGACCATACCAATCAGAGCTACCCCTAATAACGAGATTAGGATTAGGCTCGGACTGAGTTGCGACGCAGGCAAATTGACTAAACCATGCACAAAGTTGGCCGATGAGAAAGCAATATGGCGGATATCAATAGGCAGGCCTAGGATATAGCCAATAGTGGCCGTACTACCAAGGAATACCCCGAATAAAAAGTTGCCCATAATGGCACCCAGATTGGCTTCGATAAAGCTGCCAAGACGCTCAAGCCATGCACTAGGCAACAACCTTTTAAGGAGCTTGTGACGGGTAATTCGAGCGCCAATATGATTATAGACTGCTAAATTATCATAGTAGCCGGCAATCAATCCTGCCAAGAATAAGAACACCCCTGCGATGGCTGCATGCGGAAGTGCCAAGGAGTGAAAAGGGTCAAGATCATGCAATAGATGCGCCGCTTTCTTGGCACCAATCATTGGCTCACCACTCATTTGCCACCATACTAAAGAGATGATTAAGGCCACGGGCATAGCGATTAATACGTTACCCATAATGGCGACAAACTGGGTGCGCATAATATCAACAATAAGCTCTGATAATTTTGAGAGTTGATGAGACTTTTTGCCAGAGCTATCTGAAATCGTTGAAGCAATAGCGGCAGCCGTCATCGCTGGCTGTTTGGTGGCTACTGTCCCATGAATGACATGGATAAAAACAAAGCCCAATCCATAAATCATGCTGTTAACAAAAGCGCGGCCAATGGGCGCTAAGATGAGCCCATAAGCCAATATCTTCATCGTGGCCATAAAGGCGATGACAAAACCGCCAATAGAGGCCATCTTAAACATGCTCTTATAGCCAGCTTTATCCGTACTGATGTAATGCTCACCAACGAGGCTAGCATTTTCAGTCACTTTTCGGCTAAGCAGCTTGGTATTGTTGTCAATCAGATAACCAATGCTATAACGACGCCGAGCACTTAGGATAATAGCTTGGGTCAGCTCAATAATCGCTTTGTCACGATTTTTATGATCGTCTGCCAACAGCTCGCTCAAGATTCGTATCCGCTGCAAGCTTTGCTCAAGCCTAAGCATCATGTTGGTCATTCGAATGGAGATGCCCGTTTTATAGATGCGTTTACGAATATTGATGACAATGTCTTCACATTGCTCAATCATCACCAGTAAAGGTGCAGGCGAGACATCTTGCTCAGGCGTGACGTCTTTTAATGAGTCCAGCTCATGGGCTTGACGGTACTGGTTAACGAACAGAACCGCTTCTTGGTTTTGCGCCACAAAGGAGGCGGAGTAGCCGAGTACCTGCGGGTAGGCTTCCATCAGCTCAGGGTGCAGGCCGATACCGCTAATGCGATAAGATAAAATCACCATCGCATTAAGCAAGTTGTTTTTGGCAGTGGCAACTAGGCTCATGTGTGAGTCATCAACGACAATTAGGTTAACCAAGGTGTCCCAAAGCTGATCATCGATACTAGCCAGCCAGCGCTCATCATGACGATGATCAAATAAATAATCGATTAGTTCAACGATAGAATCCTCTTGAGGCAAAAGAGGCAAAAACCGATGACCAACAAGTTTATTTAAGCTATTGAAAAAGCCTTGGTCGGACAATATCCCAGTATCTGTGAATAAAGAGATTTGCTGATATTGATTCAGTAATTTAAGGATAAAAGCCGCCAAGCCCGCACCATATTCAGGATGCGCGGTCAGTAGCTCAATGAGGGCTTTTATATTATTGTTAGCAGCGTCAGTGGACTGCGTCACATCCTTTTCGCTGACTCTCAATATATCAATCAGCCGCTTTAATATAGAAGGCTCAGGGACTTCGCTGAGTGCAGTGATTTGCTGCAAAACGCGTTTCAATTCTGACACAGGGCATCCTTTATAAGATGACGGCAAAGAAGTTAGGGTTAACTTGCACGGTTTAATTTAGCGCTATTTTAATGATATTTTATCAAAGATATGCAATATTTTTGTTAGTTCGCCTCATTATTAGCGCCATTAAAAAGAGGACAGTAATTTTACTGTCCTCTTTTATCAAAAGAGCGAATGATTGCTGATAGTGATTAAGACAATCGAGTTATCTTGACCCTAAAAGGTATTAATTGGCTGGAACATCAAAGTAGGATAAATCAAAATCCATCATTGGGTCACTGCCAGCTTTGACCATTTTGGCATGAGCGTCTAATCGCGGCAAGATACGGCCCACAAAGAAATTGGCAAGTTTGGCTTTATTGGTAAAGAATTCGCCTTCTTTACCATTGGCGGCTTCTACCATCATAGCAAACATGTAGGCATAGCATAGATAACCGGTTGCATGGAGATAGTCTACAGCGCAGCCATTGATTTCACTCTTACGCTGACCGATATTTGCCATAACGGTTTGGGTTAACTCTTCAATGACATTAGCGGCATCTAAAGTGGCTTGTTTGATGGCATGATCTGCTTTCATATTAGCAACGAAATCACGAATCTCCGCTAAGAAATTCTGCATGTATTTGCCTTCGTTACGAGCAATCTTACGACCTAGTAAATCAAGCGCTTGGATGCCGTTAGCCCCTTCATAGATTTGCGAGATACGAGTATCACGAACGATTTGCTCCATTCCCCACTCACGAATATAGCCATGACCACCAAAGACTTGTTGGCAATCTATAGTGGCCTCTAGAGCTTTATCGGTTAAGAAAGCCTTAGCGATTGGGGTCAGCAAAGCAACACGTGCTGCTGCTGCTTGAGCCGCTTCAGGGTTGGTGCTGTATTTTTGCTCATCCAAAAACTTAGCCACGTACATGGCAAAGCAGCGAGAAGCTTCTGCATTGGCGCGAGCATTTAACAGCATTCTGCGCACGTCAGCATGATAGATAATAGCATCCGCTGGTTTTTCTGGGCTTTGAATTTGGGTATCACTACGACCTTGACTACGGTCATTGGCATATAAAGCTGCATTTTGGTAAGCCAGCTCAGTACCGCCTAGACCTTGAAGTCCCATGGTGACACGCTCATAGTTCATCATGATAAACATTGAGGCAAGACCCGTATTCTCGGCACCAATCATCCAGCCTTTGGCATTGTCAAAGTTCATCACGCAGGTCGCTGAGCCTTTGATGCCCATTTTATGCTCAATAGAGCCAGCTGCCAGCTTGTTACGCTCGCCCAAGCTACCATCTTCATTGACCATGAACTTAGGCACTAGAAACAATGAAATCCCTTTGGAGCCTTCAGGAGCATTTGGGGTCTTAGCCAGCACTAAGTGGATGATGTTTTCTGTTAAGTCGTGCTCGCCACCTGTGATGAAGATTTTGGTGCCAGAAATATTATAGCTACCATCATCATTAGGCGTGGCTTTAGTTTTGATAATGCCCAAGTCTGTTCCGGCATGCGGCTCAGTTAAGCACATGGTGCCTGACCATTCACCTGAATACATTTTGTCAAGATAAGTCTGTTTTTGCTCTTCTGAAGCGGACGCTAGCATACATAAGGTAGCACCGAC
>JAUNVX010000103.1 GCA_030540615.1 Psychrobacter sp. | reverse complement strand
CCAGATATTTCTTGGCTGTCAGATAATCTTTAACCCTAAAAAAACCACCATCCGAGGACAGTGGTTTTGGGATATTGACGCTATTGATTCTTTATAAATAGGATTAATAGGCTGTTTGATTATACGAAGTCTACGGCCATCATAAAGCACGAGGCCATCATGATGACGATAGAGAGACCAAAGACTTTGTACGCCCATTTGATTTGCTGGGCAACGGGCTCTTGGCCTTGCTCTATTTTGATGGGCTTCATGGCAATCCAAAGCCAATATCCTGATAAGGCTAAATGGACGGCTAGGTAAGCGTAGCCTGTGGCTTTGAAGGCGGTAAGTAGGCTTCCGACAATCAAAAATAAGGCTATGCTGATAGCAATGTGCCATTGGGCGGTGCGAAACGAGTATTTGACTGGCAACACGGGGATGGCGGCGGCGCTGTAGTCTTTTTTGCGAAAGACGGCAATCGCGTAAGCATGAGGCATTTGCCAGATGGCGAACATGGCAAACAGTACCCAATAAACGGCGTTGATATGCGGGGTCAGCGCGGCGTAGCCAATAACAGGCGGAATGGCACCTGAGAAGCTGCCGACGAAGGTGCCCCAAACCGATTGACGCTTAAAGTACAGACTATATAGCCCGACATAGACCACGTAGCCAAACAGTGCTGAATATAAGGCCAGTGAGGTGGTCGCGGCCAAACATAGTAGCCCAACCGTGAGCAAGGCGGCGGCATACAATAAGGCATTGGTAATCGATAGCTCGCCGGTGACCAACACACGGTCGCAGGTGCGCTGCATTTTTGAGTCGATATCTCGGTCAATGATGTTGTTAATGACGCAGCCGGAAGCAATGACTGCCATCGTACCGATTAAGACTTGCCATAAAATAGGCCAATCGGGCTGGCCACGAGCCGCTAAGAAGTAACCTCCTAGCACGGTGATGGCGTTGCCAAAGACAATCCCAGGCTTGATGACTTGGATTAAAGGCTGCCGGGCAACATCGACTCTTAACTGTGCAAGTTTGTTCATGATTGTCCATCACTTAATATCGTCATAAAACCTAATGCGATTTATGGTTAGCACATGATTCTGTCTATTTGACTTGACTGGTAACTTGGGCTTTACTAACTTGGCCTTGATTGCCAATGTACTTCCCTAACCCGTTACCAATCATTAAACATGCAAAATAGACAGTCTCTAATCCTAGCGTCAGTAGTCAGACAACAGCTGGTTAGTGAATAGCTAGTTAATGAATAGCCAATGAGTCAATAACTGGCCTACTGACGCTTATCACCGTTTTATTAGTGCTCTTGCATAGAGGAATGATCGCCTTGCATGGTCGAATTACCCTCTGGCATCGCCATATTGGACATATCGGCATGATTGGCTGGCATTTCATTGGTCATGCCATTAGACGAATCGCTTGGCATCGCCGTACCTTGACCAGCAGGTGGTACGCCAAGCTTATCTTCAAAGCCTTCAAGCTCACGGTCTAGACGTTTGGGCGCAGCATGCTCAGTATTCATATGACCCATATGACCCATGCCCGGCATCATATTTTCATTGGCGTTATGCATAATCCATAATGAGCCTGCCATCACGATAGCCACCACGAACACGGTGAATAAAAAGCTATACAAGGTGTTGCGCTGTTCAGGGCTAAAGTCCACATGTAAGAAGAAAAAGACTTGAACGGCTATCTGAGCCGCTGCAAACCCTGCAATCATCCAAACCGCATTCATGCCAGCTAAGGTCTGGCTCATAATCAGCCAAAAAGGTATGACCGTCAAAATCGCTGATAAGATAAAACCGATGATGTAGCTGTTTCGACTGCCATGGGTGCTTTGGCCATGACTGACATCGCCATGAGCTGCCGCGTGCTTCGCATGATGTAAATCTTGATTTGTCATAGCGATACCCCTGTGAGATAGACCAGTGAAAAGACACAAATCCAAACGATGTCTAAAAAGTGCCAAAATAGGCTTAGGCATCTTAGGCGAGTCATCACTCGCTCCGACAGACCGAACTTGCCGAGCTGATAGAGCATAAAGAACAACCAACAGATACCAAAGGTAACGTGCAAGCCATGCAGTCCCACCAAGCTAAAGAACGATGACAAAAAGCCACTGCGGCTTGGGCCAAAGCCTTCGACTATCAGATGATGGAACTCGTAGACTTCCATCGCCACAAAGCCCATACCAAATAATGCCGTGACAATTAACCATAGGCGCAGCTTGGGTAGGTTTTTATCAAAAGCACCCAACATGGCAAAGCCAAAGGTGATACTACTAATCAGCAGTAAAAAGGTTTCGACCAACACAAACTTAAGATCAAAGATGTCTTTGGGGCCTGGGCCATCTGCCACGCCGACATTCAAGACTGAATAAGCAGCGAAGAAGGTAGCAAACAACACCAGATCGGTCATCAGGTAAACGAAAAACCCTAAGACCTTGTTCGAGGACGCATCGACATGATCAGGGTGGTGCGGGTCACTGTGATTGAAATAATCGACACTCCCTTCGTTGTGCTGATCAGAGGGAAGCAATTGCTCCCCATTGTCATCAGGCAAGTTGCTATTGACCTGCTGTTTGTTCATAGATTCTGTAGCACTCATTAGGCATCTCCTACATTGGCGGCGCGAAGTCGCTGATAGTAGTCATTTTGGATTTTTTCAATCTCACTAACGGGCACGATATAGTCGATTTCACGCTTATTGGCTTCACGAATGAGACAGAAAATAATCGCTAAGAACGACAACACCACCAACCACCAAATATGCCAGACGAACCCAAACCCTAAGGCAAAGCTGATGACACCGATTAAAAATCCAGAATCAGTATTCTTAGGCATATGGATAGGGCTGTAGTATTTAGGCGCTTTATCTGAGCTCCAACCTGAGCCTTTTAGATGAGCTAAAGCATCTAAATCGTTGATAGCAGGCAATTGAGCAAAGTTATAAAACGGCGCTGGTGATGGCGTACTCCACTCTAGGGTACGGCCATTCCATGGATCACCACTGATATCGGCCAAACGCTCACGATCACGGTAGCTCACGTAGAACATAATCAACTGGCTGACGATACCGAATAAGATGATAAAGGCACCGATGGCCGCGACGATAAGCCAGAACTGCCAAACATCATTGGCATAATGGTTGGTACGACGGGTCATACCGTAGAAGCCAAGCACGTAAAGCGGCATAAAGGCCACGAAGAAACCGATGAACCAGCCCCAAAACGCGCGTCTGCCCCATTTTTCATCCAATCGATAGCCAAACATCTTGGGCCACCAAAAGGTAATACCCGCAAAGTAGCCAAAGACGGCACCGCCGATGATGGTGTTATGAAAGTGAGCAATTAAGAACAGGCTGTTGTGTAGTACAAAGTCAATGCCAGGGACGGCTAGCATCACACCTGTCATACCACCGATAGCAAAGGTGATAATAAAGGCAACTGTCCACATGATGGGCGTGCCAAAAACGATTTTGCCTCGGTACATGGTGAATAACCAGTTGAATACCTTGACCCCAGTGGGAATCGCGATAATCATGGTGGTGATACCAAAGAAGGCGTTAACATTCGCCCCTGAACCCATGGTAAAGAAGTGATGTAGCCAAACGATAAAGCTTAAGAAGGCAATCACCATTAGGGCATACACCATACTCACGTAACCAAATAGCTTTTTCTGTGAGAAGGTTGAGATGACTTCTGAGAAGATACCAAACGCAGGAAGTACTAAGATATACACCTCTGGGTGACCCCAAATCCAAATGAGGTTGATGTACATCATGACGTTACCGCCAGCATCATTGGTAAAGAAATGCATGCCAAGATAACGATCAAGCGATAGCATCACAAGCGTAGCGGTCAATACAGGGAAAGAGGCCACAATCAAGATGTTGGTACATAGCGCTGACCAAGTAAAGATGGGCATGTGCATCATCTTCATACCGGGCGCTCGCATTTTGAGGATGGTGACCAAAAAGTTCACCCCCGTCAACAGCGTCCCCAGTCCTGATAGCTGCAAGGCCCAAATGTAATAATCGACCCCCGCCGTCGGGCTATAAGTCAACTCTGACAATGGCGGATAAGCCAGCCAGCCAGTCGCTGCAAAGTCGCCAATCACCAATGAGAAGTTGACCAACAATGCGCCCGTAACGAACAACCAAAACGATAAGGAGTTTAGAAACGGAAATGCCACATCGCGAGCACCAATTTGTAGCGGCACGATAGCGTTCATCAGCCCCACTACCAATGGCATGGCCACGAAAAAAATCATAATCACGCCGTGAGCGGTGAAGATTTGATCATAGTGGTGCGGCGGCAAATAACCCGTTCCTGGATAATTAGCAAGCATCTGATGCGTTCGCATCATAATGGCATCACTAAAGCCGCGCAGTAACATCACGATGGCTACCACGATATACATGATGCCAATCTTTTTGTGATCTACTGAGGTCAGCCAATCATGCCAAAGTGTGCCCCACCATTTGTTTTTGGTGATTAAAAATAAAACTGCCAGCCCAACTAAGGCCATAAAGGCAGCTGCGCCCATAATAATGGGCTCATGATAAGGAATCGCCTCAAGCGACAATCTACCAAGTATTGCTTCCATAATTGCCTCTTCTATTGGTGAGCGTCAGCTTCTTGCGCATCATTAGCATTTGCTGGCGCGGCCGGATTGGTAATCGCTTCGCTGTCCTGTTTTAAATCAGACTCAAGAGGCTTTGAAACCGCCGCTTTATCGTCTCGCTGATTCACTGAACCCGCTTCGACAAACTGATTTTGGCCCGCTTGCTTGGCATCATATTGATGAACAATATAATTAAACATGTCAGGCTTGGCAGACTTGAAGTATTCGATTGGATGATTCTCAGAGGGCTTAGATAACTCTTGATAAGTAGGGACATCAAGGACTTTATAATCACCTGATTTGACTTTAGTCACCCAATTATCAAACGACTTATCATCAACAGCGTGAACCAAGAATTTCATATCTGAAAATCCAGGACCGCTATAGTTTGACGATAGACCGTTATAAACGCCTGGCTCGTTAGCAACCAGATGAAGCTGGGTCACCATACTCGCCATAGCATAGATTTGGCTGCCTAATCGAGGAATAAAGAATGAGTTCATGACCGTGTCAGAGGTAATCTTAAAGCTCACCTCACGGTCCACAGGGATGTATATCTCATTGACCGTTGCAATATTTTGCTCAGGGTAAATAAACAGCCATTTCCAGTTTTGTGCCACCACATCAATCTCTAGTGGCGGCTTGTCATTGGCCAAATTAAGCGGCTTGTAAGGATCAAGCTCATGGGTGGTGCGCCAAGTGATAACCGCCAAGATGGCAATGATAATAATAGGAACCGTCCACATCACCACTTCAATCATGGTGTTGTGTGACCATTCAGGATTAAAGTCTTTGTGCGCATCTGGTCTATTTTCGCGATAGCGATAAGTGAACCAAACGGCCATGATGATGACGGGGATAACCACAATCAGCATCAATCCAGTAACGATAAGAATCAGCTCTTTGTTCTGCATGCCTACGGCGCCTTGGGGACTTAATACCCCTTGGTCGCAAGCAGTCAATAGCAAGCTGCTCATCAGTACCGTTAGGCTAGCTTTTAGCCAAGTAGGTAGTTTTAGATAAGTCATGCCAGTTTAACCTTCTGTTAGGTTAGTCTTATTAATATAGACCAGTACTTTTAACGCTTTGCGCGGTTATCCTAATGACGGATAACGAAGCTGGTGACTCAATACTTAACCCTCATAACTACGCTAGTGTCTTACTATCATCACCCTCTGTGTCCCCTCCCGCCCCTTTCAACCCTGCCCAATCTCTTTGAAACTCTTAACTTGAAAACACATCGCTTTCAGAACAGAACTTAAACAGTAGAAGGACAAGAAGCTCACGCCCTCGCTAGCGCCTGACTCTTAAATATAAAGTCAGTAAAACTAGTGGTAGGGAGTGAGCCTAAAAATTAATCAACGAGATGAACATTAAAGAGATGGTGCGATACTACTGCGAAGATATACCCTCAAGATTTAGAGAAAATCATGATTAGGCGGCGCAGCCTAGGCAGCTATGAAGTCAGTCACTAGAGCGATTAAAAATGACAGGCACTCTACCAATACTGCTTCATTTCATACCCATCAGAAACCTTTATGAGCTTTACTATCCTAGTAAACTGTTGGCTAGCCTAAAATAAATGACTGGCCCAATAGATAATAACCAAGTTTTACTATAACTTTTAATAAGATAGCTTTTACGGCAATATAAATTGATACGCTAAGGTTTCTAATGAGACGCTACTATACGCCTTTGTGACTAAGAATTATTGATTGAAATACTGTAGAAATAAAAAATAAAAATTTAATAACTTAACTCTCTAAAAAACTTTAATTGAGGAATAACTACTTTCAAAATTAGACTAAGATGAATTAATTAGCATAAATAATTCTAATAAATATCTATACCGATAGTAGGGTTTTATATTTCAATAACCAGCTTATGATTGATAAACTTTAGTATAGCAATAGCAGTAATTAGCAATAGGACCAACGGCTAGCGTTTAGCTATTCAATTATTCGAGGCTATCCCTAGCAAACCTCCATGTCTTATGGCTTTAAAACCTTACCGCAATAAAGGAAAAAGCTAATGGTCTAATAATCAAAGAGTTAATTATTTTAATGATAGTTGATAATAAAAATCCTCTATCGTTTTATTATTAATTTTTAATGCTATTAATTCATATATAATGTATAAAATCTGATTTTCTGACATTAACTGGTTAAATAAAATTCCTTTTAAATATTAAATCCGTATTAATAGTATTGTTTTAATATCGGTCGATATGGTTTATTTAAATAAAAATTCCTTAATCAAATTGAGTTTTTAAAATCAATAATATTAGTAAGGAATTTATAGCAGAGGACTTTTAAATCTTTAAATAACTCAATCTCAGTTTCATCAGTCAATCTATCTCTAGAGTTACCCGCAAATCTAGCGCCTATCACTAAGAGCATAGCTTTCATCTTGAGCTTCGGACAAATGTCTCTCAGACCCGTGCTTATACTTGTTCATTGCTTTGAGAAAGGAGGGAGTGTGCTTTAATGATGGTTGAATTGAAGAGTAGGGAATTGAGTTGAATTGTTTTTTTGAGATGATTTCGTAGGATAGCGCCGTGAGCATCGTTAAAGATTTGGACAGCTAATTGATGCGTGAGACGCATCCTACAGACTAGCAAATGGTTGCTTTGGGTTGTGGTCTAGCCCTAATATGAGAGCCGTCAAAACAAAGCACTGCTTTGTTAGGCTCGCAAGGTTTCTTATTATAAGTGATGCCTTTTAATAGGAATTTTTGGGTGGCTAGCCGATGGTTGCCTTGCGGTGTGGTTTAGCCGTGATAGTAGCGGTTATTATAAAACTTGCTCAGACGTCATAAAAAAGCCCTCAATGATTGAGGGCTTTTTTAAAATGAGCAATCTCGCTAAGGGTCACTAAAGCCCATTATATTTTGGCCTTTAAAGTGGTGACCATACCTGAAAGCGCGTAAATCACCCCTATCGCTAAGATGCCCACTGGAATGTCGTAAATCACAATACCCAATACGAGCACGCCAATGATTAGGGCGGCAAAAGGAACTTTCTTTTTGTCAAACTCTTTGAAGCTGTAGTACTTGATGTTGCTGACCATAAGCAGGCCACAAACGACCACCCAAACCGCAAATAAAATCATCATGGGCTTGTCATACTGCCCTACCCATTGACTGTGGTCAACGGCGACCATGACGGCACTGGTGACCAGAATGGCGGCTAGTGGACTGGCTAGGCCAACGAAGTATTTTTTGTCCACGACCCCAATCTGCACGTTAAAGCGGGCCAGGCGAAAGGCGGCGCAAGCGGTGAACACAAATGCACAAGCAATGCCGACACGGCCAAGGGGCATGAGGGCAAAGCTATATATCAATATCGCAGGGGCCACACCAAAAGCCAACATGTCGGCCAGCGAGTCATATTGCTCGCCAAAGGGGCTTTGGGCATTGAGCATTCGGGCTACCCTGCCATCTGCACCGTCCAATATAGCTGATAAAAATATCGCTAATGAGGCCTTGTAAAAATGACCTTGGGTACTGGCCAAGACCGAAAAGAACCCTGATAATAGCGACATGGTGGTGATAAGATTTGGCGCTAGGTAAACGCCTCGACTCACCACAGGCTTGCCATCGGCTACCTCAGTCTCTATCACTTCAAAGGTCAAGCCGTCATAGTCATCGTGGTCGGCGATATGACGATTGCGCTCAGACTCGTCTAGGTTATAACTGTCATTATGGCTGCCATGAGGCGGCGTGGTTGAAGTTGGGTTATCCTGGCCGGGCTGAGGCGGCGTGGCATAATGTGGGGACTGCTCAGATGGGCCGGGCTGCTCGGTCGACATGCTTACTCTCCTACTAGCCAACGTACATTCGTAGCACTATCTGGGGTGAGCTCGGGGGCGTCTGCTACTTTGAGATGGGGCTGGATAAAGCGCAGAATCTCGCGCGCTTTGCTATCAAATTGCCAAGGCGGATTGATGATGAGCATGCCGGTACCATTAAGGCCAACCGCCACATCATTGGGATAGATATTGAGCTCACAAACTAGCTGACGCTTGATGCCCGTACGTTTCATCTTTTTATGAAACAGCTCGACCGCGTCGATATTTTTGAGCGGATACCATAGCGCATAGACGCCTTGTGGCCACTTGTCATAGTTGACAGCCAGTAAGTCCACTAACTGGCTAAAGTCTTTGTGCTCTTGCTCAAAAGGCGGGTCGATTAAGATAAGACCTCGGCGCTCAACAGGCGGGATGACGCCGCGAATGCCTTCAAAAGCGTTACGGTGATGGATGCCTATGGGCAACTGATAAAGCTGATAATTAAGCGCATCGTATTCGCTGGCTTTGGCTTCAAAGGCCTCGGCGCGAACGCCCGTATTGGGGTGGGTCTCGACATGATGGGCAATCCACCAAGGCGAGCCTGGATAGACATGCTTGTCATAAGTTTGGCGGGCCAGCTTGATGTCACTCACGTATTGCTGAACCGCTTCGGGCGCTTCGGTTAAGTCTGCCGCCAATATAGACTTGACGCCGCCTTTGGCCTCATCTGTTTTGCGGGCCTCTTCACTGGTCAGTGAGTATAGGCCGCGGCCAGCATAGGCGTCTAGCACATAAAATGGCTTGCCCTTTTGGCTGAGCTGATTGAGCAATTGAATAAGTAAGATATGTTTGACAACGTCGGCAAAATTGCCAGCGTGATAGGCGTGTTTATAGTTCATGGTGACCAAAAGTTTCGTTAATAAAGAATGCTACTATGGTAGCATAAGCCAGTAAAAAATAAGTAGGTTTAATAAGTAGCTTGGCGACTGAATTGACCATTATCACGGCAGCCTAGTGCAGCAAGCGCGTGGTAAGCATAGAGTAATCACATGGCTTAAGAGCTAAATCTTACTTAGCTTTGCATAAGACTAAATGCTTTAACGCCGCTACTCAGTACGATAACCGATGCTTTATGACATTGGCTGGGTTAAGACCTATCGTTGACAACCCTCTTTAAGGTCCATCTTTGCTAACCATCTTTGAGAGCCATCACTCATGACAGACCTTAGTAACTTGGCCGACCCCTCCTCGCCTTATCTGTCTGGGCTTGCGCTTACGTCTGAGCTAAGACAGGTGACCGCAGACGACTTTGCCGTGGATTGGCAAATACTCTTAAATGATGAGGCATTAGACCAGTTTACTAATGATGGCTGGATAGTGTTAGACCATGTGTTCTCTGCTTCGGCTTTAACCGCTTTACAGGCCGAGAGCGGTTTTATCGCTTACCGCGAGGCCAAGATTGCTGAAGGCGTGCGACTGGCCGATATTCGTGGTGACAAGATTCGCTGGATTAGCGAAGACTTTGTAGCAGGGACTTATTATCTGCAGAGTATCCGAGCCTTAGCACAGTGGCTCAATCAAGCCTTATTTGCAGGTATCCGTCAGAGTGAAGCTCACTATGCTTGTTATCCGCCAGGATTTGGCTATCAATGGCACACGGACAACCCGATTGGCCGTGATGAGCGCGTGGTCTCTGCCGTCTATTATCTCAATGATGAGTGGACTCATGATGATGGCGGGGCATTGGTGCTCATTGATTATCATGGTCGCTCCCATCAATTATTGCCCAAAGCCAATCGGTTGGTCATATTCGATAGCAATCTTCGCCATCAAGTCGAAGTTGCCCAGCGTCAGCGCTATTCTATTGCCACTTGGATGCGCCGTGATGAGGCGGGTGTGAT
>JAUNVX010000339.1 GCA_030540615.1 Psychrobacter sp. | reverse complement strand
ATAGTTATTAAAAGAATCCCTCATTCATAATGGATAATGTCTTTATCAGTGAGCAAAAAATATTTTAATACTATAAACTAAGTATTTAAAGACTAACTACTTATACGCGTTCGATAATCGTTGCGATACCTTGACCAAGACCAATACACATCGTCGCCAGCCCGATTTCAGTATCCATCTGTTCCATCGCATTCAGCAGAGTGACAGTGATACGCGCGCCTGAACAACCGAGTGGATGGCCTAGGGCAATCGCGCCACCATTAATATTGACGATGTCTTGCTTATCAGTTAGATTCATCGCTTTGAGTACGGATAGGCTCTGCGCAGCAAAAGCTTCGTTTAGCTCGATAGTTTGCATATCATCAAGGTTCATGCCCGCACGTTTTAGTGCTTTTTGGGTGGCTGGCACGGGGCCGTAACCCATGATAGCCGCATCACAACCTGCAATTGCCATACTACGAATACGCGCACGTGGTTTGAGACCTAAATCTTTGGCTTTCTGCGCGCTCATAACGAGCATGGCAGAGGCACCGTCAGACAAGGCTGATGAAGTCGCTGCGGTTACCGTACCACCTGCTGGGTCGAAGGCTGGACGTAGTTTTTGCATTTGCTCCATCGTCGCATCAGGGCGAATGACTTCATCAACCGTACACAGTTGCAAGCGACCCTCGCTATCATGACCTTCAATGCCGATAATTTCATTATCAAAACGACCTTCAGTGGTTGCTTCCCATGCTCGGCGATGCGATTCAAGACCAAAGGCATCTTGCTCTTCGCGGCTGATGTTATTCATGCGACCAAGCATTTCAGCGGTCAAACCCATCATATTCGAGGCTTTAGCGTAGTGCTTAGAAGCGGCAGGATTAAGATCGATACCATGCATCATACCGACGTGACCCATGTGCTCAACGCCACCGATAATAAAAATATTACCTTGGTTGGTCATGATTTGCGCCGCAGCGGTATGCAAAGCTTGCATCGATGAGCCACAGAGACGATTGATCGTTTGACCACCAGCTGTTTTTGGAATATCAGCTAATAGGCCAATATTACGACCAATATTCATGCCTTGCTCTAGAGTCTGATTCACACAGCCCCAAATAATATCTTCAACCTCATTGGTATCAAAGTCATTGCGCGCAACCAAGGCACGAACTAACTCAGCTGATAAGCTGTCAGCACGCACGTGACGGAACATACCGTTTTTTGATTTGCCCATCGCTGAGCGTACACCATCTACAATGACCACATCTGTTGGACTTAAAGTTGTCATATTACATTCCCTTAATTTTTATTGTCAGTCTTTAGGCTCAATAATTTCTTGATATCACTATTATCTTTTATCATTAAGCCTACTTACTATACTGATATGAATTCTTTATAGGCGTTATGCAGCGGGATAAAAAGTTTCGCCAGCTGCTGCCATATCGCGAATCTTTTGCGGCGCTTCATATGCTTTGCCAAGATGGGCATACTTTTCACATAGTGCCAAATAATTATCTAA
>JAUNVX010000338.1 GCA_030540615.1 Psychrobacter sp. | reverse complement strand
CTCAGACCAAACGCGCGCCCCAGCACACTCATTTTTTGCATGCTCAAGAGCTTGAGAAGGTCATTGAACAATAAGGTTATTGAATAATAGCTCTTAAGTTTAAAAAGCCTTATAGGCTGTTGCTTTTAACCAATGCCTTAATACATACTCTTAAATAGAAAACCGTTCTGGACATTAAAGTATTTTCTTTTTATCCATCAAACAAGGATGTTGTGATGATAACGAAAATATTTTATCGTCTAGCAAACATAGCCCCTTCCAAGGCTTCAATCATTTTAGCTACCGTATTAGCCGCTACTGGCTGCGCTGAAAAAGCCGAAATTACCGCAGCTGATGAGTCTGACATCAACCCTACCAAAACCGTCACTGTACTGCGCTTTTCTCACTTTATGACTGCCAATGACCTCATTAACAAGCAGGTCTTTGAGCCATGGGCACAGGCGATTGAAACTGACTCAAATGGTAGACTTAAGGTTGAGATTTATCCCTCAGCTACTTTAAGCAAACCTGGCGTCACTTATGAAGCATCGGCGAAAGGCACGATAGATATCGGCATGCAAGCTCATGGCTATACCGCAGGCCGTTTTCCTTTAACTCAAATCGTTGAGCTGCCCGGACTTTCTAATAGTGCTGAGCAGCAAAGTTGTATCTTGCATAAACTCTATGATGATGGTGTTATCACAAAAGAGTACGAAGACACACACTTACTCTATATGATAGGCACTGGGCCAGGGGCACTACATACCATTGATAAGCCCCTACGCACGCCAGCAGATATGAAAGGTTTGCGGATCCGCCAACCCTCAGCAGTAGCTAGCTATATAATCGATACTGTTGGAGCGTCTCCGGTGGGCATGCCTGCTCCTGACACCTATACTTCATTACAGCGTGGCGTCATTGACGGGTTATGCTTTGCTTGGCAACCTATCCGCGCCTTTCGCTTAGATGAGTTGGTTAATACCCATACTAATATCCCTTTTTATAGTGCAGCGCTAGTGGTCAGCATGAATAAAGACAAATATGACAGCTTGCCTGATGACCTCAAGCGAGTCCTTGATTCGCACTCAGGTAAATCGATGGCAGCCCAAGCAGCCAAGGTCTTTGACGTGGCAAATGCAGAGGTTATGGCAGCAGCTCGAGCTAAAGGAGATATCATCATTGATGTACCAGACCCGCTTACTGATCCTGATTGGAGCGGTCCCTTAATAGAAGGGTCACAGAAATATCTAGATGAAGTCAGCGCCAGCGGACTGGATGCGCAGGCCGTTTATGATAAAGCAAAGATAGCCAGTCTAGCTTGCCAAACTACCGATAAATAAGGTCAAGGTTTGATTTTAGCAGATACTATATTGATATTGTAACCATAGTGTGCTAGCTATCTTAAATCAGCGTTGATGACACTGACCTTACCCAATCTGATAACGCTGAGCCACCTCAAGTATATTAGCGGCTATAGACTGCTGCTCGGCAAGCGGGAGCTGCTCTGAGGTGCCAATGACGGTAA
>JAUNVX010000102.1:400-10334 GCA_030540615.1 Psychrobacter sp. | reverse complement strand
AGCACTTTGCCTTGCCAGCGATAGCTGTCTTGGTATTTGAAGGCTAGAAGCTTGGGGCGAGCGAGCACGATTTTACCTGAGCCTGTTTTTATCTTGAGGTTAAAGGATTTGCCGACTTTGTTCTTCATGCCTAAGTGGCGAATGGTAGGGTTCCAGTCGGGGTAGGCTTTGTAGTCGGTGAGTACGGACCAAACGGTGTCAATAGGGGCGTCGATAGTGATGGATTTGCAGACTTCTTTCATAAGTATTGGCATGGGGCTTCCTTGCAGGCGAGATTGAATGCTTGAGCTAAGCTACGTTAGCTGCCACTTATCATAGCAATCATCTAGATTATTTAGTGATTTAAGTATAACCTTAGCGGCTTATTTTTCAGCCCTGACTTTTGCTGCTTTTTATCCTATTAATAGAGTGTGCTGCTATGCGTATTCATGCTAAGTTTTATCGGTTGATTTTTACGGGATTGATGGCGCTACTGATGTCTTTGATCATCTCTGCCGCCCTTATCCTACTTAAAAACGGTTGGACCAGCGACTTCTTTACCAATCTATTGCATTCATGGACGACGGCTTTTGTGGTGGCTTGGCCTGCGGCGTATATTTGCGCTTATGTGATTCAAGAGCATGTGCTTAGCCGCATTGAGTTTCATCGGGATGAGTGAGGAGTTAATTAATCTTCTCATCCTCCATGCTTAATCGAAACAGTTAATATAATGTCGAGGCGACCTACTTACACGCTAAGGGGAGTCGTTTGGATAGGGGATTAATAGTGTCGATATAAAGCCAGTGAGGAAAAAGCCACTCGCATTTAGCATTTTTTTGACTGTCTATCTATTATCTATTATTTTGCCAAGCAGCCCATTCGGGCGACACTGTCCCCCTTTCCATGCCTCTTGTATGTAGCTCTCCACCAATGGTAGGTGATTGCTCACGTCAGCATAGCTAATTTGATTGTCTTGTAATCTATCGGCCAAACACTCACACATTGAGGCTGCCGAAGTGCTGAACTCTTCTTCAGGAAAAGGCTTGGGCTGGGCATTGCCTGCTCTTCGAGCCGCCGCCGCATAGTCTTGTTTGGCTGGAGTGACCATCCCAGCTACGCACGCTTTGACAAAAGCTGCTTTGTTAGGAGCGCTCCGTTGGTTATCCACGTTGCCCGTCGATAAGGTTGTAGGTTGAGGGTGAATGTTGGTACAAGCACTCAGTGATAAGGTCATGACAACCGATAAAGCAGCAATTAGGCGCATAGTGTCTCCAAGGATTGATAAATAAATTGAGTGGCGAATCATCACTTTTGAGTATAGATATAGCCAGTCTTCGTAAAAAATGGTTCGCGGAATATGATAAAGATTGTTCTAGTCAATGTCATTAAGCCTTTGCACCCTATTAAATCCAACCAAGGTTCGCTATCATAAAGCCACATTTAAGGAGGATATCAATGAGCCATACTCTCGTATTATTGCGCCATGGTCAGAGCGTCTGGAACGAGCAAAACCGCTTTACGGGTTGGAAAGACGTCGACCTCACCGAGCTTGGGTTGAGTGAAGCGCGCCGCGCGGGTCAACAGTTAAAAGAGGCCAACATCGGCATCGACACGGTCTTTACCTCAGTGCTGACGCGGGCTATCCGAACCATGTGGACCGTGCTAGATGAGATGAATCTAATGTATCTGCCCGTTGAGCGTAGCTACCGTCTCAATGAGCGTCATTATGGCGCGCTGCAAGGGCTGAATAAAGCTGAGACGGCCAAAAAGCACGGCGATGAGCAAATTAAAATCTGGCGACGCAGTTTTGATACACCGCCGCCATTTATGGAAGATGACGACGAGCGCCTGCCACAGCATGACCCACGTTATGCCCATCTAGATGCCAGCTTGCTGCCACGCGGCGAGAGCTTAAAGATGACCATCGACCGGGTGCTGCCCTATTGGCAAGATAGCATTGTCCCTGCGCTGCGTGCTGGCAAGACCCCACTAATCGTCGCTCATGGCAACAGTCTTCGGGCATTGGTTAAGTACCTCGATGACATGAGCAATAGCGAAATCCTTGAGTTTAACATCCCCACTGGCGTGCCCATCGTCTACGAGTTAGACGACAACCTGCGTCCTATCAGCCGTCGATTCTTAGGAGATGAAGCGGAGGTCGCCAAGCTTATGGCTGCTGTGGCCAATCAAGGCAAAAGCGCTGAATGACCTGGGGCAGAACCATCTCTTGATTTGCCCTATTTCTTACTTTTATAAGGGTCCTGTACTCCCAACAGAGCGGTGCAGGACTTTTTTTGGTTTTAAATTCGCCAACAGTAGCCCCGACAAAATAAGCCCCATGGCTAGCATCTTCCACCACGTCACCACCTCCCCTGTGAATATCACTGACATTATCATGCCAAAGACGGGTACCAGCAGCGCGAACGGCACCACCTTAGAGGCGGTATTCTCGCTAAGCAGATACACCCAGAGTCCGAAGCCTAATAAGGTCGAGATATAGACAATAAAACCAAGGGATAACCACGACTTCATTGAGGCGTGCGTCAATGTCGAAACTTGCCAAGCATCGGTCTCAAATATTAATGAAGCGACGGTCAAAATTACGCAGGCTATTAGCCCGCCCCATACCACCAATGACAAGGCGGATAAGGCGACTGATAATGGGGCTGGTGAAGAGGTTAGTGAAGGTGTTGATATAAACGTTGATGAAGGCGTTGATGAAAGTGTTGAGACAGGCGCGTTCTGTGAGGATGGCTCTTGTGCCAGAGTCGCGGTGGGTATTGGCTTGGCAGCACTAGATAATTGCTTTGAGGCAATGTTGCCAAAGCTCCAACCCGTAGCGGCAATCAAGATACAAATAAACCCTAATAAGGGCATATCGCCGCCCAAGTTAGCGGCTATGACTGTCAGTCCCAACACCCCAATGACCATGCCAATCAGTTGCATGCGATTGACTGACTCACCCAGCATAAAATAGGCGAGCAAAACGGTAATAAATATTTGCAATTGCAACAACAGCGCCGTCAAGCCAGCGGATGCGCCAAGGTGCATGGCGGTGAAAACAAAGGCATACTGCATCACAAAGGTGCCAATGGCATAAACGAATAAGGTACGGTTAAATTTAGGCGCTTTAAGAAAAAATACCAAGGGTATAGCGGTAAAAAAGAAGCGCAGCGCTGATAGCATTAGCGGGGGAAAGCTCTCAAGTGACCACGCAATAAAGGTAAAATTAATACCCCAAATTAAGGTGACGATGACGGCTAGTAAAATATGTATTGGGGTCATCTGTTGTCCTTTAGATAAATGCTATTTGATTGACTTTTTATAGTGAATTGGCTTTCAATAAGTTCGCTTATGGCTTGTCGGTTTAGGGTTAATACGCGATTAACAGACAATTAAGCAGTAGAAAATTGCGACGGCGTACCCTCCTCTCCAAACTGATGCCATGCCCGCCTAAGCTGAACATCGGAGCTAAACCCTGCGCTATCTGCCGCTTCAGTGACGCTTACCCCTGACGATAAAGCAGACTTGGCGAGCGCCAATCGAACTAAAGTGACGTATTGCATAGCGGCTATGCCCGTATGCTGCTGAAACAATCTGCCCAAATGCCTTGGTGAGACGTGTGCAATCTCAGCCAAGCTCTGCACTGTCCAAGCTGTCTTTGGCGCAAGCGTGATAGCAGCTTGAACCCGATGTACTGCAGGATGCAAGTGTGCGCGGTGGCTGAGCAAATCTGAAAACTGACTGTGCTTAGCCCCTCGCCGCTGCGGCATCACCATCCACTGAGCAACGTCGCTTGCCACCACCTCGCCGCAGACTTGGGCGATTTTGTGCACCATCAAGTCAATGCCGGTGGTCACGCCTGCACTACTGGCAATACCGTCATCCTCCACGAACACGCAGTCTTGCTGCAGCAGGCAATCAGGGGCAATGCGTGCTAGCTCATCCAAATCTAAATGATGGGTGGTGACTTTGCGGCCTTTAAGCAGTCCTGCGTAACCCAAAAACAAGCTGCCCGCGCAAACGGTAATGATTTCTAATTGCTGTTTTCTAATAGGAAAATCATTCAGCCAAGCAATCAGCTGTCTATTGTGGGGCAGGTCGGGGTTGAGCGGCGTGATGCCCTCCTGACCCAAAATCACTACCCAAGCGGAAGTCGTAGTAGAGGTCATGGCGAGCAAATCTTGCGGGCTGGGCATGGGCTCAATCTGACTGACTGTCAGCCCTGTGGATAGCGTGGCAGTCTCGGCAAAGCCCACATGATGCACCTCAAAGCGCTTGGCGGTTTGTTGATTTGAGCTTCGCGCCGCCAGCACACGATTGGCAATACGTAGGGCTTCGGCAGGCCCTGTCAGGTCAAGACCTAACGAGCCCTCTAACACCACAAAGTAGACGTGAACGGTGATGGACTTTTGCTGAAATTGTAGCAACGGTTCTGTCTCCTTTTAGGGTCAGCAAGTAGGGATTAAAAACAGCTAATGATTCGGTCTTAAAAAGACATTGGCGTCATATTGTTTATTGCTATCTCTTATTTAATAACAGCTATTGTATAAGGCTCAAAGGCTATTCGCGATTGCCTATCCGCCAATGACCGAACAGATTAGGACATTTTATAAATTATAATTTTTATTTAAAGATATATTTAAAGGCTTTTCTTAACTTCAACTATTCATAACCAAAGCGACAGCGCGCAATAAAACGTCATCAGCACGATGACACTATGGATGCCTTTCATTACTCTTGGGTAATCGACCAGCTTTCGCAGCCATTGCCCGCCCGCTGCCCACCAGCCAATCGAAGTCACATTGATTACAGCGCACAGCAATAGCAGCGACCAATTGTCTAGCCAAGGCGTTGCCTCTGCTAGCCCTAAACTAATCATGGCTAGAGTTGGGGCAATCATCGTTATCGTCCACGCTTTTGGGTTTAACCCTTGTAGCATTAACGCTTGCCAAAAGGTCAAAGGCAAGTCGCCAAAGCCTTTTTTGTCAGGGTTAGCGGTGGATGTCTTGTCCAAACTCTCTTGATACAAGGCTTTTTTGACCACGGCAATAAAGTCGGTTTTTGCCATTTGCCATGTGAGCCATAATAAATACAGGCTACCCAGTATCTTGATGCTCAGCATAACTTGAGGGTGCTCAACCACGATTTGCGCGATGCCCCAGTAGCTCAGCCAAAGCATAATAATAACGCCGGTGGTCACGCCCATCATGTGCCCACGGCACGCCCAAAATCCGCGTTTGATGCCCCCATGTAGTAGCATTAAATTATTAGGCCCGGGCAAGATTGAGTTCGCTAACATAAACAAAGACAGTGCCGGAACGCTGCCTTGAAGCCCTATCATTAAAGTGGTCATTTATAGCCCTAGCTGATTGAGTAAGCCCATGACTATACGGACTCACACTAGGACAGACCCTATGCAGTTTCAATCGCGGTTGACAAAGTGTATAGTCAATGACTCCATGACAATTTAGCTGGCTTAATTAACTTACCGCCAAATAGCATTAACTTACCGCCCATTAGTCCCTCTACCACTGGTTAATTTATCTCTAGCTATCTAACCACGCTATCCTTTGCTGTTACTTTGATGCTTGCTACAAGCCACCCTTATGAGCTATCCCTATAAGCCACCACCTTTATGAGCTACCTTGATGAGCGATTCTATGACCCATTCTTATGAGCTAAACCCAAACCTAACCAAGACGGCTGCGGTCGCTGAATGGATTGGTCAGCGTATCGAATGGCATATCTATCAGCCCAATCAGCGCGTGCCTTCTGTACGAAAGTTAGCCAAATTATTAGGGATATCCAGCTTTACGGTGACCCAAGCTTACGAGCAGCTGGTCGCCACAGGGGTGCTGATTGCCAAGCCCAGTTCAGGCTACTATGTTCGTGAGCCAACGGCCCCTATCGCCATCAAAGCGCCCAATATCGCCAAACAAGTGATTGACACGCGCTGGCTGGTGCAGCAGATGTTCAGCGATACGCCAAGGGCGCGCTCCCCTGGTGCAGGCATGCTACCCACTGACTGGGTCAAAAACGACAAGCTAGGCTGGGCACTGCGGCAGGTGATTCAGCAGGCCGATGACTTTGTCTATGACTATGGTCACATCCAAGGGTATCTGCCGCTGCGTCAGCATCTGGTGCAGACCCTAGATACGCTAGGGATTCACGCCTCACTCAATAATGTCATGACCACCGCTGGCGTATCACAAGCCGTGATAATAGTGGCTAAGCACTTGCTGGCAGCAGGCGATACTGTCATGGTCGATGCGCCAGGCTGGTTTTGGTTATCCAGCAGTTTGCAGCAGCTAGGGCTTGAGGTCATCGGCGTGAACCGCGATGAGCAAGGCCCTGATATCGAGCAGATGCAGAAGCTGTTCGAGCGTCATCGTCCCAAGCTCTACATTACCAATAGCGTGCTGCACAATCCGACCTCTTATAATCTGCACCCTGCCCGCGCTCATCAAGTCATCAATCTGGTGCATCAATACGATGCCTATATCTTAGAGGACGACTGCTACGGCGAGCTTGATGCTAGCGGCCGCGCCCTCCGCTACGCTACCCTTGACCAGTTCGAGCGGGTGTTTTATACCACGGGCTACGCCAAGGTCATGGCAGCCAGTTGGCGGGTGGGGCTGCTCGTCTGTCCTGACGACTTTATTGAGCCTCTGCTCAGGCTAAAAACAGTGACCACGATGACCACTCCTGAATTTGGTGAGCGCGTCATCCATAGACTGCTCACGCATGGCGACTATAGACGGCAAGTCAAAAAGACCCAACAGCATCTTTATAAGGCCCATCAACATCTGCGCGCTGCCCTACCTAAGATAGGCATTGAGTATCCCAAATACACTCAAGCCGGTATGTTCATCTGGGTCGATACTGGGCGAGATACCGGTGAACTCGCTTTGGATGCTCACAATGCAGGCTGGCTTATCGCCCCGGGGCAGCTGTTTGACCCGAATGCCCAAGCGTCTACCCATCTGCGCCTCAATGTTGGGACCACCTCTGATGAGTTTTTGGCGTGGCTAGGCGGCTATTTAGGTCACGTCGATTAATTCAAATGGCCTAATCAGTACAAACAACCTGACGGGTATCATAACCAAGCTCATAGTAGTCATTGCCGTTATAAGTAAAATCTTTGATCACTTGCAGTCCTAACTTCAGCACATGAGCCTGATAAGAGCGTGGGTTGTTGTGATTAATAAACGTTAATAAGATTGGATAATACCGCCCCATATGCTGGCGAGAGTGCTCAAATAAGTGCGCCAATACCGATCCATCTGGGCGATTGCCTCGATAGTCTTTGTGAATACATACAGGACCATATTGATAAGAATTATGGACAGTACATGGCTGACCTAAAAAGCTGACATTAGGCAAGTCCGCTATCATATGCCTAAAAAATGGCCACTGTGACCAATAATCCCAACTCGCATTCATAGCGTAGCCCACAATTTGGGCGTCTTTAGTATCATCACTACCATCAACAGCAACAATAATCACCTTATCGTTAGTACTTTCATGATTGGCATTATCCTTGTCGCCTGTTATCAATTGCGTTAATTGCTCAGGGGTGAATAATGTGGTCACAAAGCCACTTGCTTTATCAGACTCATCGATACTATCAATATGATATAGACGTTGTAATGCTTCGATATCGGCAATGTCTTTTACAGTAGCGCGGCGATAGTGCATCAGTTATCTCTATTTGGTTATGACAAGGTAAGTAGACGAAGTAAGTATGGAGTCAATATAAGGATAAGTATCAAGGTTAAGCGTTCAGGCGAGGGTCAAATATAACTTAATCTGCCATGACAATACCGCTACTATTAATTGGTTAATTATCAAACTGTACTGGACGTAAAAACAGTACGATTGCTGTGAAGTATGGATAGTCAAACTGCTTTGAATCCCGCATGCTATAGTTGATCTTGTTTAAAACGGGCTCACAGTCATCAACTGACAGATATAAATTTGCCTTGATGACTTTTATTTTGACTGACTCAGAACCCAGAAAGCGCAAGTTGATATTTAAAGCCATATTTAAGACGATACTTACGATGATGTCTAAAGTGACATTTAGGATAATAATTACGGCAACATTCAAGGCAACATTTAAGGTAATACTCAACCCATGACCTCAAAGACCCAACTCGTCAAACGCTACATCACCGATAAAATCCACTGGCAAATCTATCATGCTAATGAGCGTATTCCCTCAGTACGCGGGCTTGCGAGCCAACTTGAGGTCTCTCCTTATACGGTTAGTCAAGCCTATGATGAGCTAGTAGCGCAAGGGGTTATCTATGCCAAAGTCGGTGCTGGCTACTTTGTCAGCCCGCCTCAAGCCACTAGCGCCGCCGTTGCCTTACCAAGCTTTGGCGATAATGTGCTTGACCCTAGCTGGCTGCTCAGTCACTTGTTCAATGATGTGCCAAAACAGCGCGCCTCTGGTAGCGGTCTGCTGCCAAAGGACTGGCTCATGCCCGAAGCTCGTCTACGCTTGGCCAGTAAAAAGGCCACCAAATCGCTCGATTATGTCTATGGGTATGGTCAGCTACAGGGCTACCAAGGACTTCGCGAGCAGTTTGCGCGTCAGCTTGCTGATATCGGTATTCACGCGCATGCCAGCACCATGTTGACCACCGCTGGCGTGTCGGCTGGTATTGAGATGATTGTGCGCTCGATGTGTCAGGCAGGGGATAGCGTGCTGATCGATGATCCTTCATGGTTTTGGATCATTGGCTGCTTGCAGAATCTAGGCATGAATGTCATTGGGGTCAAGCGAACGCCTGAGGGCGTGGATTTAGCGCAGCTTGAGTCATTACTTGAGACCTATCGCCCCAAGCTCTATATCACCAACAGCGTGCTACACAACCCCACCTCTTATAGCATCACCCCGCCCAATGCAGTCGCTGTGCTTAGCCTAATGCAGGCGCATGACTGCTATATCGTAGAAGATGATATCTATCGAGATTTTTATGATGCTAGCCATAACCGTCAGCAGCTGCGTTACGCGACTTTGTGCGGCTTTAACGGCTCTGAGACTCAAGGCAGTCATCAACAAGTCCATCAGCGGGTGTTTTATCTTGGCGGCGTCTCCAAGGTATTGGGCGGCAATTGGCGAGTGGGACTGATGTGCTGTCCTGAGCGTCACCTTGAAGCCGTGCTGCGGCAAAAGATGCTAATCAATATGACTTGCCCCGAGATTACTGAGCGTATTATTTGTCATGTATGGCAAGATCCTGCTTACGCTCGGCATATTAGCAGCCTACAACAGCGCATTGCCAAAGCGCATCATCGCCTTATCAAACAACTGGACAAGCTTGGCCTAGCGCCGCATCCTCAGAGTCAGCCTAGCTTATTTATGTGGGTCGATGTCGGGGTGAATACTGCTGATTTGGCCTTAGCGGCCCATCAAGAGGGTTGGCTGGTTGCGCCGAGTCATTTGTTTAGCCCGACGGGTACGCATGGCACGTACATTCGCTTGAATGTGCCGACGACTTCGGATAAGTTTTTGGAGTGGTTGGGGGATTATTTGGGGAGGTAGGTTAGGAAGTATTTTTACCCAAATGAGTTAAACTCAAATATTAATATTACCTTAGAACATTTATAGTATGAATTAAAGGCAAGCCCCAGTAGTATTTTTTCCCTTAGAAATTACTTAGGAAGAGTTTTTACATGGATGATTACCAGAACCCCAAGGTTGGAAAAACGTACATAAGTCCACGGCTTGATTCTTTTGGCCTTAATAAGAAAAAGATTCGCATAGCTTCTAAGGTGATTGAATCACCAGACGCATATGCTTTTAGCACGATTAAAGATGAAGTTGTTCTTCGACACACAAAGGACGCTAAGACTTTTATAAAAGCTACTTTTTGTGAAGAGACTAGGGGGATATCTGTGTTAAACATACAGTGTTACTCTGTCGCTACGGGTAAACCTCATA
>JAUNVX010000102.1:0-390 GCA_030540615.1 Psychrobacter sp. | reverse complement strand
TTTTCTTTTAGGGGGGATGAAATCGGTAAACTATTAGAATTAATCCGAAACATTCAATCAGTTAATTTAGATAGCCCTTCACCGATGAACATCTCCGATGAAGATTTAAATAAAATTAGGTTGTCGAATAGTCAAGCGAAAAGTATGCTTCATAAAAACCCAGAGCTTCTTGCAGAGGTTATTCGCTCGGAATTAACAACTGAAGATATAGTAGCGGTAGGATATCGAAAAAAACAATTTGAAGTGTATGAGAAGTTATTGGAAGATTTAGACTATTTTAATGACCTTAAAGTGAGAAAAAAAACCACCAATGAAGGACTTTGGCAAAAATATTTTGAGAAAAATCCATGGATATTTGGTTATGGTCTTGGATACATTTTTCTATCAGGA
>JAUNVX010000101.1 GCA_030540615.1 Psychrobacter sp. | reverse complement strand
CCTTTTTCGGGTTGGATATTGATGAACAGCACGCCTTTACCGAACTCACCCAACTCGGCAAAAGCTTCATTGGCGGTGGTTTTATTCGCCCAAGCTTGCTGCTGATCTTCAGTCTCAGTTTTCCAGCTCGCCAAAGCGCGGATGATGCCCGTATTGTCACATTCAGCCATTGCCCAGTTAAGGAGGGCGTCCTCATCAGAGGATTGTAGCTGAATCGATAATGTCCCATTAATCTTTAAAGTGCCTATTAATAGGCTCGCCGCTGTGAGCATCTCGCCCAATAGCCGCTTGATAGCTTCGGGGTAGTCTTTTTGTGCTGAGATAGTGGCATAGCTACGCTCAAGGCGAACGACATCACCTCGCACAGGAGAATCTTGGATAAAGAAGCGTTGGCGCAGGTCAGTAGTGATGGTCATAGGATTGGGTTCTCTGGATAAATGATTATAGTGGTATATGATAATTAAGAGATATAGAGGAAGTCTTTAACTTTAATAAATTTAGAAGCAGCCGATTTGGAATAACCAAAATAGTTGAAGAGCAATACCTCACTTTATTGGGGCAGTATTAACTTTATCAACTTAAGCTTATAAAGAGGGTTTATTTCCTCATTGGTCTATCATAGACAATCTGACCATAGCGCAAATCAAGGTGCTAAAGCGTGGTAATAGCGAGGCCAAGCAAAAGGCTATGATTTATCTAGACTGGGTGAGACTAGGGGAGCAAGCTGATGAGTATCCCGCTGAGCTATCAGGTAATTAACAACCATGTGTGGTCCTGTTCAGGCTTTATCAAATAAAAATAATTTGAGCAACTTAATAACCTTAATGAGTGAGTGCATGTAAACTGATACAATAGC
This sequence comes from Psychrobacter sp., assembly GCA_030540615.1. Classification (GTDB taxonomy): domain Bacteria; phylum Pseudomonadota; class Gammaproteobacteria; order Pseudomonadales; family Moraxellaceae; genus Psychrobacter. The sequence continues at coordinate 9,496 of JAUNVX010000101.1, read as the reverse complement.
TTATCTTCTTATAATCTTTAGCTTAAAAGTCCTCTGAAAAGGAATGGATATGTCCTCACAAGTTACTGCTGAACCAAGCCTTAAAAACCACGCTATGAGCACTGACACTCAAACTCAAACCAGTACCGACCGTCAATCAGGCGTGGTCATTATTGGCGCGGGACTGGCCGGTTGGGGCGTGGTTGATGCGATTCGTGCTAAGGATAAAGACATTGCCATCACTTTGGTCACTGCTGACAAAGGCGATCGTTACCATAAACCTATGCTGACCATGGCCATCAGTCAAAATAAAACCCCCGCTGACTTAATCCGATTGACAGGAATTGAGGCGGCTCAAAGCGCTAATATTACCTTGATTGCTCAGCACAAAGTGACCCAAATTGACAGCGCTCATAAACGAGTAACCATTCAAAGCATCGATACTATCCACCCTACTATTAACAATGATGCTATTCACCCTGATGCGCTTCACCATATGGAATCAAATAATCTGTTAACTTATGACAGCTTAGTGCTAGCAATGGGGGCGCATCCTATTTTTCCGCCAAGCTTTCCTGAACCTCTAGTCTGGCACGTCAATCATATTGAGCGCTTTGGAGAGTTGCAAGCTCAGCTGAGCAGTGGGCCTCAGAAGATTGCCATCATTGGGGCAGGGATGGTTGGAACTGAGATTGCCGAAGATTTGCTTAAGGCAGGTCATCAGATTACGCTAGTTGATCTCAATGAGGCCCCACTGGCGCAGATGCTCCCCTCCAAGGCGACTGAGCGAGTGCGCCAAGCTATTGAGTCACAAGGGATTGAGTTTTTGAGTGGCAGTTTGGTGACCAGTATCACCAAGCTTGATGATGGTCAGATTGTGCTGGCTTATCGCCATCATGAGCGTCAAGAGGTAGAGGACATGCTTGAGAGCTTTACGGTCGATCATGTCATTGTCAGTACAGGATTAACTGTCGACCCCAAGTTGCCAGAATCAGCGGGTATTAAATATGACCGACGCACAGGTATCATGGTGGACGAGTCTACTTTGCAGACCAGTCAGACAGATATATATGCCATTGGCGATTGTATGTCTATTGCAGGAACACCGTGTCGTTACGTGGCACCGCTTCGGGCACAAGCAGCGATTATAGCCGACGCTATCTTAGGGCAGGAGCATGCGGGCTATGAGCACAAAGCACCGATGATTCGTCTCAAAAATAAAGCGATTTCAGTGATGACGACAGGCACGCCAAGAGGTGATGGTCATTGGCAAGTCATTAATGAGAGCTCGGATGAGCTAGTGATGGAGCAGCATGATACCAACGGCATCGTCAGCGCGACTTTGACCATAAAGCGGCCTTGATATTGAGCCAATTGGCAGCCACTTGAGGTGGTTTTAAGCGGTATTTTCAATACTAATATCACTTTTAATAGTGATATCACAAAGCCTTTAAGACAGTTAACTATCAACTGTAAGGCTGGATTTATTGCTTTGGCAGCATCTGTGGTTTGCTTAGTGCCATCAACAGAGGTTTTGGCTCTGCTTTTTCGAAGGGTATCGCGCTGCTTGGCCCATGACTTATTCAGCGCCGCCGGATTAAAGACAGATTTGATGGCTTTAGTACTACGAACATTGGCTGATTGGTCGTCAGAGTCCGTTTGGTCGTCTGAGGGTAGCGTTGAGTTCTGAGCAGCAGTCGTGGCTTGCGGGTCGACACTGGCGTTATCAACCAGATAACCTTTGGATATCAGACTGCTCACATCGATTTTGACTAATAAATGCAAGCAAGCCCTTTGACTGACGCTATCTTCATGTTGTAATAGAAGGCAAAATTGCCGCTCTCTAGCGCTCATCTTATTAGGGTCGTTCATGGCTTCCAAAGCGGCCTCAGTCAATTGTAAGCTAAGGTCATCTTCCTCTATGCTGATAGTGGCTGGGTCCATAATCTGTCCTTTAGTCATCGGTTATTCCTATAAGATGCTCTTTTCTTACTTCATTATTCAATTAAAAATCATTATCTCTCATGACTTTACTAAATTTATACCATACTTACAAATAATAGTTTGAATAATTTATCTAATAAATTGTGGAGAATTCTAAAGATATTTTTTCTGATGAATAAAAACATGTCCACTAGCTAACCTAAAAACACGTCCACAACACCGTAGCTGTAATAGCTAGGGGTGCTATAACTGGTTTAAAAAATAATCATAGCTCTCCTCAGAATAATCACAACTGTCTTAGAATCATCAAAACTTTATTTGAGTCCTCTAACAGCATAACCAAAAGTTAGCCGATATAAGCAAAAAGCAATATTAATTAAATGAGACAGACAGTATCATTATTATTGACATAAAGGATTTGAAAAGCTTATAGTAAGACGGTACAGCTAGCGGACTATTATGATTCGGTATTGTCCTATGGTCCGTTATGAATTGACTCTCTCTTACTTCGATATTATGCCCTCAATATATTGTCAATCCAAAGCGGATAATGATGCTACTGACGATAGGTTTTTAGTCCAAAAAAGATAATGGCTACTTAGGTTCTCCGATGGTTTGACCCATAATCAACGAAAGGATTCGTTATGACTGACTCTATCAGTATGGACACTATTGCACGCGTCAATATGGGCGCAAAGTCTGCCAATGCCCCCCTAACGATGAGCCATGACAAAGGCCCTGAAGTCCCTTTAATCGAGGCCACTATCGGGGACTTCTTTGATGCCATCGTTCATCAATATCCCGACCGTGAAGCGTTAGTGGTTCGTCACCAAGGCATCCGCTGGAGCTACTCACAGCTGCAACAAAAGGTCAATCAGCTCGCCAGTGCCATGATAGAGATGGGGCTTGAGATTGGTGACCGCGTCGGTATCTGGTCGCATAACAATGCCGAATGGCTGTTAATGCAGTTGGCTACCGCCAAGGTCGGGGTGATATTGGTCAATATTAATCCTGCTTATCGAAGTTTCGAGCTTCAATATGCGCTCAATAAATTGGGCTGTTCGGCTCTAGTATTAATGCGACATTTTAAAACCAGTGATTATGCCAAGCTGATTAATGAGCTGTGCCCAGAGATTTATCACAAAGACTATAAGCATCTGGATTTGGTTGAGATTCCGACCATTGAGCGGATTATCTGGATTGATGAGCCCAATAGCGATGAAGCGTTTAACTACATGCAGAAGTTCTCAGATTGGATGGCGGAGGGTCACTCAGATGATCCAAGAGTCGCTGAGCGCCAATCCAAGCTCGATCGCAATGACCCTATCAACGTGCAGTTCACTAGTGGCACAACTGGAACGCCAAAAGGCGCGACGCTGACCCATCGCAATATCCTCAACAACGGCTATTTCATCGGTGAGGCCATGAACCTCACTCACGAGGACCGCTTGTGTATCCCCGTTCCGCTCTATCATTGCTTTGGTATGGTGCTGGGCAACTTAGCCATTCTCACCCACGGCGGCTGTATCATCTATCCTAATGACGGCTTTGATCCACTCACCGTGCTTCAGACGGTCGAAGAGGAGCACTGTACAGGGCTGCATGGGGTACCGACGATGTTCATTGCTGAGCTTGACCATCCTGACTTTAGTCAATACGATCTATCTTCACTTCGAACAGGCATCATGGCGGGCTCTAGCTGCCCCATTGAGGTGATGCGCAGGGTCATCGATGAGATGCATATGAGTGAGGTAACCATCGCTTATGGGATGACGGAGACCAGTCCGGTATCTTGTCAGACCAATGAGCATACCCCACTTGATAAGCAAGTCTCTACCGTGGGATTGGTGCAACCTAACTTAGAGGTCAAAATTGTCGATACCGACACTGGGGAGGTCTTACCCATCGGTGAGACAGGGGAGCTATTGACCCGAGGCTATTCAGTGATGAGAGGCTATTGGGGCAGCCGCTTTAAGACCAAAGAGGCCATTCAAGAAGGCTGGATGCACACTGGAGATTTAGCGACCATGGATGAAGATGGCTATATCAAGATTGTCGGGCGAAGTAAAGATATGGTGATTCGCGGGGGTGAAAATATCTATCCGGTCGAGATTGAGAACTATCTATATCGCCATCCTAAGATTCGTGATGTGCAGGTAGTGGGTGTCCCTGATGATCACTACGGTGAGGTGCTCGCCGCTTGGATTATCCCCAAAAAGGACGAAACGCTCAGCGAAGATGAGGTCAAGCAGTTTTGTCGAGATCACATTGCCCATTATAAAGTACCCCAATACTTTCGTTTCGTTGAAGAGTATCCGATGACCATCACTGGTAAGATTCAAAAGTATAAAATCGCTGAGATGATGAAAGAGGAGTTAGGATTGTCATGAGCGTCGTCATTACCAGTAAGCTTAGTCCAAATTCGCAAGAATTTGCGGACAATTCCGCCGCCATGCAAGCTGTGGTCGATGACTTACATCGCCATTTACAAAAGGTGGCATTAGGTGGCCCTGAGCGGTCTCGCGCCAAACATCTGGCTCGTGGCAAACTGCTGCCTCGAGAGCGGGTAGAGCGGTTATTAGATTCCGGAACGCCGTTCCTAGAAATCTCTCCCATGGCTGCCCATGATATGTATGATGATGATATCCCAGCGGCTGGGGTTATCGCTGGTATTGGCCGTATCAATGGGATTGAATGCATGATTGTCTGCAATGATGCCACCGTCAAAGGAGGAACTTATTTCCCCATGACCGTAAAAAAGCATCTGCGCGCGCAAGAAATCGCTCGAGAAAATCATTTGCCTTGTGTGTATTTGGTCGACTCTGGCGGGGCCAACTTGCCCAACCAAGATGAAGTATTCCCAGATAAAGAACATTTTGGTCGAATCTTCTTTAACCAAGCCAATATGAGCGCTGCTGGTATTCCACAGATAGCTGTGGTCATGGGCAGCTGTACCGCAGGGGGGGCATACGTGCCCGCGATGAGTGATGAGTCCATCATCGTCAAAGACCAAGGCACTATCTTTTTGGGTGGTCCGCCACTGGTTAAGGCGGCGACCGGAGAGGAGGTTACCGCAGAGGATTTGGGTGGTGGCGATGTGCATACTCGGCTCTCGGGCGTGGTCGATTATCTGGCACAAAATGACCTACATGCTCTATCAATAGCACGTGATATCGTGGGCAATCTTAATCGTGAGCCCAAAGTCATTCCCAATCAGATTACCCCTCGGCCTCCTAAATACAATGCCAAAGAGTTGTATGGGGTCATTCCCACCGACACTCGAAAGCCTTTTGACATCCGTGAGATTATCGCTCGAATTGTTGATGCAAGTGAGTTTGATGAGTTTAAAGCTCGCTTTGCCACCACTTTGGTTTGTGGGTTTGCCTATATTGAAGGTATGAAGGTCGGTATCATCGCCAATAATGGCATCTTATTTAGTGAGTCGGCACAAAAGGCCACCCATTTTATTGAGCTGTGTTGTAAGCGCAAAATACCTTTGGTGTTTTTGCAAAATATCACAGGTTTTATGGTGGGCCGAAAGTATGAGAACGAAGGCATCGCCCGTCATGGCGCTAAGATGGTCATGGCGGTGGCCAACGCTAGTGTGCCAAAGTTCACTGTCATCGTGGGTGGCTCATTCGGTGCAGGTAACTATGGCATGTGTGGCCGTGCTTATAGTCCAAGATTCTTATGGATGTGGCCCAATGCTCGTATTTCGGTGATGGGCGGCGAGCAGGCCGCTTCGGTACTTGCCACGGTTAAGCGAGATAATTTTGACAAAAAAGGCGAGAGATGGAGCGTAGAAGATGAAGAGGCCTTTAAAGCCCCTATTCGGCAGATGTATGAGGATCAAGGCCATCCGTACTATGCGACTGCCAGACTGTGGGATGATGGCATTATTGATCCAGCCGATACCCGGCAAGTGCTAGCATTAGGACTAAGCGCCGCCTATAACGCACCGATTGAAGAGACAAAGTTTGGGGTGTTTAGGATGTAGCTTAATTTTAGATGGTAGATCGTTTTTAGAAGTTTTTTAATCTTAAAGGTTGGCTTGTTTTTAAAAAATGGCTTAGCGCAATAATCTTTTGCATAAAATCTATCATTAGCAGAACAGCCCAAAATATTAAAGCTTAGCTAGTAGGGCCGCTGACCCAACATTGATAAGACAAAGAGGCCGTTATGACAGATATCGACAGCACGCTAGACCTCACCCGCTTGGATGATTTGAGCTTATTAAGTACGCTAAAAGTGACGGTGTCAGATTATATCGCTACGGTAACTCTAGCTCGTCCTGATAAGCGCAATGCCTTTAATGACCAAGTCATAGCCGAGTTGGATTTTGCTTTTTTTAAGTTGGGTCAAAACGATGATGTGCGCGCGATTGTATTAAAAGCTGAAGGCACAGCATTTTGTGCTGGCGCTGATTTAAACTGGATGCGGGCGATGGCAGACTATAGCCGCACAGAAAATCTCGCTGATGCGGATAAACTAGCGCAGATGCTCAAGACCATTTATGAGTGCCCCAAGCCCACATTGGCTGTTATCCAAGGCGATGTTTATGCGGGCGGTATTGGGTTGATTGCGGCTTGTGATGTGGCAATCGCTGTAAAATCAGCCCGCTTTTGTCTAAGTGAAGTTCGACTTGGACTCATTCCAGCGACTATCAGCCCATACGTGATTCGAGCCATGGGAGCAAGGGCGGCACATCGCTACTTTTTAACCGCTGAAGTCTTTGATGCCAAAGAAGCTCGGCGCACTGGTCTCATCCATGAGAGAGTGAGCGAAGAAGAATTGGACGATACAGCCGCAAGGCTATGCCAGCACTGGCTCAGTGCCAGTCCCAATGCTATTAAAGAGTGCAAAAAACTGCTCCATGAGGTGGCCGAGCGCGAGATAAATGATGAGCTAATTGAGCAAACTGTCACTGCTATTGCTGATATTAGAGCATCAGATGAGGGCAAAGATGGGGTGCAATCTTTTTTGCAGAAGCGAAAGCCTAGTTGGCTGGTCAAGTCAGATGCGGACTGGGGTAACAAGCGAAAAGGACAAGTTTAAATGGTCAAAGGTAGCTGCCTATGCGGCAATATTGAGTTTTCATGTGATTTTGGTCAATCGCCTATCAAGATATATCAATGTCACTGCACCTTATGTAAAAAGCAATCGGGGTCAAGCTCGAATTCAGCCACCATAATTCCTGCTCATCAATTTAATTGGATTAGCAGTGAAGGCATCAAAGTTTGGAAAAAGAGTTCTGGATTTAACGCCCACTTTTGTGAAAACTGTGGCTGCGGCGTTCCCAATCGATTTGCTGATAAATATTACTGGGTGCCGATAGGATTGCTTGATTTGGCTAGTCACTCAGAAAATGAGGTAAAGCTAGTGGCTCATTTATGCTTGAGCACTAAGTCTAGCTGGCATGAGTTAAATGAGGACGCCGAGAAGTTTGAAAAATTACCAGAATTACAGCAGCTTTTGGCGTTATTGAACTAAAGCTTCCTATCGGGTCAGTGTTAGTGATGGCCAATCACATATTAGCGTTCATCAAAAAGATTTTGGTTTATTTATCGTTTAAGAGACAAGGACCGTCATGTTTACTAAAATTTTAATTGCAAACCGTGGCGAGATTGCTTGCCGAGTCGCTGCTACCGCCAAGCGTATGGGTATCCGGACTGTGGCTGTCTACTCTGATGCAGACCGTTATGCCAAGCATGTTAGCGTGTGTGACGAAGCTGTTTATCTTGGCGGCTCAGCGCCCAAAGACAGCTATCTTAAAGGTGATGCCATCATTGCCATTGCCAAGCGGACAGGCGCTCAAGCGATTCATCCTGGTTATGGATTTTTGAGTGAAAATGCTCAATTTGCTAAAGACTGCGAAGAGGCGGGTATCGTCTTTATCGGCCCACCAGCCTCGGCCATTACGGCCATGGGACTCAAATCTGAGTCCAAGCAATTGATGGAAACCGCAGGTGTGCCCCTCATTCCTGGTTATCATGGTGACAATCAAGACCCGCAGTTTTTGCACAGTCAAGCAGACCAGATTGGCTATCCACTACTAATCAAAGCCAGCTCAGGTGGCGGTGGTAAAGGCATGCGCCTCGTTGAGCGAAGTGAAGATTTTCTTGATTTGCTTGATTCTTGTCGGCGTGAGGCCATGACTAGCTTTGGTAACGACGCCGTATTGATAGAAAAATATGCGTTACGACCTCGCCATATTGAGATTCAGGTATTCGGTGACAGTCATGGCAATTATGTTCATCTATTTGAGCGGGACTGCTCGGTGCAACGCCGCCATCAAAAAGTATTAGAAGAAGCGCCTGCACCCAATGTTGATGAGAGCATGCGCGAGGCGATGGGCACCGCAGCCATTAATGCTGCAAGGGCAGTGGGCTATGTCGGCGCAGGTACGGTAGAGTTCATCGTGGAGCAGCGTGGCGGCAACTCTGAGCAGGGTCAAGCCCCCGAGATGAATTTTTATTTCATGGAGATGAACACTCGGTTGCAAGTTGAGCATCCTGTCACAGAAGCCATCACAGGTGTCGATTTGGTAGAGTGGCAACTGTTGGTCGCGGCGGGTGGGGTTTTACCCAAACGTCAGGAGGAGCTGGTCATCAATGGTCATGCGATTGAAGCGCGTATCTGTGCAGAAAATCCAGACAATGGCTTTTTGCCAGCAACGGGCACTTTATTCACTTACCGAAAGCCTGATCACAGCACTTTTGAAGTGGCTTCCGTTCGGGTTGATGATGGTGTCAATGAAGGGGATGTCATCAGCCCATTTTATGACTCAATGATTGCCAAACTAATCGTTTACGCTCCTACCCGTGAGCAAGCACTAGCTAAGCTCGATCAAGCTTTGGCGCAGACACGAATCGTTGGGCTGCCTAATAATGTGGCTTTTTTGCGTCACGTTGCCAGCTCAGAGTCGTTTGCCCAAGCCAATCTCGATACCGCTTTGATTGAGCGCGAAAAGGAGGTGCTATTTGATCAGCAGCCTCTATCTATTGAGACACTCATTAGTAGCGCTATCGTTCACAAGTTATCTGCTGAGGCGGGTCAAATCTCTGAGCTAATCGCTGGTAGAGCACCTGTGAGCGACCCCTTTAGCCAGTTAACTGGCTGGCGGGCCTATACACCCTATCAGCGTGAGTTTACTTTGGTTCAAGCTACTTCTAGTAGCGACTCTGAATCAAGGTATCTCGCCCGCATTGAAAACTGGCAAGGGACAGAAACCTTAAATACTCAGAAATCTGAAGCTATGCCCAGTGGCTTTTATCTAACGATTTATCAAGCTGATGAGCGCATGACCGATAAAGGCGCGGCGAAAGAAGATGCTAAAGACAGCCGAACTGCTGCTGAATCCATATTTAATGAATCCATAGCTAATAAATCACCGTTATTTAGCGGTCAAATCAATTATCTCAAGAGCGATAATGACGCCCAAACCATTTGGTTAGAGGGTCAGCGCCTGACTGCTCAAAGCTGGATGAGGGATGAGTTGGTCCATGTCTTTACCGACTCAGGAAGTGGCAAGATTACCCTGATTGACCCCATGGCTCATGTCGATGGTGATACC
>JAUNVX010000100.1 GCA_030540615.1 Psychrobacter sp. | reverse complement strand
GGGCAAGGGTTCATAGCAGCGACCAGCTGAAAGTTAGCGGGGAAAGTCGCTTGCTGATTGGCACGGCTAATGGTGATTTTTTTGGACTCTAGGGGCTGGCGCAGTACCTCCAACACCTTGCGGTCAAACTCAGGCATTTCATCCAAAAATAGCACGCCTTTATTAGCGAGTGTTATCTCGCCAGGCTTAGGACGGGAGCCACCACCGACCAAGGCAACTGCTGATATCGTATGATGAATCTCTCTAAAGGGCCTCGTGCCATAATGGTACTCCGTATCGGCTACCGAATAAGTGCTCGCCACTTCTAAGGCCTCCTCATCGGTTAAATCAGGCAAGATAGTGGGCAACCTTGCCGCCATAAGCGTCTTGCCAGAGCCAGGTGGACCACTAAACAATAGCGAATGCCCGCCGGCCGCGGCAATCTCTAAGGCGCGCCTAGCATGATGCTGACCTTTAACATCCGCCAAGTCCACTTTGTAGCGGGCGATAATAGGCTTGATTCTGGGCACAACAGCGCTTAATAGGCAGCCTTTATCTTGACCTGAGTACGCTTGGTCATGTTCAGCTTTTAGATGCTCGCAAACGGCCTTTAATGTGGGGGCAGCAAAGACAGTCACGCCAGCAACGCGGCTGGCCTCTTGACCATTAGTCGCCGGTACGATTAACTTTCGTATGGATGCGGCCTTCATCAAAGCAGTTGTCTTATCTGTTGTCTTCTTATCGATTTCAAGGTTATCAGTGTCAGACTTATCAATGTCAGCCTCATTGCTTTTATCACCACCTGCCAACTGTGAGTTATGTTCAGCCTCTCTCTGGGCGTTTTTATAAGCCGAATTGCTGTCGGATTTAATTGCTCGTGCCACAGCAAGGCTGCCAGACACTGCTCTTAAGTCTCCGTTTAAAGCCAGCTCACCAATGAACTCATAGTTCTTAAGCCAGTCCGGCTCTATCTGACCACTGGCCGCTAAGATGCCCATAGCAATAGGTAAATCTAACCGCGCGCCGTCTTTAGGCAAGTCTGCTGGTGCCAGATTGATAGTGAGCCTGCGATTGGGGAACTGATAGTTTGAATTAATCATCGCTGAGCGCACCCTATCTTTGCTCTCTCGCACTGCTGCTTCTGGCAGGCCAACGATAGTCAATGCTGGTAGACCTTGTGACAGATGCACCTCTACCATGACCTCAGGCGCATGTAACCCAACGACAGAACGGGTATGGACTTGAGCGAATGACATGGCAGGCCTTATTTAATGATAAATCGTTAATAATGAATAATGAGCAACCTATTGATAATAGAAGATTGTTTACTCTTTAGCAAACTGGCCCCAAACCATGCTTCTGTCTTTATAAAACCTTATGGCATTTATGGGATTAGAATAATTTGCTATAATAGCCAGATAAGTGTTTTTGGAGCGTTAGATTTGTTTTGTTTTGCCAAGTCACCTCCCCTCTACCTTTGCTACTTAATAAGACAGCCGCCATGACATCCTCAGCCAATTTTTCAGCTCAAGACCAGCTTCCTCCTACCACTGTCCGCCCAGACTTCACCCCTACCAGCCCTTACGCCAAGCGTCAGTTTGAATCCTCAACTGATCAGGTATCAAAGCTTGTATTCGATGAAGCGATTATCCAAAAGTACAACCGTTCGGGGCCACGTTATACCTCTTACCCTACTGCTCTAGAGTTTCAACCTATTGAGATTGGAGCAGAAGCCGATATTTTGACCAGCCGTGATCCAAGAACCCCATTATCGCTGTACTTTCATATCCCCTTTTGTCGGCATCTTTGTTACTACTGTGCTTGTAATAAAATCATCACCAAAAAGAACAGCGATGCGGGTGACTACCTAGAGTATTTGTTTGCTGAAATTAAACAAAAACGTGCCCTTTTGACTCCACCAGAGCCGACAAAAAAGCCCTTTGTAGAGCAGCTGCATTTAGGCGGAGGGACACCTACTTTTTTCACTGATGACGAATTAGTGGCGCTTTGGCAGTTTTTGCAGTCGCAATTTGACTTTGACCTTCCCTCAGAGCAAGGCGGCAATGGCGACTATTCAGTAGAGATTGACCCTAGAGAGATTCGTGAGACCACGCTTGAGACACTTCGCACATTAGGCTTTAATCGGGTGAGTTTTGGCGTTCAAGACTTGGATAGTAAAGTACAGATTGCGGTCAACCGTGTTCAGTCTGAAGCCCTGATTCAAGGCGTCATGGATGAGGCACGTCGGCTAGAGTTTAACTCTATTAATATCGATTTAATCTACGGACTTCCGCACCAAACACCTAAAACATTCGCCCATACGGTTGAGCGAATTATCCAAATGTCACCGGACCGGCTATCCATCTTTAATTACGCGCATCTGCCTGAGCGCTTTAAGTCCCAGCGTCAAATCAAAGCCGAGGACTTGCCTAGCGCGGCTGAAAAGCTAGATATGTTCAGTGACACGGTTAGGGCGCTCACTGAAGCTGGCTATCAATACATTGGCATCGACCACTTTGCCAAGCCTGATGATGAACTGGCCATTGCCCAGCGCGAGGGCAAGCTGCACCGTAACTTTCAAGGGTATACCATCTTAGGCGATTGCGATTTGATTGGCTTTGGGGTCTCTGCCATTAGCCAGATTAATAGCACGCTTTATGCCAACAAGGGCAATAATGCCAGTCATATACTACAGAACGATGTGTCTTTAGAGGAGTATAAAGCGGCCATAGATGGGGGCCGGTTACCTGCGGTCAAACACATCAAAACCAGCATCAAAGACCGTCTGCGCGCTTATGTCATTATGCATCTACTTTGTCATGACTATATTGACTTCAAAGATGTCAATCGGCAGTTTGGCATTGATGCCATTACTTATTTTATCGATGAGATTGCCCAATTGGGCGAGATGCAACAAGACAAGCTCGTTGATATGGATGCCGCTGGTATCCGCATCTTGCCCAAGGGTCGATTGCTAGCTCGTAACGTGGCCATGGTGTTTGATAGCTACTTGGCTAGCAAATCAAAAGACCGTTTTTCTAAAGTGATTTAAACGGACTAACGGCTCTAAGCTACTGATTATCAGTTTTGAATTCAAGTATAAAAAAAGGCCCTGCTTCACATTAAGCAGGGCCTTAATTTACGGGTCATATTAATCTATTAGTTACGAAGTCGGCCTCACGATATACAATCGATTGGCATCTTCAATGGTCTTGTCTTTATCCAGATACTTTTGCTCAAGTTTATTATCATGACTCCAAACGGCAAAGTCATCATCATTTAATAGGCCAAGAGTACCATCTGCCCGAAGCCAAAGCCCTTCAAGCTTGTCATGGGGATAATTCAGAGCTTTGACGGCATCAACTACGATGACTTTACTGACGGGCTTAACCCCTAACTGAGATAATGTCTGCCAACCTGACTCTTTTTTAGCAGCCACCTGTTCTAAAGTCTGACCGCTAACCGTTAATCCTAAAGCAGTCTCTTGTTTCAAACTATTAGTAGCTTTAATCTGCTCAATATTAGTTGCATTGGCAATATTAATCTTATAAATATGCTTTTGAGCTTTAGAATCTTGCAGAGCAAACTTGCCGTCCCGCTCAATCACATAAAACTCATGATTGTTCAATGCCACAATACCAGAGTTAGAGTTTTCCGCTTTTTGCTGCTGATATAAGTACTGCGATACCTCACCTGTGCGCAGATTAACCGTGACGATTCGAGTCAAATCAGTCTTTCGACCTGACTTATCAGGATTGTCCATAGAGGACTGCATGATACCGACCAACGTGCTTTGATCAGGGGTAATCGCCAGTCCCTCCATGCCTCGATTGGCACGGCGATTGGCAAATTCAGCGGGCAGCAATACGCGCTTGCTATTAATGATGACATTATTGCGCCCATCGCTAGCAAATGGATTTATACGCCCAACCTCATTGCCATTGGCATCACAATGCACGATATGTGGCCCATATTCATCACTTACCCAAAAGCTCCCGTCTTTCATGACCGCTAGGCCCTCGGCATCTAGGCCATACTCATCGGTCTGGGTAGGGTTTCGGGTTTTATCAAAAGCAGCATTAAGATTGGCTAACAGCAGCTTACCTTGACCATCATAAGCAATCTCGCCCGTCCCGCCGATGGCTTGAGGATTAGGCAGCCCAGTGATGGGTTTACCCGAGCGATTTTTGAGCAATATCTCCTTTACCTGATGGATTTCACCATTGGTCTTTAGCTCGTACAATGCTATACGCGGGGTATACTCTGGGGTCATAAATTGTTTGCCTTTCCCTGATGTGCCCTTAAATTTCGCATTAGGGCCGCGGTCCGTTAACGCATAGAACTGGTTGACCTTGTTAGGGTGCGCCGCTGCATCAGAGCCAAAGCCACCATTACGAATCTTAAGGGTTTGATTGGGATAGGCGGCATTAATTAATTGCTCATTTAACACTCGATATGGCAGGGCGGTCCCCTGGATAAATCCAATGGTTTGCTGCGCACGCTGAGCTGGCAAACTGGTGCAGCTCAATGACCCTAGGGTTGCCATGGCCACACTTATCCCTGCTAGCCAATGTTTAGCCCCAAATATTTTCGTTGATTGCGTTTTTGTTATCATCATCAAGTCCTTTAACCCTTAAAGTTAGGCTCCAAAGTTGAGCCATAAAAATAGGCAGTCCATCGTAGCGACTGCCCACTCTAAGGTACGGACTTATTATGACAAGGTTAAGACATTAAATGATTATCCTAGTCTGTAGAAGGTTTGACGACATACAGCCGATTGGCATCTTCCATAGTTTTGTTAGCATCTAGATACTTTTGCTCAAGCTGACCATCGTCATCTGTCATACCAAAGTCATCATCATTAAGCAGGCCGATACTGCCATCTTGACGCAGCCAAATCCCTTCAAGCTTATCATGAGGATAATCGATGGCTTTGAGCACATTAACCGCTAAACTTTTATGGATAGGCCGAATACCTAAATCAGCCAATTGCTCCCAGCCATCTTCATGAGTGTTAATAAACTGCTCTAAAGTCTGACCATCCACCAGCAAGCCTAACGCATCATCTTGCTTTAGGGTTTTGCTGTCCGTTAGGGTTTCAATATCAGTGGCATTGGCGATATTAATCTTATAAATAAGCTTTTGAGCTTCTGGCTTTTGCAGCGGGAATTTACGGTCATGCTCTATCAAATAAAACTTATGATTGCTTAGAGCAATAAGCCCTGAGGTCACGTGATGAGGCTTATCCAATTGGTATAGATACTGGCTAATAGCGCCCGTTATCAGATTAATAGTTACCATACGCAGTAGAGTTGAGAGCCTACCCGACTTATCCGGATTGTCCATTGAAGACTCAATGATACCGACCAATGTTGTTTGATCGGGGGTGATGGTCAGTGCTTCCATACCGCGATTGGCCCGGCGTTTGCTAAGCTCCAGCGGCAACAACAGCGGGGTATCGTTAACCATTACATTATTGCGCGAATCATTAGTAAAGGGATTAATCCGATGGACCTCGACCCCATCAGCATCGTAATGTACCAGATGCGGGCCATATTCGTCACTGATCCAGAACGTCCCATCCTCTAGCGCCGCGAGGCCTTCAGGGTCTAAGCCATTGATGTCAGTTCTTAAAGGGTTGCTGACTTCATCAAATGGCAACTCAGGGTTGACGATCATCGGTTCGCCAGAGACATCGTAAGGTATCTCATTAGTGCCCCCTAATGCTTTGGGGTTGGGCAGTCCTGTGATGGGCGTGCCATTAGCATCTTTTAGCAAAATCTCTTTAACTTTTTTAATCTCACCATGGGGCTGAATTTCAAACAAGCCAATTCGCGGGGTGTAATCTGGCAACAAAAACTGCTTGCCATCGCCCAAGCTGCCTTTATAATCTGCATTGGGGCCACGGTCTGTCAAAGCATAAAATTGATTAGGATGGGTGGGATGAGCGGCGGCGTCAGAACCATAGCCACCGTTTCTAATCTCAAGCTTTTGCTTGGGATAAGCGGCATTGGTGTGTTGATTATCCAATACCTCATAAGGCAATAACGCCCCTTGGAGGATATTTTCTATTGGGATAATCTCTAAGGATTGGTTAGCGGTTGTCATTTTATTATTCCTTAATCAGTGGTGAGGCTTCACGGTAGCTTTATTTATCAGCAATCATAGCTATTGAGGGAATTTATTGCTGTTGCCGGTTGAACCTATTGTCCCCTAAATGATTACCCATAAAAATAGTCCCTCAGTAAGTAACTAAAGGACTATGGTAATAAATGAGTTTTGTAAATCAGATTATAAGCTTATCAGAGTAATCCTTAAAGCAGTGCATGGTCTTTAAGCTCTTTAACCTTCAAACTCTTTAACCTTCAGGCTATTTCACCTTGAGCTTATCTCCCACCATACCTTTAATGGTGCTTAAGATATCCGCTGGTAATACCACCATTTTCGCATTATCAGACTCCGCCAACTCACGCATGGCTTTGATGTACTGCTCACCGAGCAAATACACTACTGGCATCTCCTCCTCTCCCATGGCCTGCGAGATTAAGCGAATGGACTCCTCAGAGCCTTTTGCTAGTACCACTTGGGCCTCAGCATCACGTCGAGAGGCCTCTAGGCGGCCATCAGCTTCTAAGATAGCGGCTTGCTTTTGACCATCTGCACGGGTCACGGTTGCTCGGCGTAGGCGCTCGGCGGCCGCTTGCTCTTCCATCGACATTTGCATGGTTTGTGATGGGTTAATATCTTGAATTTCAACTGTTTTGAGGGTGATGCCCCAATCGGCAATATCCTCAGAGATGGCATGTTTAAGCTGCGCTTTAATCTGATCACGGCTTGAGAGCGCACTGTCCAAATCCATCTCACCGATAATAGAGCGGAGAGAAGTTTGCACTAAATTTCGGATACCATATTCATAATCTTCAATACCGTACACCGCTTTTTCGGGCTGAACGATATTAATATAAGCTACGGCATTGGCGATAATCACCACGTTATCTCGAGTAATCACCTCTTGTGACGGGATATCGAGCACCACATCTTTGGTGGTCACTTTATAGGCCACATCATCCACATATGGGATAATCAAATTGAGCCCAGGCTCCAAGGTTTGGTGGTACTTGCCTAACCGCTGCACGATCCATTTATAGCCTTGTGGGACGATTCGCACCCCTTTAAATACGGTGAATACCACTAAAGCTATGAGTACTACCATGACAATACTAAGGTTCGCCATCTTTTACCTCTTTGGTTATTAATTATAGTTATAATTTATTCTCTAGCTGACGCTACTAGATTTAATTAGGATTGGACAAAGGCGCATTGGGCCTCGGCATGACAGTAGGTTTGGTGACGATTAGCTCATTGCCCATGATGTCAGTCACCACCACGCGGTCACCCACTTCGACCATCTCTCCTCGGGTACGACACTGCCACTCATCAGCGCCGACAATGGGCACATTAAAGCGTACCACCCCGCCTCGATCGGCAACTGGTTTGACGATAATCATACCCGTCTCGCCAATGATGACGCCGCCCCCTAGTCCAGCCTTAGTTCGGTTCTCCGCCAGTCTGGGCTGGATAAATTTAAACCAAGCCACTATTAATAGTGAAGACAATACCAACCAAGTGATAATCTGCGTCGTTAACGAAATAGGAAGCAACCAGGCCAATCCGGCTACGGCCACTGCTGCTGCTCCAAACCAAAGGGTTGCAAAAGTAGGGACAAACATCTCAATGATGATTAGCACCATTCCTAATACTAGCCAATGCCAAGGCTCAATCATCATATCCTTCTCCTGTTATTTCATAGGCTCTTATTAGCATACCCTATTATTAGCGCCTTTACACACATAAAAAAAACGACCGCCGAAGCAGTCGTTTTTGTCACTTAATAGGGCTACCGATCTAAATTTGTCTTAGGAGACTAAAAGCAACTTTATTAAAAAGGTCACTTGTTTAAAAAGGTAATTTATTAAAAAGGTAGCCTTGTTAAGTCAGTAATCAGTGAACTAATATTGGCATAAGCCCTATTAGAATTTAACGTGAGCACCGATGGTCCAAAGTTTGGCATCATTGTCGCTAGCAGTCATATCGTATTCACCTTCGATACTCATGTTAGGACTCACTGAATAACCCAGTCCTAAACCACCAGCTAGACCTGTATCGCTAGATGATTTAGAAATTGTTTGACCAGCAACTTTCCAGTCTGCATCAGTTTTGGTATTAGCGATACCTAACTTAGCTTTGCCATATAGGCCGCCGGTGTTAGGGAAGTAGTAGCGGTAAGTACCATAAGCGCCATAAGTTTTGGTATTGACCGTGCCGCCTTTATAGTCGACATCTTCTGAACCAACATAGTCTAGTTCAACACCGATATTAGGATCGAAGTTATAGCCACCATAAACGCCATAAGCGGTCGCTTTATCAACGTCTTTTAAATCGTCATTGTTGATATCAATTTGACCCGCTTTGACACCAATGTAAGGTTGGCCAGTGTAGTTGACAGCGGCTTGAGCGCTAACGCTTAACAATGAACCAGTTGCTAGAGCAATAAGGGTTTTTTGTAGAGTATTCATCGTTATCTCCTTGGGTAATGATGTAGGCAATAAACTGAGGATTAACCTCGGTAAGGTGAGTTAAAGACGATAATCTTATTGCCTATCACGATGAGACTATAGTAACAAAATATTTCAACTCATCTGTCGGACTTTGATAGCTTAGGCGTTAACTTTTGCAAGGATTTATGATTGAGATGACCTAAATCGTCACAAAGGCCCGATTGGGTAACTTTAAAGAAACACCATAATAATTGGATATCATTTAATGATTCTCGGGTTATATGGAGCAAGGAGTCTTATATCAAGACTATTTATTAAAAAATAAGACGATAAAAATATTCAATAAAATAAAAATAAACTCCCATAAAAAAACGACCGCCGAAGCAGTCGTTTTAACAATTAGAATAACTTAATCTAATATTTAAATATTAAAACTTAACGTGAGCGCCTAAAGTGATGCCAGTAACGTCAAAGTCTTTATCACCAACAGTAACCGTAGGGTACATGTTGTACATAGCTTCTACTGAGGCCATTGGCGTGATGTTATAGCCTAAACCTAGACCACCAGCAATACCAGTATCAGAGAAAGATGGTGAAGCAGTTCGTTTGGTTACGGTATTAGTTACTTCAGTATTAATTTCATTTTTAGCAAAGCCTAAACGACCTTTGGCATATAAACCGCCAGTATTTGGAAATGCATAGTCATATGTACCATATAGGCCATAAGTATCACCAGAATACTGAGAAGTGATAAGTTGGTTATTTACTTTAGAATCACCAATATCAGCATCATTAGTAGTCAAGTATTCAGCTTCTAAACCGAAGTTAGGAGTGAATTTAACACCGCCGTAAACACCATAAGACATAGCGTCATCAGTATCAGAAGCGTCAACTTTATACTGACCAATTTTAGCCCCTAAATAAGGCTGAGCTGTAGCGCCGCTACCATATGAAATAGCCGCTTGGGCGCTAACGCTCATTAAAGAACCAGTGGCTAAAGCAATCAATGTTTTTTGTAATGTATTCATCAGTCTCTCCTCAAGTAAATAAGACAACCAGTTACCTTAAATAAGCTGATTGCCGAGTTGTTGAGGCTATAGTAACAAGATATTTCAGCGTATATGTGAGTGTTTGATAGCTATGACGTTAACTTTTGCAAAAAAACTTATTCAATGGCGTTACAATTGCTAATTTATGCAACTATTTGTTAACTTAACGCTCGACTTTGAAAGTTAGCTAAGCTCAAAATGGAGCTATTAAACTGTTTATAAATCGACTAATGCCTAGAGCCAATGATAACAATTTAATCGTTAAATCAATATCATGACAGCTACTCAATCTTAGAGTCATATAATCACAAAAAAACCGCCTCTATAAAGAGACGGTCTTTTTAATGCGCTACTAGACTAGCAATTAAGAAATAGACTAGAAGTTAAGCGCTGAGTTTAAACATTAATTATTTATCGTCGTCTTTAACTTCAGTGAACTCTGCATCCACCACGTCATCATCAGCGCTGTCTGTAGAGGCTTTTTCACTGCCTGGTTGGAACTGGCTTGGGTCAACCCCTTCGGCACCTGATGCTGCGCCTGCGTCAGCATAAATCTTTTGACTGATAGGTAAGAATGAGTTATCTAGAGCTTCAAGTTTTGCTTTAATATCGTCATGGTCATCTTGTTTAGCTGCCATTTCTAAATCAGAGATAGCAGTTTCAACAGTCTTTTTCTCATCATCAGTGACTTTATCTGCCGCATCTTTTAAGGCTTTTTGGATAGCATGGATTCGGCCATCCGCTTCGTTACGGACTTGAGCTAGAG
>JAUNVX010000337.1 GCA_030540615.1 Psychrobacter sp. | reverse complement strand
GCCTCAATAACGCTCAGCTTGATACCCCATTTCGCAAATTGATCAATGTCAGTATAAAGATCGGAATATAAAAATGCGTAATGCTCTTTATCAGTGCTCACGGTAAGTTGCCAGCAGTTGGTATCGGTTACCATCAGCTGCATTTGCGGCAAATCATGTTCACTACGGCTATGATGAGCCAATACCGCAAGTCTAAGCAGCAAACACAAATAAACCAGTTGCTCACCACCCGTAATAAGCGTTTGCTCAATCATGTCGCCTTTTAATTTGCGTCTATGACTTAGCATCAATTGTGCCATTCGTTTTTGATCGACTTGTGAAAATCCTGGAATGTCTGAGTTTTCTAGCAAATAGGCACTGTGCCGATGATAATTACTATGACTGATGGCCAATCCAATCTCATGCAAAAATGCAGCGCGTCGTAGCAAGTCACCATCATCATTGGTTAGCTGTAGCGCCTGTTGAACCTGTTTGAATAAATGACGGCTGGTTCTGACCACTTGACGAGCTTGTTTTTTATCGACTGAATAGCGTTTAATCAATGCCAAAACACTGCGGTCACGAACATCTTCGCTGGCAAAACGCCCGAGCATGTCATACATCACGCCCTCGCGCAGCGCTCCATCTGAATAAGCAAGGGTTTCAATTCCAAGCCCTTTCATCGCTGCCAGCAGCACGGCAACCCCAGCGGGAAAAACGGCTTTGCGATGCTCTTTCACCCCTTCTAATTCGATATCTTCAACATTACCGATTTGAATGAGTAACTGTTGTAACTTTATAACGCCATCATAGGTGATACGCTCTTGATCGTCAGCCCAGCCTTCTGCCACCAGTGCATTTCGTACGGCCTTAATGGTGCCGCTTGAGCCAATGACGCTGCTCCAGCCCATTTTTTGATATGGACCATTAATCGCAAGTATCTTTTTTTGAGCCGCAGTCATAGCATTATTAAAGGCTTTTTCGGTAATTTGACCATCGGCGAAAAACAGTTGAGTAAAAGCAACACAGCCCATCTGTAAGCTTTCCGTCAATAACGGGTCAAAACCTTGTCCGATAATAAATTCAGTTGAGCCGCCACCAATATCGATGACCAATCGCTTATCACTACTGGCATTGGTGTGCGATACGCCCAGATAAATCAAACGAGCTTCTTCTCGTCCAGCGATAACTTCAATGGGCTTTGGCAGTATCTTATTAGCCCTGCTGATAAAGTCATTAGCGTTTTTGGCTTGACGTAACGCATTGGTTGCGACAATCCGAATTCGATCATGGGACACCGAATCAAGACGGGCAACAAAACGGCTCAGACAGTCCAGTCCGCGCCGCTCAGCTGCCGCTCCTAAAATATTATTTTCATCCAATCCTGCGGCTAATTGCACCTTTTCAGACAAAGAAACCACCTTGCGAACCTCGCCATGATCAAGCCGGGCAATAGCCAAATGAAAACTGTTTGAACCAATATCAATGGCAGCCATCAATTCATCTTCAGCGAGTGGCGTAGTTGCAAGCGTGTTATTAA
>JAUNVX010000336.1 GCA_030540615.1 Psychrobacter sp. | reverse complement strand
CTTTGATTGACAAAAATCTATCTCATTTTAAGCCTCATGAGCTAATTGAGGACACACCCTAAGGATAATGATTGAACGATAATAAGTTGAAAGATAATCAGGGAAGATATCATGGCAAAGTTTTTGAACACCAGTGGCACGACCTATCATTTAGAGGAATTAATTAAAAACGCTTCAGACAGGCTGATTATTATCAGTCCTTACCTAAAGTTAAATGAACGAATTAAGGAGCTGTTAGAAGACCGAAATCGTCTCAAAATTGACATTCGTATTGTCTATGGCAAAAACGACTTGCACCCTGAAGAAATCAATTGGCTCAAAAATCTTACCTTTATTCGTACTAGCTTTTGCAAAAACTTACATGCCAAATGCTACCTGAACGAAAACCAATGCATTATCACCAGTTTGAATTTATACGAGTTCAGTCAAGTCAATAACAACGAGATGGGCGTCCTGATTTATCGA
The DNA here is from genome assembly GCA_030540615.1 of Psychrobacter sp. GTDB lineage: Bacteria > Pseudomonadota > Gammaproteobacteria > Pseudomonadales > Moraxellaceae > Psychrobacter. The sequence continues at coordinate 1,061 of JAUNVX010000336.1, read as the reverse complement.
GATGAAGATGCCAAGCTATATGCCGATACTTATGAAGAGGCGCAGCGCATCATTCGCATCAGTGATGAAGTGCGTATGTCTTTGGAGAAAGTGGATTCAACGGGCAAAGTCGCCGCCATAAATTCGACGGCGAATTATCAAAATGCTAATAACGATAAAGAAAATAAGGCTAACTTACTTGAAACGTCAGCTTCTAATGCTGATAGCGCTACTGATAAAGATAGTGCCACGCCTAAACCGAACGAAGCAGCGGCTCCCGCTAACTATGCGAAACTCACCACAGCCAAACTGGCCAAAAGTCTGGGGCTTAAAACCACAGAGTTAAATGATAAATTGCTAGCAATAGGCTACCTAGAAGATAAAGATAGTGAGCTAGTATTAACTGAGGCTGGCAAGGCTGCGGGCGGAGAAAGTAAACGCGGCAAATTTGGTGAGTTCTGTGTTTGGGACTCGGGGCTGGTGATTTGATAGTTGTCTATATTGAATACTGATTTATCCACTAATAAAGTCCATCTCCCGAACGCCTCGGCTTAGACGGCGCTGCTCGACCAAGTCTCTGATTTTTTGTCTTAGTTGCTCGCCTTCGCTAATGGCTTGCAAAGTAATAACGTTGTCAGTGCTATCAGAGGTCACCAATATCAGATTGCCTCGGCCTAATAAGCGTAATAAAAAGGGCCTCTCATAGCGGTAGTCTTTGATTCGGTACAGCTCAAGCTCATCAAATTGCTGACTAAAAACGCCTGTTTTTATCTTTAGGCGCTGATCGGTCAGCTCATAAGTGGTGCTTTTTAGCTTTATCATCTGCCAAAGCATGATGAGTAGCGGTATTACCAGCCAACTGAATAGTAGGCAGAAGATATACAGCTTTAAATTAAGAATATGTGAGGGTTTACCTTGCCAAATGGTAGATTCTGTCATGATAGTGTCCTTTTAAATGGGGTTAGTGGTTAAATCATTATATGAGGCAGCCTAGCGCTTAAAGTTCTAGGCTAGTGCGATGTTAAGATTGATAAATATAAGGTTTATAAACACTAAGGCTTATAAATACAGCCCATAAAAAA
>JAUNVX010000099.1:7713-10574 GCA_030540615.1 Psychrobacter sp. | reverse complement strand
ATTTATTTTAATTGTTTTAACAACCGATTAAATTCCACTAAATACTCATGTTATCTATCTGCTTTTTTATTATTAGCTATCTCCTTAATATTGCAGCATTAAATTCAAAATTATTGAAAAATAAAACAAGAGCCTGAGTCAAACAATCAACCCAAACTCCCTACTCTTCATAGCATAACTTTATTTTATCTATTTCTGTCATTCAATAGTAAAATGGAACTATAAGTATCGTTATAATAGCAGTACGATAGATAAGCAGCAAAATTATGTTAATGAAAGTCGTGTTAATGAAAAATGAAAACCATTCTAAAAAAGCCACGCCAATATTAGTTATCAACCTGCCCTAACTTAACTGTCATTCCCCTCATCAAAATTTGCATAACAAGGCTAATCAAAAGGATTACAAAACAAGGCCGTACTATAAGGCCAATCAACAAGGCATATAACAAGCCAAACAACAAGGAGCGTTACATGAAATACGATTATCCCAATACCGCCAATAGCCCGGTCAAATTCCGCGAGAAGTACGACAACTTTATTAATGGAGAGTGGGCGGCGCCAGTTGATGGCGAATACTTTGAAAACACCAGTCCTATTAATGGTAGAGTTATCTGTCAAGTGGCTCGTTCAAAAGCTGCCGATATTGAAAAAGCGTTAGATGCAGCTCATGCAGCCAAAGAGGCTTGGGGCAAAACCAGTGTCGCCGAACGGGCCAACCTGCTGCTCAAAATGGCCGATAAGATGGAAGCCAATCTCGAGACCATCGCCATCGCTGAGACCTATGAAAACGGCAAACCCGTCCGCGAGACCTTAATGGCTGATATTCCCTTAGCCATTGACCAATTACGCTATTTTGCTGGGGCTATCCGCGCCCAAGAAGGTCGTCTTAGCCAAATCGATGATGACACTGTCGCTTATCACTTTCATGAGCCATTAGGGGTGGTCGGTCAGATTATCCCTTGGAACTTTCCTATTCTTATGGCTATTTGGAAGATTGCTCCCGCGCTAGCGGCGGGCAACTGTATCGTCATGAAGCCTGCTGAGCAGACCCCAGCCTCGCTACTGTTCATGCTAGAGACCATTGGCATCGCTGATATCCTTCCTAAAGGCGTTCTCAATATCGTTAATGGGTTTGGGGTGGAGGCTGGTAAACCTTTAGCGTCCAATCCTCGCATCAACAAAATCGCCTTTACGGGTGAGACCACCACTGGCCGACTCATCATGCAATACGCCAGTGAAAACATCATTCCGGTCACCTTGGAGCTGGGCGGCAAAAGCCCTAATATTTTCTTTGCAGACATTATGGATGAAGATGATGACTTTTTAGACAAAGCGATTGAGGGCCTTGTGATGTTTGCGCTCAACCAAGGCGAGGTCTGCACTTGTCCATCGCGGGCACTGATTCATGAGAGTATTTACGATAAATTTATCGAGCGCTGTATTGAAAGGGTCAAAGCTATCAAACTTGGCAACCCACTCGATACGGATACTATGGTGGGCGCTCAAGCCAGCTCAGACCAATTGGAGAAAATCCTCTCCTATCTAGATATCGGCAAAAAAGAAGGGGCAGAAGTCTTGGTTGGTGGCGAGCAGGACAAGCGCGAGGGTGAGATGGCTGATGGCTATTATGTCAAGCCCACTATCTTTAAAGGCACCAATGACATGCGAATCTTCCAAGAAGAAATCTTTGGACCTGTGCTGTCTGTGACCACCTTTAAGGATGATGATGAGGCGATGCGCCTTGCCAATGATACTTTATATGGTCTTGGCGCTGGCATCTGGACTCGTAACGTCCATAAGGCCTACCGCTTCGGCCGTGGTATTCAAGCGGGCCGTGTCTGGACCAACTGTTATCACCTCTACCCTTCTCATGCAGCCTTTGGTGGCTATAAGCAATCTGGTATTGGTCGTGAGAATCATCTGATGATGCTTGACCACTATCAGCAAACCAAAAATATGCTGGTGTCCTATAGCCCTAAAGCGATGGGATTTTTCTAATCTCTTCTGGTTTGGGTTGCTAGTTTGTCATTAAACGGATAAATCAATGCAATCTGTCGTCCGATGGATTGCATTTTTTACTAAGTGTCATGACAATCAAAGCACATTCGTTTAAAGGATGGCCGCTTAAGTTAGATTTGTTTAAAGATAAGCATTAAAAGGAGTACGCGATGAAAGTAGAAGCAACCCCAGCGGCTATTGAGCTCATTGAGCTATTAAGAGTAAAACATGGTGAGCTGATGTTTCATCTATCTGGCGGCTGCTGTGATGGCAGCTCGCCTATGTGCTACCCGTTAGGCGAATTCAAAACTGGCGCCCAAGACGTACTCATCGGTGAGATTGCCGACTGTCCGTTTTATATCGGCCGCGCTCAGCATCAGCTTTGGCAACATACTGATTTGACCATTGATGTGGTTAATGGCCGTGGTGCTAGCTTTTCCTTAGAAATCCCTGAAGGCAAGCGATTCATTGTACGCTCTGAGCTATGCTCCATCCGCTAGGCTTTGAGGATAAATATTGGCGTAAGTATAGCCATTTAAAATTCATTGAACTTGAGATTCGGTTAATAAAGGCCCGTTCTTTAGATAAAATTAAAATGCTTAAATGACTGAAAACACCTTTATTTTACTCGCCAAGCGTTTAACCAAGTGATAACTATTGTCACTATAACGATTCTATTAATCTCAAAATACTTTCTAGAAACCTTGCGTTACCCTATAATTACATAGTATATTCAAGTCATTATTTTATTTATTCTTATTTTTCGTGCTTAAATTTTGCTTATATCGACAGGAGTCAGAGCAATTTTTAGCAATAAGAATAAGTAAAAATTTTAAAGGGAATTAAACGCTATTTTTTAGATA
>JAUNVX010000099.1:0-7613 GCA_030540615.1 Psychrobacter sp. | reverse complement strand
AAGACTGCAGACGCAGGCAGTGATGCCAAAGCAGCCAAAACGCTCATCTATTGCTCTGAGGGCAGCCCAGCAGGTTTTGACCCTGCCCAATACACGGCGGGTACGGACTTTGATGCCAGCTCCTATCCTATCTATAACGGTATCGTGGAGTTCAAACGCGGCGAGACTGAGATTCAGCCAGCATTGGCTGAAAAGTGGGACATCAGTGAGGATGGCAAGACTTATACCCTGCATTTGCGTAAAGGCGTTAAATTCGGCAAGACCGACTATTTCACGCCCACTCGTGATTTTAATGCTGATGATGTCATCTTTACCTTAACCCGCCTGACCGACCCAAAATTTGATTTTAATAAAGCTTATCCTGCTGAGTTCCCTTATTCAGTCGATATGGGCCTACCTGATATTATCTCAAAAATCGAAAAAATTGATGATTACACGGTGAAGGTCACTTTAAGCGAAACCAATGCGCCATTTTTACAAAATCTGGCCATGCCTTTTGCTTATATCAATTCAGCCGAGTATGCCAAGCAGCTTCAAGAGGCTGGTAAGGCCGCTGACCTCAATACCAAGCCTGTCGGTACAGGACCTTTTGTTTTTACCTCTTATCAAAAAGACTCACAAATTCGCTATACCAAAAACCCAGATTACTGGAATAAAGACGATGTCCATATCGATAATTTAGTATTTGTCATCACCAAAGACTCTGCTGTGCGGGCTCAAAAAGTACAAGCTGGTGAGTGTAACGTCTCAGCCTATGCCAATCCTTCAGAAGTAGACTCCGCCAAAAAATCTGGCAAAGCCAAAGTACTTGAAGAGGCTGGATTCAACGTCGGTTATTTAGGCTATAACACGCAAAAGTCTGGGCTCAAAGACCTCAAAGTTCGTCAAGCCCTTGATATGGCGATTAATAAAGACGCGATTATTGATGCTGTGTATCAAGGTGCGGGCATTAAAGCCGCCAATCCCATGCCCCCAACCCAGTGGAGCTATAACGACCAAATCAAAGATGCCCCTTATGATGTAGAAAAGGCAAAAGCATTACTTAAAGAAGCAGGGGTGAATAACTTAGAGCTTGATTTATGGTATATGCCAGTTCAGCGCCCTTATAATCCTAATGCTAAGCTGATGGCTGAGATGATTCAATCTGACTGGTCCAAAATTGGTGTCAAAGCCAACTTAGTGACCTACGAGTGGGGCGAGTATCTCAAACGCGCCACCAAAGGTGAGCATGAAGCTATCTTGGCAGGTTGGACCGGAGACAATGGTGACCCTGATAACTGGCTAGGTGTACTGCTATCTTGCGATGCCGTTGGTGGCAATAACTACGCCCGTTGGTGTAATCCTGAATTTGATAAATTGGTGATGGATGCTCGTATTAACACCAACCACGAAGAGCGTATAGCCAACTATAAACAAGCTCAGGTTATCTTTAAAGAGCAACTACCTTGGACCACCGTCGCCAACTCAGTCGTCACTGTATTGACCACGCCTAATGTCAAAGATTATAAAATCAGTCCTTTAGGCTCCATTCGCTTTGATGGTGTGGATATTGAATAATCCAACTTTATCTTAGCAATGATAGTTTTAATCACTAGCGGATACGGCTAGACCAGAGTCTCTGTTCTAGCCGCATTTGTCTAAACCACGACAGCTGTCTAAGCCGCAAGCCAATCTATATCCTTTATCGTTTGGCCAATAGCTTTTCATCGACCCAGTCGGTTATCACTATTCGTTTATTTATTACTAAGCAGCTTCAATTAAGTCGCCCCTTATCGCTAATAAAAATCGAGCCACCTCATGCTACTGTATATCTTACGCCGAATTTTAATCCTCATCCCTGTCTATATCGGCTTAACCCTGTCCACCTTCACTCTCATTAGGCTAGTGCCTGGTGATGCGGTAGAGATTATGATGGGTGAGCGTATGGTGGACCCCGAAATGCATGCTCAAGCTCTAGCTCGGCTTGGCCTAGACCAACCATTGCCTATTCAGTATTGGGAGTATTTGACGGGCATTTTACGAGGTGATTTTGGCGAGTCTTTTCGAACTCGAACTCCTATCCTACAAGACTTCTTTGCTCATTTCGTTCCTACAGTAGAGCTGGCGCTCTGCGCTATCACTATCGCTAGCATTATCGGCATTAGCTTAGGTATCCTCGCTGCACTGCGCCGTGGTACTTGGCTTGACTATACCTTAATGTCTGGGGCGTTAGCGGGCTACTCTATGCCCATCTATCTGTTAGGGCCTATTTTAACGGGTATCTTTGCTCACTATTTGGGACTGCTTCCCGTCTCTGGGGTGATATCTGTCGCGCAGTTTTTAGATGTGAAGCCTTTATATGGCTCTTGGCTATTGGGCTCTTTATCATCAGGTGAGCCAGGCGCTTTTTGGAATGTGGTCAAACACTTTATCCTACCCTCTATCGCCCTATCGACCATTCCTCTAGCCATGATTGCTCGGATGACCCGCTCGGCCATGCTTGAGGTACTGGACGAAGACTATGTTCGCACTGCTCGTGCTAAGGGTCTATCGCCCAAACGCGTCATCTTAATCCATGTCATGCGTAATGCGCTTATTACTGTCGTCACTGTGGTAGGACTACAGATGGCGACCCTATTGGCTGGGGCTATTATCACTGAGACCATCTTTAGCTGGCCGGGCGTGGGCAACTGGCTGCTCGATGGCTTCTTTACTCGCGACTACCCTATCGTACAAAACGGGATTTTACTGGTGGCCACGGCGCTTATTTTAGTCAGTCTATTCATTGATATCTTATATGGGCTTATTAATCCTAGAATTCGTCATTCGTCCTAATCCCCTTAATAGCGACAGGAATACTTCATGAAGTCCTCTACTCTCTCTCCTAACGCTGCCACTAGTGCGCCCAAACCTTTGTCATCTTGGCAGCTGTTTTTGATGACCTTTTGCCGAAATAAAGGCGCGGTATTAGGGGTGATTATCTTAACTTTGATGGTGATTATGGCGTTATTAGCGCCTCATATAGCGCCGCATGACCCTTATGAGCTGTTCACGGGTAAAGAGCAATTGCCCCCTTCCTTTTTAAGTGGCGGCGATTCGATGTTCTTTTTGGGAACAGACGATGCTGGCCGTGATACGTTATCACGAGTAATGTTTGGCGCACGCTATTCGCTGTTCATAGGTTTAAGCGCTACTTCATTGGCCATGTTAGTGGGAGTGTCTTTAGGTCTAAGCGCCGCATTTTGGCCCAAAATCTGGGGCAAAGGCGTCATGTTAGTCAATGACATCTTGATGTCTTATCCCAGCTTATTATTGGCCATTATTATCGCGGCTATTCTAGGCCCTAACATGACCAATACTATTATCACCATTGCTCTCGTCTGTACGCCGCCCTTTATTCGATTAACACGAGCGACAGCGATGGTGGAGCTGCAACGAGAGTATTTTATTGCCTCAAAAGTGATGGGGGCTGGGGTGCTTAGGCTATTGTTCATTACCATCTTGCCCAATTGTATGGCCCCGCTCATCGTTCAAGCTACTATGATTTTCTCCTCTGCCATATTAGAAGCTGGTGCGATTGGCTTTTTGGGCTTTGGCGTTCAGCCGCCCGATGCAGAATGGGGCGCGATGCTTGGCACAGCTCGGCAATACATTCAAAGCAATGTTTGGTTGGCGATTTGGCCAGGACTAGCGATATTTTTGGCTGCCTTGTCAATCAACCTAACCGGTGATGGTCTGCGTGATGCCCTAGACCCTAAACTTAAGCAGGTGTCCTAATGAGTACTACCTCTCTTACTGACTCCCAAATCTTTAGGCAAACCACCTATCCCTCAGCCCTATTAGAGATTGAGCATCTTTCAGTGACCTTTGGCGAAGGTCTGCGCGCTTTTCGAGCGGTTGATGATGTTTCATTAAAGCTCAATCAAGGAGAAGTACTGGCTGTGGTTGGAGAGTCCGGCTCAGGCAAGTCAGTCACCATGATGGCCTTGATGGGACTTTTGCCGTCATCTGCTACTGTTGGTGCTGAGCGAATGGTGTTTGATGGCCAAGACTTATTGACCATGAGACCTCGGGATAAACGCAAAATCATCGGCAAAGATATCGCTATGATATTTCAAAATGCGATGTCTTGTCTTAATCCAAGCTTTACCGTCGAGATGCAGCTGGCTGAAGTGTTAAAGACCCATTTGGGCATGAAAGGCGCTGCCGTTCGTCACCGTATCTTAGAGCTGCTAGAGCTGGTTGAGATGCCCGATGCCAAAAGCCGCATGAAGGTCTATCCCCATCAGCTCTCAGGCGGTATGAGCCAGCGGGTGATGATTGCAATGGCTTTAGCTTGTGAGCCCAAACTGTTAATCGCTGATGAGCCTACCACAGCCCTTGATGTCACGGTACAAGCACAAATTATGGATTTATTGGCTCGGCTGCAACGTGAAAAGCAGATGGCCATGGTGCTCATTACCCATGATCTTGGTTTGGTCGCCCAAAACTCACGCGACCTAGTAGTCATGTATGCTGGTCAAGTGGTTGAAACCAATACTGTGCCTGAAGTATTCGTCCAACCTGCCCACCCTTATACTGAAGCGCTACTACAAGCTATCCCTGAACTGGCTATCGGCCAAAAACGGCTCAATAGCCTGCCGGGGGTGGTACCTAGTCAATATGATCGTCCGAGTGGCTGCTTATTATCACCACGGTGCCCCTATAAAGCACCAGCGTGTGATGTGCCGCCGCCTATCTTACCGACCCAAAATGGCAATGTTCGTTGTATTCAAACTGACTTGCCCGATCAGACGACGATGGCATCAGCAGCGACTGCGCCACTGGAGACCCAAGTATGAGCACCATCACGACCCCTAATCGCGAGGAAACCTCAATACGCTCAACTAGCCATCAGGTAGTCACTGACGACGTTATTGCTTTTGACCATAGTACTACTCATGCTGAGCCTGCTCATAATGTGGTGCTAAAAGCGGATAACCTGCATAAACACTACCCAGTATCTAGAGGCATAGGCAAAGGTAAAGCGCTAGTGAAAGCGTTAAACGGTATCTCATTTTCGCTTGAGGCTGGTAAGACTCTGGCAGTAGTGGGTGAATCGGGGTGCGGGAAATCTACGTTAGCGCGGCAGTTAACCTTGATAGAACAGCCAACGCTGGGTGAGCTTTTGATTAACAATGAGGCCACTGCCAAATATAGCAGACGTGAGCTTAAGACGCTGCGCACTGAGATTCAAATGGTGTTCCAAAATCCTTATGGTAGTCTCAACCCACGCCATACTATCGGTTATCAGCTCACTGAACCACTCGACATCCATACCCAATTAAGCAAAAGCGAAAAGCGCGATAAAGTGGTGGCCATGATGCAAAACGTCGGCTTACGCCCTGAACACATTGGCCGCTATCCCCATATGTTTTCGGGAGGTCAGCGTCAGCGTATTGCGCTCGCCCGTGCCATGATGCTCAATCCTAAAATTGTGGTCGCCGATGAGCCCACCTCAGCACTGGATGTCTCAATTCAAGCGCAAGTGCTCAATTTATTCATGGACTTACAAGATGAGTATCAGACGGCCTATGTGTTCATCTCACATAACCTATCGGTCGTCCGTCATGTCGCTGATGATGTGATGGTGATGTATTTAGGCCAAGCGGTTGAACATGGCCCAAAAGAGGCGATTTATGAGTCGCCCAAACACCCATATACCATAGCTCTACTCTCTGCTGCGCCTACGGTCACTGGCCATAAAAAAGTACTGACTTTGCAAGGTGACTTACCTAGTCCTTTGAACTTGCCCTCCGGCTGCGCTTTGCACAAGCGTTGTCCTTATGCTACCTCGCAGTGTAGTGAAATTGAGCCAAAACTACGTGAGTGGGATGGCCGATTGGTGGCATGTTTAAGGTTAGAAGAGATTTATAGTTAAAACTAAGCAAAGCACTAGCTCTCTCTTAAGCCTTTAAAAGCTCTTTGAGAGCACAATAGTCGCAGATTTGTCATTACGGTCATCATAATAATCAAAGTTACTGGCTATCTTGCTATATTTTAAGTTAAGTCTTGGCGTCACGCCATAGAGGGTAAAGTCGCGCTTCCAAACTTGTAGTCCTAAAGCCCCGGTTTGGTCTTGCCTAATGCTGCCATAGTCGCCTCCCACCCTATCATAATAGCGCTTCAGGGCGGCCTCATTGGTATATCTTAGCGCAGGGTCGGCATAATCTTTAAGGGTATAAGAGGCACTTAGACCAGTCGATAAGTTATTGGCCCACTGTATGTTCCAGCTGACGGCAAGTGAATCTTGCTCATAGTCATTGCTAGGTAAGTTAGGCAACTTATTGTCTTGGTGCCCTATGCTCAAACCAAACGACTCTTTTGCATCCTTGACATAAGACCCACTAAGACCAACGTAGCTAGTCTGAGTTTGTCGTCTATCATCAATATCTTTATCAAAATTTTCCTGAGAGAAAGTCGTCGCAGCGTTTAGTCTAAGCTTTTTATTCAGCCATCTAGACCCACGTAAGTTTACCGCTAGTCGCTGACTATAAGCGCTATCATCATAAATTCTTTTTGTGATTGAAGGCGTTAATGACCAGTCATTTTTGGCATCGTTATAGCCTAGACCTGCTGAGCCAGTTATCAGATAATTCACCTTATCATCGTTATTCCAAAACCCATCCAAAAACACATTGCTGCCAACCGTAGCATAATAGTGCTTGGGCAAATTAAAGCGTTTATTGGCACTTGCAGATAACGACACATCACTTCCTGCTTCCTGCTCAATCACCGTGCCAAAGCGGTCTTGAATGTACTTGGGCGGTGCATTATTCACGTTAGCATCATTGAATAAATTAGCCGTGATATTAAAGCGCCAAGTCTCTATCTTATCGATACTAGCCAATGCTCGATTAGCTCGATCTCTAATAGATTTAGGTACGTCAGTAGCTTGTAGGAGTAATAATTGTGTCTTGGCTTCCCTAAATTGTTTATCTGCTTGTAACGCCGTCGCTAAATTGAGCCGAGTGCTATAATCCTCAGGTGTGGTTTCAAGCTTGGTTTGATAAAGAGTAATGATAGGCTTAAATTTATTCTGGCTTTGCTCAATAGAAGCTTCTGCAAATTTAATGAGGGTTAAATCACTAGAGGCAAGGGCTTTATAATAAGGTAATAGCTGAACGACGCTTTCCCAGTCTTTAGCGTTAATGGCTTGGTTTAATGACTGGTCAAATAACACAGGATTCGCTTGTAATTTTTCAATGTCATATTTCGGTTTGACAACTTTTGCAACACTCTTATCACTATCGGCTATTTTGGCCTTTTCAATTATCGATGTGCTTTTAACCTGCTTGGTTGGCATGACACCTGCTGGCTGATTTAATGATTCATTAGTTTGCTGCGCTTCATCGGTTGCTTGATTTCGTCTATCTCCCTTTCTCGTTGCAACGCCTGTAGAAGGATTGTCTTGACTGATAACTTGCTCATTTGCGTGAGCTATTACTGTAATTTCTGGCTCATTAGCATAGACTGAATGACATATGACAGCCATTATGCCAATGCTTATAGCAGAGTTTGCAAGCTTAACCCTTGCTTCTGATATCATAACGCTTCTCATACGCTTAACTTATCTCCACATCTCAAACTTTAAC
>JAUNVX010000335.1 GCA_030540615.1 Psychrobacter sp. | reverse complement strand
TTCCGTAATATAATGAAGCAGCTGAGCTTGGTAAATATGCACGGTCATTCGTGGGTCTCATTTGGCTGATTGGACTTAAGGATTTGGTTAATTAAACTTGTTCTCTCAAACCTTGATAGCTAGTCCTTGATGATAATGCTGCAACACCTGAGCGGCGATAGAGACAGCAACTGCCATCGGCTCTTTACCACCAATCTTAAGGCCAATAGGCATGGTCAATTGCGCCACTGTTACCTCATCAAACCCTCGCTGAATCAGTCGATCCTTAAAGCGTTTGGCTTTGGTGGCCGAGCCGATACAGCCGATATAAGCTGCCTTCTTGCCATCGGTCGATAGCTGACTCATCCTTAGCGCCGCTCGAACCAAGTCAAAATCCAGACTGTGATCATGAGTCATCACCAGAATGTAACGGTTTGAGCCATGTGACTCGATAAAGTCGATAGGCTCATCGGTGAGATGAGGCCTAATATGCGCCGGTAATGAGCCAGCTATTAAAGCATCCGCTTGCTCATCTGTTAAGGTCTCGTTTTTATGATCCATTAAATAGTGCCCAAACATCTCCTCTCGATTATCCACCCAGTCCACTTGGCAAGGCAGCTCGCTAAGTATCGTCATTAATGCCTGCGCCACATGGCCTGCGCCAAACACCAACAGCGACAATGGCGGCGTTAAGTAAAAGCATTCAAACATGACGGTAACGCTACCACCGCAGCACTGCCCGAGCTTTGCGCCCAATGGGTAATGCTTAGTCAATATCGAATCACGGCGCACCTGTTGAGTGCTCGCAACGGCATCAATAGTCACGGCATCAATGGCCGCCTTATTAGTTCCTGCCTTATTACCTACTACCTCATTACCCGCTACCTTGTTACCGGCTATCTTGCCACCAGCCACTTTATTACCCGCCAATAGCTGCCTTGCCGTCATGATCACATCATGCTCAAGCCCGCCGCCACCTAAAGTATCGCAGCAAGTATCAGTAGTAATGACCATTTTGGCTTGTAGCTCTCTTGGGGCAGAGCCATTCACAGCGATAATCGTGGCTAAAACATGGGCGCAGCCTTGCTGCTGACAATCTGCCAACCCCTCATACCAACGCTTAGGTAACTGATCTACCATCACTCTACTCACTGTGAGCAGGACCGCGCGCGCCAGCGACATTGGGATGCTCTATGGTGTCAGCGTCTTCATCGATAAGCTTGCCCACTACTTTTGGCGGATTGATATCTTCAGCGTGACGGACCTGCTCAGGCATTGTCTTTAAGTCTGAATCTGTCTCTAAAGGGGCGCTCTTATCAGCTGCTGGGTCAATCTCCCAAGGCTCACCTTGCAGTTGCATCACTGCCTTTAAGATAGCTTCGGGGGTGGCAGGCATTGTCAGCTCTGGGTTTTGCTGATAGTCTTTTAAGCTGGCAATGGCGTTATTAATCGCGCACCAAACGCTAGCAGCCAACATAAATGGCGGCTCACCGACCGCTTTGGAGTTATAAATGGTCTGTTCGCTATTTTTACGATCGAACAATTTGATTTGCCACTGCTTAGGC
>JAUNVX010000098.1:6493-10636 GCA_030540615.1 Psychrobacter sp. | reverse complement strand
AGGCATGCCCTGCTCCTGCCAGTCTTGACTGCCAACCGGCTTGCTTTTGTTGCAGCAGCTCTTTGATGCGAGCTTGTTCGGTAAAGACGCTATGGGTCATCACCATTTTGACCAAATCGATGGCCTCAGCTTTGCGGTTCAGTGCCCGCGTCGCCACCACAAAGTAGCTGGCGATTTCATCTTTATCATGGATGCTGGTGCGCTGACTCACCCGCGCTGTTACCCCTGATGAATGAGCGGCTTGAAGCGCTTGCATCTGCCGAGCATCCATCTCATGAGTGCCAAGCTCTGAGAGTAGCCCTAGATATAATGGCAATAAAGGATGATTGATGACATCTTCAGCAGAGGCGCCCGCTTGGCCCAATACTTGACTCTCAAGCGGGATAATCACTTGATAGTAGTAAAGGCCATTGGTGCCTGCCTCATATTCAAACAAAGTCGCCTCTTGGCCTTCTAATACGATAGGTTTTGACTCGCCATGGATGAAGCTGACTGAATCAGGGATATCCTCAAGACCGACTTTAGGCAGCAAGCTTAGGTCGTCCTCAGCACTTTGACGCGCAGCTAACTCCAAAGCCTGCTGGCGTAGTTGCTCTTTGTCCTCGCGGCTCAGCGCTGCGCCAATAGCATCTAAGCGAGCCTGCTCAGCCGCCGCAATCTTAGCCGCTTTTTGGGCATCGGGCAGTAGGCTCACGCGGACGCGATGCGGATTATCGATTAAGTGGGTCTGGATAAGACTAGGCAGCCAAGTTGGGTCTTTGACCTGCTCACGCAGCCAAGCTAAATGCTCATCGACTTCCCAGATATCGATAGGGTTACCATCATGGACCGCGGTACTAAAGCCCTCTAACATGAGATTCAGGCCATAAGGGATGCTATCACCGCCGATATGGCGCTGATCGATCTCTATCTGGTGCAAGATGGTCTCAATGGTCTCATCTTCAATCTCACTATTAGCAATCTGAGTTAACAAGTCTAATATGCCTTGCTCAATCGCTTCGGCATGCTCAGGCTCTGATCCGCGAAGCCCCGTATAAAACACCATCTCAAAATGACTGTCATCTAGCCCCAACAAAGGACTAGGACCCTCTCCTAACTCATGACTGTCAAGATAAGCCCGCATGGGCGATCCAGCATGCTCAATCAACACGCCCTCTAATAACCGCAGTGCCAAACGCTGCTTGGGATCAGTAATAGTCGGTAGCAGCCACGCAATGACATGATGAGTCTTGGCAGGACCTTCTTCATCCACGGTATAAGTTTCGGTTGCGCTAATTGGGGCAGACAAACGCTGCTCTGGACGCGACACATGCTTTTTGCCCGTTTCAAACTGCTTGAGCGCATCTTCATGAAGCTTGGCCTGAGTCTCGGCGACAGGAATATTACCAAAGCTCATCAGCACGCTATTAGAGGGGTGATAATGGCTTTGGTGAAACTCAATTAGCTCTTGATGGGTTAAGTCAGGGATATCGGCAGGATCACCGCCTGAGTTATAGTGGTAGGTCGTCGTTGGGAATAAATGATGAGCAACGGCATGATACAACTGATCAACCTCCCCACTCATGGCCCCTTTCATTTCGTTAAAAACAATGCCCTTAAATTGCGGCTGGTCGTTGTCGTCTAACTCCACTCGGATCCCTTCTTGAGCAAAGTCGAGTGGGTGAATATTAGGAAAAAACGACGCATCTAAATATACCGACAGCAAATTAAAATAATCGTTCTTATTTTGCGTGGCAAAAGGATAGGCGGTCCAATCTGCTGCGGTCATCGCATTCATAAAGGTATTCAAAGAGCGCTTAATCATAGAAAAGAATGGATCACGAACCGGATATTTGGCTGAACCACACAGCGCCACATGCTCTAAAATATGCGCTTCACCTTTTGAGTCCATCGGCTGAGTACGAAATCCCACCAAAAAAGCGTTTTCGTCACTAGGGTGCGCCAAGTGATAATGCATGGCCCCTGTTTGGGCATGTTGACTGATTAGCACATCAAGCGACAAGGCTTCTATATGGCGGTGCTGAATCAATCGAAATTCAGGATGAAGGGTTAAGTCGGGAGTAAAAGCAATATCGGACATACATATCCTTAAAAAACTTATAGTTAGAATGACTGGCTTTTAAGCAAAAGCAGCCTTAGGAATAATGGTGAGCACTACAAATGCCTAGTATGAGGTTATGGGGGCAAATTCGTTGAAGTCAATATGATGGGTCTATCAAAATTTTTGACCAAAAAAAACGAGCCCATTGGCTCGTCTCTTTGCGATATAGTCATGATGACTGCTATTTGATTGATTCAAGTATTCGATTATTAAGAATATTCAATCATTAAAACAGTATCTTAACGTCTATGGCTATAGCTGATAACAGCTATTGGATATCACTGAATGACTTATCAAAGAGCAAATCTTTGAGTCAGTTATACGGCAGTAATACCGTGTGCTTGTGGGCCTTTTTGACCTTCTGTCACAGTAAATTCAACTTCTTGGCCTTCAGCCAAAGTCTTAAAGCCTGAACCAGTGATTTCGCTATAATGAGCAAAAACGTCTGGACCATTCTCAGGAGCGATAAAGCCAAAACCTTTCGCTTCGTTGAACCACTTAACCGTACCTTTTTGAGTATCTGACATAAATATAATCCTAATTTTAAATAATGGCCATGGGCCGATAACGCTTGGATACAGCAACTACGATAAATCTTAAAACGGAGGATTATGTCTAATACAAATTATGTCTAATCTACGAGGTAATGATTTGTGCAGAACTTCTCTTAAGCAGGTCCGTACTATAACAGAATATTATTTATATACAAGCTTTTATTTATAGATACCTCGACCTAGAGTCAGCCCTATCTATAATGACCCTACATTTCGCTTCAATGACTACCCTCTCTTTATAATCAATGACGCTGCTTCCTATTGTTTCAATATGACATCTGTTTCAATATGACATCGTTAGTGGTTGGTCAGTTTCATAGCGGTGGGTTAAAGAGCCGTTAAAGGGAAAGAGTGGCATAGCCAAGATAGCAGTGCTAAGATAATTTAAATACCATTTATGTTGAACATTACTTCTAGCATGACTACCCACATTGCTATCAACACTGCTATTTCTCATTCTATATTGCTATTCCCCATCCTGATATAAGGACAAGCTATGAGCTATCAACACATCTTACTGGTGACAGACCTGCGATCTGATGCCGATATCGTCGCACAAAAGGCCAAACGGGTCTGCGGGTTTCAAGACAATGCCAAGCTATCGGTACTGCATATCGTTAAGGACACCATGGTTGGCTTTGGCTATGAGCTAGTGCCCGCTGCCAGTCTTTATGACCAAGTCGATGACGTTCGCTGTCAAGATGCTAGGGCCAATTTAACTGAGTTCTTGCAGCGCAACGGATTGGACGCGCAAAAGACTGAGGTCACCACCGCCATCTCTAACAGTGAAGGCATCATTAACTATACTCATAAGCATGATGTCGACTTGTTAATCATAGGCCGTCATGAGCGCCATGGCATCTCTGCATGGATTAATGGTGCCACCGCTGACAGCATCTTGCCTAACGTGCCCTGTGACATCTTGGTGGTCAAGTTGGACAAGCCCGTTAAGTCATAATTAGGTGGTGTCTAAGATAAGGCATTGATTATGTCAAGCTGCTGATTATGCCTGTCTGGCTCTCTCCTAGCTTGAGCATAGTCAAGGTTATTTAAAACTGGCAAACGGCTACCAAGCCAAAGATAAAGTGGATTGACTATATTTGCTTGCTTCTTACTAGCGCCTCTTTGTCAGTACAAACAGTAGTCAGTCAACCAGTTGCCGCTTACCTAACCAAATATAGGCCAGCAGAGTTAAGATATCATACTCATCTTGGGTCAAGACCATATCGCTTAGTACCGCTGTATAAAATGTGCTGAGCCATGCCTTTAACTGCTGCTCGGCGTGAGCATCTGAGGTGAATTGTTCCCAAGCTGCTTGCTTGATATGCAGTATCATTCCCAAGACTTCTACCGTCTCGTAGTTTGGCAGCGACGCCAGCAAAGCCCTTAATATCGAGCTTGACTCGCCCTCTAGCGACTGTAATTGCACCATCAACGTCGCTGGGATATCAATAAGTCTAGCCAGCCTAATTAGGCTAGCGATGAACC
>JAUNVX010000098.1:0-6393 GCA_030540615.1 Psychrobacter sp. | reverse complement strand
TCAGATAGCAGTCAATGAATACTTGATTGTCCAAACTCTCCCATTGCTTGGCTAGTGCTGACTGCGCCGCTTCTATAAACAGATACAGATGCCCTGCTAGCCAAATGGGAGATATGTTGAGCCTTTGGACTACTCCTCCCGCATGACTTACTTTATGGTCATCAACAGACTGCTCATCGCCTTTATTTACAGCGTTTTTATTGGCACTTTTGTTATTATTGCCGTCTTTATTAGCATTGTTATCAGCAAGTTGATTTAGGCCACTAGAAGTAGAATCAGTTGACTCGATAATAACCTCTAATGCTTCTAGATATTGAGTCAAAGTCTCATGGTGTCTTTTTAGGGTTTGATAGTCTCGAGCAGCTTCATGGCTATGCTCCAAGCTGCGCCGCTCATCAGCTTGCTGCAAGGTTTGAGCCGAGAGGTTATGCCGAGCCAGCTCTAGGCAAGTGCGCTCAATCAAACCACTGTCCATACGCCGATCTAATCGTGCCACCATATCAAGCAAATCAACGTTCAATGAGTGTGAGCTTTTAGCATCTGCCTTCTTTGCCTGATGATTTGATTGACCAGCCTTTAACTGCTCCTTAGTTATCTCACTATCATCTGAGCGCCAATCCTCTTGACCTTGCCACAATTGGCGCAAGGTGACGGGCTCATAAGCATCTATGCAGTGGTATTGGTGGCATAACAATATCGCTTCAATCAGCCCGAGCGCCCCTAAGGGATGGTGCCGATAATCATTGATTCGCTGCGGTAAAGTGATGCGTTTGACGTCTGCTAAAGCAATACTCGTGGTCGGTAGCTCAGCGTCTGGCTTGGCTGTATAAGGATAAAGCAGCTGCTCAAACCCTGCATCTGCTCGCAAATCTGCCCTAAAACCCTCAGTCTGAAGCCTACCATCGACCACCACTTCAGCAGAAACCGGAAGCTCTAAAGGCGGACTGTCGACAGTATCGGCTGACTTCATGACGCCCCAAGTCCCCTGACGACGCTGCTCATAGATATCTTTAATGACTTGCTGATTAATCTGGCGCTGCTGGGCGACTTTGCGAGCAAACACCTCGTAATCGCCTCTGTCAATCGATTGCATACGCTCAGACAAACTTGGGTGAGTGGAGAACCATGAGCTATCGCCCAAATCCATGCTACTACTGGCGAAGAAAAAATGACTGAGGCCATGCGTTTCAGGAGTGACGGACAGTCTTGAACCCAGTGGATGCTGATGAATCGTGCGAAGCGTCTCCATGATAGCAGGAGAGCGCGTGAGCTGAACGCTAGTAGCATCTGCTAATAGCTCGCGCTGACGGTTAAAACTGTGCTTAATCAGCTGAGCACTCAGCATACTTGAGAAGCTAAACAGATGCAGTAGTAAGGTCACCAAGTCATTATTTGCAGGCGCGCGCGAACTTATAGCGCGCTCTCCGTTGATGCTCTTGATTTGCTGAGCCAAAGCCGTTGGCGATTGAGACTGCTGACGCCAGTAGGCCACCCATTGACCATAGTCATCAAAGTCAGCCGTTTGCTGCTCGATTTGGCGTGCTTGTTGATCGACTATAGACTGCGCTGGTATTGGCTCAGAGGGCAAGGTCATCTGCGCCGACAGTTGCTTCTTTAACACTTGCTGCTGCTGGGTAACTAAGCGCATATAATCGCCTGATTGGTCCAAGCTATTGTCCACCGGACTAGACCAGTCATAGAATAATTGAAGGCCTGCCAGCACCACCATTAAATGCAAATTAAATCGAGCATCCCCATGCAGTATGTGGCCATATTCATGAGCAATAAGGCCATATAACCCTTCATCCGTTAGGTTCTCAAGTGCACCTTGGGTCAGCACCATCACCGTGTCTTCTGCATCACGGCCAGCGACGAAACCATTGATGCCTTTTTCATCGGGTAGCACATAAAGTATCGGTGGCCGGATACCTGCAGCGATAGCCATTTGCTCCGCGACCTCATGATAACGCCGATACTCGCTTGGAAAGTCTTTGGGGTCACGAACCACTATCTGATGCGGACGATATAGGACTTTAGGCAAAAGACTAGTGGCTCGCAAACCAGTGCTATCAATACCTCGACTCACCATCATCTGATCGACGCTATGATCAATAAATAGCCGCACTGCCCCTACTCGCTTGGCAATAGCGCGTCCGCCTGCTTTGAGTCGATGGTACTCAACCCAGCTAACTATGATAAAAGTGCCCAAAGTAACCAAGCTTGCGGTAATAAATACCCAATGGGTAAGGCTACCTTGAAAGAGGATAAAAATAAACGCAATCACGGCATACAGCACCAGAGCGTGCAGGCCAATCGCCAAAAAGAACAGTCCATAAAGCTGTAGGCTTCGCCGCTTATGATGACGCTGGGCGTTAAAGAAATCCATAACGGCGCTCTATTGGTTGGGTTCTGTCTGATGCCAGCTGAGCACCAAACCCTAGCGGCTCATATCGATTTTCGGTGCTTGAGAGATAAGGGACTTATCGGCGAACTCGAGCGGACTCATGGGCCGAAAGCCAAAACTGCCACTGATTAAGTTATTGGGGAATACCTCACGGTCATTGTTATAGAACATCACGCTGTCATTGTAATGCTGACGGGCAAAGCCAATCCGGTTTTCGGTATTGGTCAGCTCATCGATTACCTCTCTAATAATGCTATCCGCTTTCAGCTCTGGATAGGACTCCATCACGGCATAAAGCTGCCCTAAGGCTTTAGACAGCATGCCTTCTGCTTGAGCAAACAGTGCCATGTGCTCTGCCGATTCGGGGGCATGCTTGGGAGAGTCTTGAAGCTGTTTGGCTTGGCTACGGGCATTAATCACTTGCGTGAGAGTATCTTGCTCGTGGACTAGGTAGCTCTTGGCGGCTTCGACCAAATTGGGGATAAGGTCATGGCGGCGTTTGAGCTGGACATCGATTTGCGCAAAGCCATTTTTGGCCTGATTGCGTCCCCGAACCAACTTATTAAAAATCATCACCGCCACAATGAATACCAATATAATGAGACCGACGGTAATTAAAATTGCTGTTTTCATGGGCTTTCCTTCTCGTTATTATTATCCTAATAATCTCAGTTATTACTCTTAAAATCTATTCATTCTAAAAACTGTTAAGCTAAAAGCAGTTAGACCTAAAAACTATTCATCCTAAAAATCATCATAAGCTTCTCTCATCCCTTTAGCCTAACAAAAACAAATCTCAGTCGTAAGACATCTTATCTATTTTTCATGACCCATCAATCTTTTATTCACTGATTAAACTTTTATCTGCCCATTAAACTTAGCAGCTGTTAAGAATTACCAATATTGCCAATAGCCAATTTTAATACTTACCATTAAGAATATTTACTATTAAGAATAGCCACAAAGTGATGCCAAAGCGGGCTTTGGTGACTGGATTGATGCCAAACCAACCACCATTGCCGAGATAACTCAAGCCCTGCCACCTGAATCTGTACCAGCTCTCCTGTCGCCAGCTCCTGCTCGATAACGTGCTGGGACAGACAACCTAAGCCGATATCAGCGCTGACCATGCGCTTAATCGCTTCTGATTGCTCAATCTCCATGATGACTTTGACCCCTGGCAAATGCCTTAACAGCTTTTCATCGATGATTTGCCGCGTGCCAGAGCCTGCCTCACGAACGATAAAAGGTAGGGCCGCCAGCTCTTCAGTACTCAACTGATAGCTCGTCAGTACGGTGGATGATGGCTCACTAGTCGGCTCTTGACTTTTAGGTCGTTTACCCCGTGTTTTGTGGCGCGCCTGACCCTCATAAGCCGCCAACCAACGACTATCACGTTTGGCAAACACCACCAAGTCGTCCGTTCGCCACACTTGCTGGCTCAATACTTTGACATTACTGGGGTGCGGTGTGGCCTCGACCAAGGCAATGTCTACCCGCAGCTGCTCCACCTCAGCGATGATTTCTTGGGTATTGGCGATGCGCACATCGACATCAGCATCAGGCCGAGTCTCTGCCAGACTTGCTAACAGTTTGGGCAACACGTAATTGCCGATACTGGTGCTAGCCCCAATGCGAATCTGCCCTGCTTGATGCTCATAAAACTGCTCTAAGCTTGAGACCTGAGCGAGGATGGCTTGAGCTTGCACATAGATTTGCGCGGCATAGTGATGAGGTTCAAGCCCACGACCTATCCGCTCAAACAGTGGCATCTTTAAGCGCTCTTCCAATTGACTGAGCGCACTACTGACCGCTGATTGGGATAAGTTAAGCTGCTCACTGGCCGCACTGGTACTGCCTGTCTGGTAGATACTGATAAAGACAGCCAGTTGCTTTAGGGTTATTTTGGCTAACATGGCTTGGCTATCACTGATTGACTATCATTGAGGAATAAACTCCCTAATTAACTTCATTATGTATTATTCATCACAAACCTATCTATTTAATCGATAGATTATACCCGATTAATCCGTTATTCAAATAAGATAAGTTTCGTTATACTGAACTCAAATATCGTTATTCTAATAATTACTATTATTTAACTAGGTGGAGCTTATCATGAGTTCAGCTACAACCCACTCTCGCTTAGCCCCTTTGGTCGGTTATATCCCCAATGGGCAACATCTACTCGGCTTGGTATTGGTATTGGTTGGCAGCCTATTTAGCATGTGGCTCAACACCCAAATCGATGTCTGGTCACATGGGCAGGTGGTAGGACTGAGCTCGCTGACCTTGGCCATCATCATTGGTATGGTGCTGGGCAATACGGTCTATCCCAGCTATACATCGCAGCTTGCCACTGGCGTGAACTTCGCTAAGGGTCAACTGCTACGCCTAGCCATTATGCTCTATGGCTTTAAACTAACGTTGACCGAAGTAGCCAGTGTCGGTATGTCGGCGGTGGTCATCGATGCGTTGGTGCTAAGCTCCACGTTTATGATAACTTATTATCTGGGTACTCGCGTGTTGAAAGTCGACCGCAAGACCACCTTACTGATTGGCTCGGGCGCTAGTATCTGCGGTGCAGCAGCAGTGATTGCCGCTGAGCCTGTGGTCGAGGCCGAATCGCACAAAGTTACTATTGCAGTCGCTACTGTTGTCGTCTTTGGCACCTTGGCGATGATTCTCTACCCTGTGTTTTTTCATATGGGCTGGCTATCCCCTTGGCTCAATCCAGAACATTATGGCATGTATATCGGCTCAACCATTCATGAAGTCGCCCAAGTCGTGGTAGCGGGCAATGCGGTCAACACTGATGTGGGCAACACTGCCGTGGTGACCAAGATGATCCGAGTCATGATGTTGGCCCCATTTTTATTAATTCTATCGTTTATGCTGACCCCTTCTACTGGTTCTGAATCTGACAGCCTTAATAGCAATGCCACACAAGTAGGTAAAAAACAGCAAAGCGCCTTTATGCAGCGCCTCACCCATGTCAAAGTACCTTGGTTTGCTTTTATCTTCATCGGCATCGTGGTACTCCATACCTTGATACCACTATCTGATGCCATCGTTCATAGCATGGTGGTCTTAGATGACGTCCTACTCACCATGGCGATGTTTGCCTTGGGACTGACTACTCACATGAGCGCCATCAAGCAAGCTGGGGTTCGGCCACTATTACTCGGTGCCATCATGTTTGGTTGGTTGATACTCGGTGGCGGTGCTATCAACGTGCTCATCACTCAATTGATGATGTGATAGGCAGCCCATCTCCAATCTGCCTTCTTTAAGTATTGAACTGACATAGCCGTTATCTAACCAAAAAAAGCCCTAACAATAATGTTAGGGCTTTTTTATGACTTCTTAGCTGTTAGCTATTAACTGTTGGCCTAGCCTTTATACATTGATTTAGCACATAAGCCTTGGGTTAGCCGATATTAGGCATCGGGCAATCGCCAAAGATAAATACTCACAGCAAGGCAAGTCATAGCCACCATCCAAGCCACCCAAAGTCGCTCATCGGGCAAGGTAAAAAACAGCATCGATGTTGAGGCACTCATGCCAAGACAAGCAAACCATTTGGCTTTGCGTGGGACTGCTCGGTGGTCTTCCCAATCACGAATGTATTGACCAAAGTGCTTATGATTAATCAGCCAATGATAAAATCGCCTTGACCCTCTCGCCCAACAAGCCGCTGCCAATAAGATAAATGGCGCTGTCGGCATCACAGGTAGCGCCACTCCGATTATTCCTAAGGCAAAAAAAACAAATCCCAAGACTAAGAACACCCAACGAAGCGCAGGGTGACTGAACTGCTTGATGTTGCTTTGGTAGGGCTGCTCTTTTTGCAAATCAGTAGTAGGCATGAGTGATGGGACCACTTTAGAAGTCACCAAGCAGTTTAGACAATGTCACCTATCAAAGCAGTTATAATTTGGTTAGGTAACCCATCTGTTAGCCCTAATGCATGAGACTAAAGCCACTAA
>JAUNVX010000097.1:8766-10643 GCA_030540615.1 Psychrobacter sp. | reverse complement strand
GCAACTGGTCAGTGGACAATCGACATGGCATTATCTATTGGCATAATGGCAGCAAGATCGTCAAGATAGTGTTACCTGCAGCGATTGGGGTGAATTAATAATAGCTTGTCTTATTTATACTCTGACTGTCTCATTTTTAAGAAAAATCTCTAAACTTATAAGAGACATAGACCGAAAAACTAAGTACGTATATTCCTAATTTTATGATGCTGAACTGGTTAGGTTTTTTAAAGTTAGGTTTTTCAATATACGCCAGGCAAACAATACCTGCCCAAATAAGGTTAGTCTTTTGGCTAAAAGAATGAGCATCGGTAGATGGGAATAAAACCTCTAATAATAGATAAACGAAAAGCATGCTTACTAATAGCAAAAATAGCTCTTTAACAAAGCCTTTGTTAATAATATTATTCATTAATATTAAATTCTTATAAACTATGACACTTATAATGCAGCCGTATATAAAAAAGGGGCGAGTTAATAATATAACTTACCCCTTTTATTAGAGCAAAGTTTTTTAGCCAGCAAAAGTTTCTTATTTAGTTTTATCAAATAAGAGTTAAAGTCAATTACTCAGCCGAATCAACCAAAAAATCCGGCAAATCCCCCAAAGTCTTTTCAAGCTTCTTCTGCTTTTTCTTACCCAATCCACCTAGCACTTCAATCGCATGACGCAAACGGTTCAAGGTCATGTCAGCGCCGATAACAAACATTGAGTTCATCACAGGGGTAGAGGAGGTGCTACCAGAGATGGCAATAAAGAACGGAGGCATGATGTCACGCAGCTTAATCTCCATCACATCCGCCATACCTTTGAGCGTCTTGTAGATATTCTGTTCAGTCCACTCAGGCAAAGCCTCAAGCTTCCAAAGAGTCAACTGCAAGATATCAACGATTTGCTCAGGCGTTAAGGTCTTATGCTCAAAGTCTTCGGCGCTAATCTCAGGCAGGTTTTGAAAATAAAACCCTGCCCAATTGACTGCATCGGACATGAGGTTAATACGGGGTTGAATCGCTGCTGCAATAGCCGTGAGCTTGTCTGAATCACTGGCCCAAGCGAGGATTTTGTTTTTTAGCTCCTCAGGGGTCAGCGCGCGAAGCCACTCACCATTGAGCCAGTGCAGCTTTTCAATATCAAAGATAGGGCCACCCAAAGACACGCGGGTGATATCAAAGCTGGCAATCATCTCATCAAGGGTGAATTTCTCTTCCTCATTGGGCATTGAGTAGCCCATTCTGCCCAAATAATTGAGCAAGGCTTCTGGCATCACGCCTGCATCACGGTAATAGGTGATGGAGGTGGGGTTTTTGCGTTTAGACAGTTTGGATTTGTCAGGGTTACGCAGTAATGGCATATGGCAAAGGGTCGGCATCTCCCAACCAAAGTACTCATAGAGCAATTGATGCTTGGGCGCGGAGTTGAGCCACTCTTCACCGCGGATGACGTGAGTGATATCCATCAAGTAATCATCGACGACATTGGCCAGATGATAAGTTGGCAGACCATCGGTCTTCAGTAGCACTTGCATATCAACTTGTTCCCACGGAATCTCAACCTCACCGCGCAGCATGTCTTGGACTTTGCACACGCCTTCAGTCGGCACCTTCATACGGATGACGAAAGGCTTGCCCTCATTGGCTAATTTGTCCGACTCTTCACGCGCAAGATTGGCATAGCGGCCATCATAACGAGGCGACTCCCCACGGGCCATTTGCTCCGCGCGCATGGTATCTAGCTCCTCGGGGGTACAAAAGCAGCGGAAAGCATGACCTTTATCGAGCAGCTCCTCAGCGTACTGTTTATACAAATCTGCCCGCTCGCTCTGACGGTAGGGGGCATGAGGGCCACCGACGTCTGGACCTTCTGACCAATCAAGTCC
>JAUNVX010000097.1:0-8666 GCA_030540615.1 Psychrobacter sp. | reverse complement strand
CGATGGTGAAAGGTAAAGGGTAAGGTCTGAAGATGAAAGGTAAGTTTCGAGGGTCAAAGAGAAGAGCCACTGCCTTAACAATTTTGAGACCATGCATCATGACAGAAATAAATCTCACCAAGACATTTGTAGTAGAAGTCTCTAGCCTTGTCCCTATCAATACATGAAAGCTGCCGATATATTAAAGCGGCGCGGCTGTATTATTGATTCCTTTCTTAAATATTGCTGATAGCGTTAAATTATGTGCATATTGGCCCTATTTAGGCACTTTTAGCAAAAGAAATTGCTCGCTGATTCGATGATGGCTTGACATGGCGAAACAGCTTGCGATAATGACTAACTAATGCTACTACCTCAGTCCTTCCTTTATCTCTCATAATAAATTTGCCTTGAATGTCTTATAATAGCCCCTCAATCCCATCCCAAGTGTCCGGCGACGGTTCTAGTCTTCATAATGAGCACCAAGCGGTGCTCTTGTCAGAGACGGTCGCGGCGCTTTTAGGCGAAAAATCTCTCAAAAAATTGAGTCAAAAGCCCACAGGAATCTATGTGGATGCTACCTTTGGCAGGGGCGGTCACAGCCGATTGTTACTCAGCCATTTGGCAGATGATGCTCGTCTGATTGTCTTTGATAAAGACCCTGCGGCAATAGCAGTGGCCAAAGAGCTGGCAGGCTTAGATAATCGCGTGACCGTCATTCATGATAGTTTTGCGACGTTGAGCGAGCAACTATCTAGGCTGCACATTGATAAAGTGACAGGACTGATGGCCGATTTAGGCGTTTCATCGCCGCAGCTTGATGATGGCAGCCGAGGCTTTAGCTTTATGAGGGAGGGCGCGGTCGATATGCGCATGGACACCACTCGTGGTCAGCCCGTGTCGGCTTGGCTTGAGACGGTCGATGTCGATACTTTGGCTGACGTCCTTTATGAGTTTGGTGAGGAGCGTCATAGCCGCCGTATCGCCCGCGCGATTAAGGAGATGGATAGCTATGACTCTACGCTCAAACTCGCTGAGGTGATTAAAACAGCCCATCCTAACTGGCAAAAGGGCAAGCATCCGGCGACGCAAAGCTTTCAGGCCATGCGAATTTTTATTAACAATGAGTTGGGTGATGTCGACAGGTTTTTGCAGCAAAGCCTTGAGGTGTTGGCGCCTGAGGGGTGGCTGGCGGTGATTAGCTTTCATTCATTAGAGGATAGGCGTATCAAGCAGTTTTTGCAGCGGCATAGTCGAGGCCAATATCCAGAAGATGAGAATCTACCAATGCCGCCGGTTCGGCCCCGCTACTTTGGTAAGCCTAAGCGTATTGGGCCTAGTAGTGCTGAGATAGCGATGAATCCAAGGGCTAGAAGCGCTTGGTTACGTGCGGCTCAGCGTACGGATGTGGTTTATGACCAACATGACCAGTTGGCCTCTCAACAGCATCAAAATTATTAAGCACCTATAGTGTTTATATGGCTAGTATTATTTTTTTACGATTGTTATTCTTGACCACCTATTATTGAGATCGACATGGCGCAGACGCACAAACCCCTCTCAAACAACGCCGCATCAGACAGTGAGATAGATGTCGGTGAGGCACTTGCCAAGCGTTTTGGCGGGGTGAGTATCTATGTGGTCTTTATGCTGCTGCTCGCCCTAGCTATTGTCTGGACCGGGGTCAAAGCCGCAGAGCAAGTTCAGCAATACCATCAAGACTACAAAACCTTGCAAGACATGAAAAAACAGTACCGAAAGCTACAAGTTGAGCATCAGCGACTCCTCATTGAGCAACAAACCTTTAGTGCCACACCGCAGATAGCCAGTCGAGCAGTGGCTGAGCTTGGCATGTTCACGCCGACCTTTAAAGATAAGCTAATTTTGCAGCCCAGCGCTGCACCCTCTTCTCAGCCTCCTACCCCACCTGACGCCTCAGCAGTGACTGAGGTGACGCCATGAGCCAAAAACCGCCAATGACCAGAAACAAGGCCAGCAAACCTTCTGCTGCGAGCAAAAAGCCGCGAGCCAATACAGCGGCCAAATCGGCTACAAAAAAAGCCTCAGCCGGCAAGGCTGACATTAAGGTGACTAAACCACTGCGCTCTAAAGCTTCTGCCCAATCAAAGCCTGGCAATAACGCTAAAGAGAGGTTGGCTAAGCGCCGTTTTATCTTCAAGAAAGATCGAGCCGATCAAGGCAGTCAGGCGCCTTATGCCAGTTTAAAAAATAGAAAAACCTTGTTTTTTAATCGAGCCACAGGGGCTTCAACTCGCGGTGGAGTGGAAGCGGACAAATCGAGATTTCGCTTTATTTGGGGAGCAGCGCTGCTATTTTTAGGCGCACTGATTGCCAGAGCCTATTACATTCAAGTCATCAATGCTGAATTTTATCAAGAGCAAGGCAATAAACTAATCACCAGTATTCGCTCGCAGCCCTCTTATCGCGGCATGATTACCGACCGGAATCATTTGCCGTTAGCGGTTAGTGCCCCATTGGCCACTGTCTACTTTAGTCCTCATGACTACGCGCAAGAGTACTACAGTATCAAAAAGATAATCATCACCAATCCCGACCAACCTGAGCTGCAAGCAAGAATGCGAAAACGCTTAAAGCAGATGGATTTGAACACTTTGGCTGCTGCTGCCAATGTCCCTGTTGATAAGCTCATTAAAGCGGTAGGTATCAATGAAAATGTCGATGTGACTGATGAAGACGCTGTAAAAAAAGCGCTGCCCTCAGGCGCTGGGTCGCATTATTTTTTATTGTTAAATAAAGTCACCCCTGAAATCGCTCAAAATGTCATTGATTTGGACTTTGTGGCGGTATATGACAAGCATTTCTTCCAGCGCTACTACCCACAGCCTCAGCCTAATGCTCAGCTATTGGGCTTTATGGGTCAAAATGCCAATGACCCTGAGGGGGGTTACGTGGGCCGAGCGGGTATAGAGTATCAGTACGATAGAGAATTGGCTGGTGAGAACGGTAAGGTAATGGTGTTAAAGGACGCCAAACAAAATAGCCTTAAAGAGATTAAGCAAGTGACTCCTGAGGTTCCGGGTAAAGATATCGTTTTGACCATCGATTCACGCCTACAGTATCTATTGTACAAAGAGCTTGAGAAGGTAGGACGCTTGCAACAAGCGCGCTGGAGCACTGGTATGATCGTTGATGTTCAGACTGGTGAAGTACTGGCTCTATCGACTTGGCCCTCTTTTAACTCCAATAATCTCAATGAGATGACGGGCTCTAATCAGCGTAATAGGGCGCTACTAGATGTGTTTGAGCCAGGGTCAGTCATGAAGCCATTCACTGTGGCGACCGCCCTTAAGTCTGGCAAATATACCCAAAACTCCTTAATCGATACCAATCCTGGCTCTATCAGGGTGAAGGGCTATACCATTCGAGATCACAATAACTTGGGGGTGATTAACTTTGCCAAGCTATTACAGAAGTCTAGTAACGTGGGGGCAACCAAGATTGCTCTGTCACTGCCACCTGATGCCATCAGTAATATGCAGCGGGATTTCGGCTTTGGCAAAAAGACAGCGCTGCACTTCCCCGGAGAAGGCAATGGTCTATTGGTGACACCCAAAGAAAATGAGACCTCAAGGCGTGCCACAGTCAGCTATGGCTATGGCTTGCAAGTGACCCTAGCGCAGCTGGCGCAGGCGTACACTGCCCTAGCGTCAGGCGGTGTCCTACATCCTTTAACCTTGGTCAAAACTGACAAGCCTACCCCTAGCAAGCGTATTATGCCAGAAGCGCAGGCGCGAGCTATCGTAGAGATGCTAGAGCTGGTAACACAAAAGGGTGGTACGGCCACTACCGCCGCTATCGATGGCTACCGAGTGGCAGGCAAGACCGGGACTTCTCGCCGCGTCAGCCCTCAAGGTGGCTACTATACTGATCAATACCGAAATGTATTCGCTGGGATGGCACCTGCCTCTAACCCTCGATTGGTCAGTGTCATCTTGATTGAGGACCCTAGGCAACAAAACTATGCGGGCCAGACAGCGGGTCCGGTTTTTCATAACGTTATGAAAGAGGCCCTACGCTTATACAATGTACCTTTGGACAAGCCTCTAGCCTTAGATAAATCAGAGCCACAAAGCGCTGAACCAGAGCCAGCCCCAACGCCAGGTGCTAACCCTATATATGATTAAGTAGTATTTTTTGAGCAGCAAGTTTAACCCTGTGACTAACTGTAGCATCAGGCCAGATTAAAGACAGACACTAAAGCGTCAATCCTGTTGATGCGCCAACTTTCTATGAAGGTTTACTTTAGGATATTTTATGATACCTGCCGCTAATAGCGCTAACAACTTAACCTCTAACGATGTCGATAGTAGCCAATGGGCGACTTTGGCGCAGGTATTGGCTGCCACGCTATCCCAAGGTCAGTCACAGGACTTAAACTTAAGCAATCAATCTGGCAGTCGATGGTGGGCGGCGTATCAAGATATTATGGCTTGTCCTGAGGTAGTAGCATTGCCTTTTGCTCAGTGGCGTTTGGACAGTCGACAAATCCAATCAGGCGATGGGTTTGTGTTACTAAAGAGCCAGTCTCAGCAGAGCAATGAGCAGGCCCCAATTGACAGAAGTCGCAAATTTGCCCAACAAGCCGGGGATAAAGCCGCTTTTATCTTGTCTGAGATTGACCCTAAGCTGTTAAATACCAATGAAGCGCCGCTGTTATTGAACTGTCCTATCGTCTATGTGCCCGATATCCGCCACATTTTGGGCAGCTTAATCCAAGCCTCGCTGCAATTGTCTTATCAGGTGCATCAAGAACCTAGTCAGTCGGCTACCTTATCATTGCCCAAAGTCGTAGCAGTGACAGGGACCAATGGCAAGACTACCATCAGTCAATTAATCGCCCAACTGTGTCAAGGTGCAGGCATGAGTAGCGCTATCATGGGCACAGCTGGCAACGGGCGCTTAGGGCATCTTCAGCAAGCCAGTCATACCACCGGCGATGCCTTGGCGGTTCAGCAGTTTTTGCAGCAGATGGCCCTAGAGAAGGTCGATATCTTATCTCTTGAAGCAAGCTCTCATGGGCTTGATCAGTTGCGCTTGCAAGGCGTTCCTGTGGCCGTGGCCATTTATAGTAACTTAAGCCGAGATCATTTGGACTATCATGCTGATATGAGCGAGTATGCTGACGCTAAGGCTCGGCTATTTGATCGTTATTATTTCCCTGATTTGACCCATGCCATCATTAATTTAGACGATAAGTTTGCTCCCATCATGATTAAGAGAGCAGAGGACAGTGGCCTTAAAGTCTGGACTTATAGTCTTAATGCTCATAATGAGGAAAAGGCTAGCCAAGGTACTGTAAAGGCAGATTTTACGGCTAGGCAGATTAGGCCAAGCTTAGAGGGAGCGAGGGTAGAGATTGACAGTCCTATGGGTCAGTTTTGGGTAGACAGTCCCTTACTTGGCCGCTTTAATGTGGCCAATCTATTGGCAGCTATCGCAGCAGCAGTAGCGCTGGGCGTTGATGTGACACGCCTTGCAAATTTGGTCGCAGAACTGCAAGGTGCTAATGGCCGGATGCAAAGGATTCAATCTGATAAAGGCTGTTTTATCGTTGATTATGCTCATACGCCCGACGCGCTAACCCAAGTATTGACCAGTCTTAAGGCCCATTGTTCCGGCCAGCTTTGGGCAGTCTTTGGTTGCGGTGGTGATCGAGACACAGGTAAGCGGCCGCTAATGGCGCAAGCAGGGTTGGCGCAGGCAGATCGAGTGATACTGACCTCAGACAATCCACGCTCTGAGAATCCTCTAGATATCTTGCAAGATATGCAGGCGGGCATGACCGATGAGCAGCACAGTCGTACGCATATCGAGCCAGATCGCGAGCAGGCCATCTTTTATGCGGTGCAGCATGTTGCTCCTGAGGACATCGTAGTCATCGCTGGTAAAGGTCATGAGACCTACCAAGAGATTAAAGGGGTTCGCCATGACTTTGATGACACCGTGGTGGTACGCGAGGCGCTACGGCAGCATGCCAATTAAACCTATCCATACATTGACCCACTTTTAAGACCAAATATAAGGCTCTATATGACAGACAATGCTAATGAAACACCGCCTACTGCCTTGCCTCTATATGATTGGCAAGCGAACACCCTGCTTGCGGCAACGGTAAGCTTGGACAGTCAATGGCTTATCCCTCAAGCTGATTTGGCTCACTCAAGCATTGATGGACAGGATAATTCAAACATTGATTCTCTTCCCACTAATCCTATTAATGTTAAGCCTTTTAATGATATCTCAGAGACGGCGGCACTTTCACTTAGCAGCACTCGCATCATCACAGATACTCGTCAGTTACAAGCTGGCGATATCTTTTTGGCATTGGCAGGGGAGAACTTTGATGGTCATGACTATATTGAGAGCGCGACTGCTAAGGGCGCTATAGCGGCTATTGTGTCGCGGCCGACTGCGACTCGTATTCCTCAGCTTCAAGTGAGCGATACCCGATTGGCATTAGGCCAATTGGCCGCTTATCGGCGCCAGCAACACCCTAATATCAAAATTGTCGCTCTCACTGGGTCAAGTGGCAAGACCACTTGCAAAGAGATGCTCGGCAGTATCTTTGGCCGCTTAGCCCCCACTCTAATCACCCGAGGCAACCTGAACAACGATTTGGGCGCGCCAATGACGCTCCTTGAGTTATCAGATCAACATCAATACGCCATTATTGAGCTTGGGGCCAATCATGTTGGAGAAATCGCTTATACAGCAGATTTGGTTCAGCCTGAGGTGGCTTGTGTGCTCAATGTCGGTACGGCTCACTTAGGCGAGTTTGGCAGTCGCGAGCGCATCTGTCAGGCCAAAGCAGAGATTTATCAGCCGCTGAGCCAGCAGCAATATGCCATCGTCCCTGATGAAGACGACTTTGCTAGCGAGCTACGTCAGGTGGCCCAGCGTTATACCCACCATATACTAGGTTTTGGTAGTAGCGACATAACGGCCAGTGCGATAAAGATAACCGCTGATGCTAGCGAGTTTAAGCTGCATATCAGAGATCAGACTTGTGATATCAAGTTGCCTTTAGCTGGCGAGCACAACGTGACCAATGCTTTAGCAGCGGCTGCTTGTGCGACTGCACTAGGCATCGCTATATCAGATATCGCTGCTGGGCTAAATCAGGCAAGTCCCGCTAAAGGTCGGCTCACAAGTATCATGCTGGGTGAGCACCGCCTTATAGATGACACGTATAATGCCAACCCACATTCGGTTCGAGCGGCGGCGAGCGTACTAGCGGCGCAGTCTGGCACTCGTATTATGGTGTTAGGAGACATCGCAGAACTAGGAGAGTCCTCAGCGCGCGAGCATCATAGTCTAGGGCGCTCAATTGCTGAGTCGGACATTGATATGTTATTGTGTGTCGGCGATTTCGCTACTGATAGTGTGGCGGGGGCGGCTGAGGTGGGCGGCATTTATGCTAAAGCCTTTAATGATAAAACCTTGCTGCTTGAGTATTTGCAGGATTATCTAAATGGCCGATTAAGCAGCTTAGACGGCTCATCCGCACCCCAGTTGCAACCGAGTACCCTATTATTTAAAGGCTCACGCAGTGCCCAAATGGAGACGCTCATTGCAGCGTTGTTAGAGGAGTAGATTGTGTTAGTTTGGTTATTTGAATGGCTTGGTCAATATTATTCGCCTTTTTACGCCGTGTCCTCTCTCACGCTTCGCGCCTTGCTAGCGGTCATTACCGCTTTGGGATTCAGTATGATATTGGGGGGTCCTGCGATTGCCCATTTACGTACCCTAAAATACGGTCAGGCTATTCGAGACGATGGCCCACAGTCGCATTTGGCCAAGACTGGCACGCCGACCATGGGGGGTATCTTAATCTTAAGTGCGATTGGGGTGGCAACCCTATGCTGGGCGAGACTTAGCAATCCCTATATTTGGATTCTGATTACGGTAATGGTCATCTTTGGCGCGGTAGGTTGGATGGATGATTGGCTTAAAATCAAACACAAAAATCCCAAAGGCCTATCTGCTGCCAAAAAGTATTTTTGGTTGTCCATCGGCGCTCTCTTTGTAGGTATCTCTTTATACTTTATCGCCACTCTTCAGCCAGAAATGGCCACGACCCGTGCCATGCAAGATGTCTTGATTCCCGTATTTAAAGACTGGATGATTCCCTTCTCTGCCGTGCCCTTTGGTATTGGTTTTATTATCTTTACTTACTTTGTCATCAATGGCGCGTCCAATGCGGTCAACCTCACCGATGGGCTTGATGGTTTGGCCATCTTACCAGTGGTACTGGTAGCAGCAGGACTGGGCGCATTTGCCTATGTCTCTGGCGACATTCGTTTTGCCGCTTATCTTCATGTCCCTTATATCACTTACAACTCTGAGGTCACCATCGTTTGTGGCTCCATGATTGGCGCCGGGCTTGGCTTCTTATGGTTCAATGCTCACCCCGCTCAAGTGTTCATGGGAGATGTCGGCGCCCTAGCTTTGGGAGCGATGTTAGGCACGATTGCAGTGATGACCCGTCAAGAGATTGCTTTTGCTATCATGGGGGGGCTGTTCGTCGCTGAGGCATTGTCAGTCATGATTCAGGTCGGCTCTTATAAGCTTCGCAAAAAACGCGTGTTTCGGATGGCACCACTGCACCATCATTTTGAAGAGATTGGCTGGAAAGAGACGCAAGT
>JAUNVX010000096.1 GCA_030540615.1 Psychrobacter sp. | reverse complement strand
AAAAGAATTATCCAATCCTTCTTATTAGCCTTGATTATTCTATGTTTTAAGTAGACAGCTTATCGCCAACAGCTTATATTTATTTGGTGCTCACAAAATGTGTGGACTACTATATCTATTAACAATATACCAAAGGACGTGGTTGTCATTGCCGATTCCCTGTAGTCGTGTTATTAATATGCATTCATTAATTGGAGGTTGTGATGGTGTTTAAAAAATTAATACTATTGTGCGCTGTGTTAACACTATCAACAGCGGTTCATGCTCGGCCTTATCCGGACAAAGTAGGCGTTTGTTATGAATTTAAGGGGGATACCCCATCAAAAATGGATACCTGTATCATTTCAATTACAGATGGGGCCGGTGGTACGTCTACAACATTGCGATTGCTAAATAAGCGATATGATATCGAGGGAATTGAAACCGCAAATAGCGTCGACCGTTACGGTTACAAATACACTGTAAACGGGGTATCTGCAAAGTCCTATTACCGTAATGCTTCTTTCTACGATATAGCAGACCCTGAAGTCTTATTTGAGAATGATGAACCTGCTCTATACTGTTTTAAAACAAGTTCATTGGACTTATGTCATAACTAATCAGCCAACTGCTGCTCAAAACTAATAATCACATCATCCTCATTTGGCATGAGCTCTATTGGATCGATGTGGTGCTCAGACTCAACCTTGCAGTTATAGTGAAAAGCCATGCTATTAGCGGCGGCTTGCTCAACCCGTCGCCCGATGTTCAAGCTACCGCGTCTGTTGCGATAGATAGTCCATTGGCGAATTTCTTTTAAAGTTAGATTTGACTTAACTTGGTGCAGAGTGTTGCCGCCGATACCATTGAGCGCTAACTCATAGAGAAGCTCATCCTCACCAGCTATGACGCCTCTTGGCTCGTCAGCTTCTCCGCCATCTTTTTTAGGTTATCCGCCCCCCATACTTTGTCAAAAACTGCGACGGCCAACCCCTGCACGAAAGTTTGATCGACTTGGGCTGCAGTAAATTGTTGCTTGCCTTCATCATCGACCAGCGCTTTAGATATCCATTCGCTGGCCACATCTTCCCCGGCATTTAGTCGTTTATGCAGCGACTCTGTCTCAACGAAAGGCAAGCTTTGAATGCGCACGTCAACGCTGTATTGCTCGCCTTCATGCCAAAACTCAATAACCTCGTCGCGAATCTGTCCGACTAACGACCCAGATTTAATATCTACAAGCGAGATTTTTTGAATAGAATCGTCTGCCAATTTAGATTTAGTCGGTGCTTTTTTTGCTATCGCCATGAACTTGGTATCCTTTAGAAAAGTCAAAGCCCCAATTAAGGGGCTTGTTGTTAATTGAATACAATCTTAAACCGTGGTTTTATACTGGGTGACGGCTTTAGTCTGGCGCTTCATAGCGATAGAGTGCTTAACCAAGCTATCTGGGTCAAAGGTAGGTGATGACTCTTTAAGCCTTGCAGTAAACGTAGTCCAAGTTCTCGTCTCTGGTAGCGTCACTTCAAAGTCTGGTGTTGACCCTAGCGTTGGTTCGGCTTTGCCATCAGACCAACCAACAAACACTTCCACCGTTTCGTTATTGCTGGCGGCTTGCAGTAGGATCATGTGCGAAGCGTTCTTAGGATCAGTATTAATAGTGATAGATCCTTCGCCAGGCTTGTTGAGACCAAACTCTGACGTAGCGGTATCTTCTTCATCTAAGCATGTATTATCAATTTCAGTAGGGCTATCATCACCGAACTGAATGCCTGTGATACATTCCATCTGAGTTAATTTAGGCGCATCTTCGTCACCGTGTTTAATCCAAACTTTCGTACCTTGCGTTAATACGCCTTTAACTACTTTAGCCATGATAATCATTCCTGTGTTGTCGTGTAAAGTTATCGCTCTAAAATCCAATTGGCATCAAAGCCACGTCCATAGAGCTTGGTTTCTGTGTCGTAAACATTGATTGATGGGTTGAGTATCCATGAGCGTTGTTCTAAGGCTTCGCGGATTACGTCTTTAATGTCATATGCTTGTTTGGTGGTGCTTGCGTAGACCATGATTTGGTACTGCGTGTCATCAAAGTTAGCCGGTGCATCTAAATGATTGTTTGCTTGACCAGATATCACTTGCCAGACAACATATGGTGCGGCTGTGCCTAGGGGTGCAACGTCTTCAAATACTTTTTTACTCACATCGATTAGGCCCGTGACTGCAGTATTCTCATTGAGCGTGCGATATATCGGTAAAAAGCTCATAATTTGTCGATCTCTTTATCAAGCTCAATGCTAAAAGCATCTGTAAAAGTAGACTGTACATTGCTTAAATTGTTATAAAGCGCGGGTCGTAAAAATGGCGCAGCAGCAGAGTGCGCGGTACCAAGCTCAACCATGCGCCAGTACCAAGTATCGCCGCCCGGGTTGCTCTTATCGCCTGCGGTTTGGTATGTCTGACCGGCTCGGCCTTCGCGGCGATTGCGCTTAGTATTAACATACTGCCTTGCGCCGCCTTTGACACCGACTTTCATAACTATGACGCCTTTGTCTTTACTACGACTGGCTTTAACCGTGATGTTTTTCCAGATGCGTTCAGGGCTGGCCGCGTCATCCAGCGCCTTTGCGTTAGCAATAGCGTCTTTTTTAACGATATTCATCGCTTTGCGTGCTGATCGAGTAGCCGCGTTTTTAGACTTACGCGGGTCACCAAGCTGTTGGAACTTAGCTAAGACTTCATCAAGACCCTCTATCTCAGTTGCCATAGCTAATCCTTAAAGGTTTCGACACCCTGGCTAAGATTAAAGGTGGTGTAAGTCATACCATCTTCATTGTCATCTAACGCTTGGCTATCGATAGCTAATACGCGGCCTTTGTATAAGACACGCATGGTCGTGTCGATACCTTGTGCAGCCTTATAACGCAGCTTCATGCGGGCAACCACTTCTGACTGACTTGCCTTAGCCGCCAACATATCCTTGGATGACAAATAAGTGATTTGCGCCCAGGCTTTTTTGAAGAGTACCCAAGGACTGGGCAAATCAAAGCCATCGTCGTCACGCCCGCCAGTCTCGTATCTCTCAATAGTGACACGATGTCTAAGATCGCCTGCTCGCAATGTCATATCAAAAGGTACTCGTATCTATGTCTAAATATTGCGATGAGTCAGATTCTTCATCCTCATCGGTAAATTGTGCTATCAGCTCAGCATTTTGCTCAACCAGAGTTAACACCATCTGGTCTTTAGACTCGATGACTTCAATTAGAGTCGTGTTCTGTTCTATCAGCGCCGTTGTCTGCTCTATCAGTCGACTTATCGCCGGAAGTAAGTCGCTGCATAAGCAGCTTAAATCGTCGTGTTTTTTCAGCTGTTTGTTGTCTGATCCATTCACGGCGTCTCTCACATCCTTTACACATTGATTAAACTCCCATCCTACGGTACGGCTGCAATAGATGATGCACCCCTAGCGGCACCTCAGTCATATTGCTATCCGTCACCGCTTCTCGGTTGGCATACCAGTGGCTAACTAGCAACAACATGGCTTGGTCGATAGAGGCGTTATCTATCATCCCATCCATGTCATCACTTGGTACCGCCGCCTCATAAATGGTCCGATCTAGCCAAGCTTGGCAATGACTGCGTGCCGCGCGGATATAACCCTCAAGCAACGCATCCTCTTCATTCTCGTCTTGCTCGATACGGCATTGGTATTTGACCTGCTCAAGGGTGATCATTATTTGGCGGCCTTATTCGCAGTTGCAGTTTCGGGTTCAGTTTTGTTTTTAGGTGCGGCAGCTTGTTTGTTAGCAGGAGCAGTCGCTTGCTTGTTTTCTTCAATTAAGCCCATGGCGATAAGACGCTCTGCATCTTGCTTTAAATCAACTTGACGCTCATCACCTTCAAAGTATTGCTGATCACCTAAGTGCTGTCTGGTTACTGTATATTTCATAGCGCTTTCCTTTTTTATTAAGACAAAAACAACTTTCAAAATTGGCTTTGGCATAATAAAAACCTCATCACATGGATGAGGTTTTTAGCTGCTATCTAACGGGTAAAATTACGGCGCGACTTTAGCTGTTAGCGTGCCATAAATCAAAGCTTCAGGGCGGTATACTGCTAAAGCCAAGCGCTCTTCAACCAGTAGTGTAACCAAGTTACGAATGAAGTTGTCACGGTCCTCAGTAGAGATAATCACAGCTGCCTGCATACGGTCAAAGATTTGAGCTGCAAGGTTGAAGGCACCTGTCAAAAACTTACCTGGCGCCATAGCAGTGGTGTCCACCACGGGTAGGTTCCATAGTCGTGGGTTGGCGCTACCTTGAGGGTCGCCAATGATATAGCGCCCAATTGTATCCTTGGTCATCTCGATACGTGCCCAGTCGATTGGGTTTAGGATATGGCCAGATGCGGGATATTCGGCTAGTACTGCTTGCAACATAGCTAATCTTAATTGATCTAAGATTGTATATTCTGTCATACCGGCCGGATCAGCGAAGGCAGTTGCTTGAGGAATCATACCTAGTAGATTACCGCCAGTACCATCACCGTTGAGCAATTGACGATCTTCATTAAGCTTTAGTCCAAAG
The DNA here is from genome assembly GCA_030540615.1 of Psychrobacter sp. Taxonomy (GTDB): domain Bacteria; phylum Pseudomonadota; class Gammaproteobacteria; order Pseudomonadales; family Moraxellaceae; genus Psychrobacter. Next base: position 6,103 of record JAUNVX010000096.1, on the reverse strand, counting down.
CGCATCCGACCTTCGAGATAAGACTGCAGCATTGGCGCATCTTCTAGGATTTGCTTAGACGCACGAATCCAGTGAGCGATGGTGCGAACTGGGGCATTTGCCTCGTTAAACTTAATTTCAGATTCATTCTTTAAATCGCCCTCTTTTGCTTGAGGGCCTGCATTATTGACGAATCCAGTCTCCTTAGGGTACTCAATAGAGTTGCTATCGGTGCTACCCGGTGCAATTAGATCACGTACGGTCAATCGTTGTTCTGGCAGAGCTAAAATACCAGACTGACGATCAGGCGTCACCAAAGCACCCGCTGAACCATTGGCATTTGTGGTCGCGCTAGTGACGTCTTTTACCGCGATTCTGATAGATTTGCCCGAGCGCGGGTTTTCAGCCAAAGACTTAAACTCGTCATTTTCAAAGATTTGCTCAGCAATAGTTTTGGTACGGCCGCCTTCTTCTTGGCCACGTCGGCTCATCTTTTGCTCAGCGTCTTCAAATCGGCCTTTAATATCATTAAACTCGCTGAACTTTTCATCAAACTGGTTTTTTAAATCTTCCAGTCCTTTTTCGCCAGAGTCCATTCGGCCTTTTAGGTCAGTGGCGATTTCTTTTACTTTGTCAGTCGCTTTTGCGAACTCAGTGGCGAGCTGCTTGATGTTGTCTTCTTTAGGATCCATTAGGATTCTCCATTGAAAGTTTTGAGTTGCGTCAGTAAGTCACTGACATCGGGTTGCTGTTTGGTGTTATCAGGCTCGCCCTGTAACAGTTGGCGCAGCCCATGCCCAGCAATGGCAGTGGCCTGCGTTTTTGAAAAGCCTGCCTCACGCAGGAACTTCTCAAATTCTGGTAAGGTGGGTAAGTCACCTTTCATTAATGTGGATTTGACATTGTCGATAAGGCTGTCTTCATTGGCTGGGAAGGTCACAACAGAGACTTCTTTTAAATCAATCTCTAAGAGCTCTAAAACTTCATCATCTTCATTATAGGACCACTTCTTAACTCGGTAACCGATAGATAACCCATCAATAGCGCCGTGCTTCATAAGTGCATGCGCTTCTTTCGCCCTGGCTACATCGTTAACCAGTAGTCGACCTTCGCCGTATAAACCATGCTCATCTTCATAAAGCTTGGTCCATACTCCGATTACCTCGCCACGGTTGTGTTGCCATAGAATCGGTGGCATTTTGTTTTTGGCTTGCCAAGCTTTAATCGTCTCTGCATAAGCGCCTTTTTTAACCACGTCGCCATAGCTATCAATGACATCAAACACTGAGCAATAGCCAGAAAAAAGGCCATCATCACTGACAGCCTTTACTTCAAAATTTACATCTTTAGTCTTTAGGTCTGTCATTAGGTTTCCCCAGTAATTCGATAGGTGTTAAATTTAGTTGTACGGTTAGTTGGTCTGCCCCAGTGTGGCTTGGCAGGTCTTCAAGTGCACGCACTTCATTACGTGTCATGACGCCGTTTTGTAGCATCTGACTGTAATAGTTCGCTCGGCCATTGCTATCTGCGCGTAGCAAGCCTTCAACGCTGAATTTAGGCTTGTACTTCAAGCGGTCCGATGGACTTAGCAGCTTCTTAGTAATGGTCTGCTCGATACGGACCAATACTGGATGTAGAGAGTAAGACAAAAACCCTAGATTCATTTGCTCAAGACTGCTCGCCCAACTTGACGCCTTATCGGTGTGATAAATTAATTGTGGCGGCACTTTAAAAGTTCGGCATATCTCTTCAATACCAAAGTACCTAGACTCTAATAACTGCGCATCTTTTGGATTAATCCGGATAGATGCGGCAGATGCTGGCTCCATGCCAGATTCAAGCACCATCCATTTGCCAGCGTTTTCGGGCAAACCAAACTCTGCTAGATTTTGTCTTAATAACCCTCGCTGCTCTTTGGTTAAAGGCTTTTCGCCAGTCTTAAGAAACCCGCCGGCTTTGAGATTGTTCTGAAACTCGCTAGTGGCTGCAGCGTTGGCATCCATCTGTGCGCCCATGGTCTGAGCTTGATACCGGATTGGGGATAGGCCGACGAGACCATCGAGAGTAAAGCCCTTGATATGTAAGATCTCGTCTTCAGGGTAATTCCCACCATCTTCGCCTTTTTTATCGTAGAAATACTTAATCTCACCGGACTTGCTACGGCTAACCGTCATCGCTTCTGGATCGAGTATATCTAGGGCGACGACTGTCTTTTTATCTTTGGTGCGATGGATTAAAGCGTAGGCATTGCCCCACAAGTCCAGCGATGCCACCATGGCCTCCCAAAACTCTGACGCTGTCATATCAGCGTTAGGCGAATCGTGCAAAATACGATAAAGACTGTGGTTCTTAGCAATCTCTTTATTATCGTCTCTAAGATGTAGGGGCAACGAGGCAATAGTCTCACTACGCAGACGCACACAGGCCCACACAGTTGATAGTTTTAGCGCTGTCTCTGCATTGACTACAGTATTAGACTCTGACCCATTACTGGTGACTGGTGCCGACTCGGTACCTTTATCTAGCCGCCTGCCAGCACTCCCTAGATGCAAGCGGTTTTTAAACCGTGTCCACCAGTTAACATCTTGTAAGCTAGCCATATTTGTCTCTATGCAATAATTGGATCATTTAAAAAGTCATCTAAGTTGCCGCCATCGTGATCATGGACACTGGCTCTGGCCAACGCCATGATGCTAGCCACTGGGCCGTCGATTTTGTTCTCAGTGCGCTCTTTATTCGGATAGATGTTGTCTTTTTTATCCAGAGTGGCCACCACGTTGGACATCATCCATGTCATCACAGGACAATTGCCATGCGCCCAGCGCTTGGATAATACAAGTGCCTCAAGCTCTTTCATTGGCTCTGACATATTCTGGACAGTGTGGCGTATCTCAACCATGGTCGCGCCAGCGTCTTCCATGTTTTGCGCGAGCTGAGTTGCTTGCCATGGATCAAAACCAATCTCTTGAACGTTATGCTCTTGCATGTCGTCAGCCAAGTCGTCTTCAATAGCGCTAAAGTCAATCACCTCGCCATCGGTGACGGTCAGCAGCCCAAGCTTGTCAAACTCGTTATAACGCTCGCTGTTGACCTCACCCTCTTCCATGAGCCGCGCTTCTGGGATGTAGTACTTGCCATGGACGTGGTAATTGGGATCGTCAAGCGTGGGCGGAAACACCATAATCTTGGCGACAATATCGATCTTAGTCGCTAAATCAAGCCCGATATAGCAGGGCCTACCCTTTAACTCTTCGAGCGATTGACGCGCTGGCGCTTCATTCCACTTAGACATATTCATCCAAGCGGACTTGGCACCGACAAACTCATTGACGTGCTTGGTTCTAAAAGTGTTTTGCTTACGGGCCGATTGGATAGCGTCACGGCAACGGGCTTTTAGATAGTCGCCATTGACAGAGACATCATAGTTAGGATTGGCCTTGCGTAGCGCGGTCTCACTAGACCATTCATCCTCTTCATCTTTGGTGTAAATCATTGCCCACATATCAGGCATATCAAGTACACCTTCGAGCATTTTCTGGGCGTCTCTGACTAGCATGTAGCATGGGCCGCCGATATTCGAGCCAGCCGTTGTGATGACCACCATCATGGGTTGATCGCGAGCGCCCATGCCAGTTTCCATGGTGTCGTATAGTGATGAGTCTTTATGCTCATGGTACTCATCGACCAATGCGCAAGATGGGCTCGAACCATCACCAGGATTACCAATGACGGGCTCAAATCTTGAACCATCGGCAATCACATTTAAGTTAGAGGCGTTAGACTCTATGCCCCAGCGCTGTTTTAACGCGGGCGTTCTATCTACCATCTGCTTGGCTGGTCTAAACACCTCCCATGCTTGCTTCTCAGTCGTTGCCCCTGAGTAGACTTCTGCGCCAAATTCATTGTCAGCGACAAACATATATAAGCCGATACCAGAGGCGATAACCGACTTACCATTTTTACGAGGCACAAAAACAAGTAAGCGCCGATACCGGCGCAATTTGCTTTTTTTATAAATCCACCCAAACGGGATGCAAACGCTAAATATCTGCCAAGGCTCGAGCGTGATGTTTAACCGCTCTTTGGCCCACTTTCCTTTGGTGTGCGGCAGCAGCTGGATGAATTTAGCGACGCGCTCAGCTCGCTCTGGGTCAAACTTGTACGGATAATCTTTACTACGGCTTTTTTTCTTGTCTTCTAAATGACGTTCACAAGCTAACTTAATCCACTTACATGCAAGGATTTTGCCCGACACAACGTCACGAGCATACTTTTCAGCTTTTGCGACGTTTGGATATTTGCGACGGGACATTTCATGGTTAGCTCATAGTTAGCAATAAGTAAGTTGCTGTAAAAATGGATTTTAAAAATCATCAAAAGGATTGCCAAAGTCATTGCTCTGCTTTGGTCCCATAAGCCTTTGCCTTGAGCTTGGGTCTAACCCAAGCAGGCTACCAAACTGGACCATTTGCCTTTTGGCTTCATTGACTACCGTAACAGCGGGGTTTTTTATCACTGTCTTTTCAGTCGTTATCGTTATGCCCTTTTCATTAATGTCTTGTTCGGCTTCACGCCAGCGACAATACGCCATACAAAACGACTCAACATTATGTAGGTCTGGCACAGTCAAAATATCATTGGCCAATAAATCAGGAATAATGGTTTGCCACATTTTTTGCGCTATCTCAGGCATCCACTCTGGCGGATCAACATCAGTGATCCTTGAAAAATCAGGCTCGTTTTTATTCAGTGCTCGCTTACCTGGATTGCCAGCCAACTGTTTTTGCTTAGTGGGTTTTGGCTTGCGACCACGTCCAGGTACTGTGGCAATACCGCCCATGGTCATCTCCAAATCTGGTAAATTTTGCTTTGACCTAAGTTTTTAATTTCGCGGTCGTAAAAATCTGTGGAGGGGGGCGGTCATCTTGCGCTCGGGTCTGAACTTTTACCCCGCCCTCCCCCTATTCGGTCGCCGTCTTATGGCGATGGCAAGACTTGCAGAGCGACTGCAGGTTGTCTGGGTCGTCTGTACCGCCTTGTGACTTGGGTATGATGTGATCTACGTCAGTGGCTGGCACGAGCCTGCCTGTGCGCTTACAAGCCACGCAAAGATAGTCATCACGGCGTAGTATCGTCTTGCGAAGCTTGCGCCATAGGTGTCCATAACCACGCTCACTGCTGCTGCCGTGTCGGCCCTGGTGTTTGGTCCAGTTGCTGCGCTGGTCTGCATGCTCATCACAGTATCCTTTGTCTTTGCGTGTGGTCAGGTTTGGGCATCTTGGATGCCGGCATGGAGTGGATGGCATTAGTATTGTTTAAAGTCAGTGTTATGTACTTTGTTAAACGTTCCAACTAATGTATTAACGGCTAGCCGGCTCATCACAGGATGACTACCACGCTCGTTCATCTTGGCCATTGCCAACTTAAACATCTCATCACGCAAATCACATTGTTCAAGCACGCTCATTGCCGCATCAAACATGGCTGCGCTCATTTGTGCTTCAGATAGTTGCGGCATATCAAACTCCAGATATAAAAAAGCCCACGGCACTTAATGCGACGTGGGTGAGGAAGATTTTTTGTACCGTCATGGATGGCAGTTGCATCTTCTAGGTTCCTCATTGTGAGAGGAATAAATTCTAATTGTAGCGATTTCGCTGTATTTAATTCCTTAACTCATGAGAATACCAGTTGCCGGAAATACAATTTATTATTCTATAGTATTTTCTACTATATCAGCTTCATCGGATACATAATCTAAGTTATCTCTAACCGCTTCTGTCTCAGATATAACATTTGGTACGACATACTCCCAATCCTCATATCCAAATTTAGCGACTGCCATCTCTAAGTCATCTACTGAGCTTTCCAAATCATCTATTTTGCTCTGCAAGTCGGCGATCTCAGACCTAGCATTTTCTAACTGACTCTCAGTCTGTAAGCATTCATCTAACCGTTCTTCTCTGTAGTCTCCACAGGAAGTTATCATTAAAGAATTTACAATAATAACTAAAACAACTATGTATTTCATTTGATTGCGCTCCTATTCTGCCAAATTACTTATTGACATGATGTCAGAATTACGAGCATAAAAAAAGGCAATTGGTTCGCAACCAATCGCCTT
>JAUNVX010000095.1:8049-10750 GCA_030540615.1 Psychrobacter sp. | reverse complement strand
AGTACCCTGAAGGTTAGGATATATAACTTGTTTGATATCAATTAGACCATGGCTTCCAAAATGTCGTTTTATTAGCGGTGAATTTATCAATAAGCAGTGTATTAATAAGCACTTTCATTAGAATTGAAAGAGACGATTAAGCAGCTTATTAGGGCCATGAAAGTCTATAATATAAAAGAAGCTATAGCGTCAAACTTAGTGAAGACGGTATTATATTTTGAATCAGAATAAGTATAGAGGACAGTGATGATAATGACTAAAAAGTTGCCTTACCAACCGCTAATAGTAGTAGCGTTGGCCAGCGTGTTAGGGGTGGTAGGCTGTGCAACCAAGCCCACTTATCAGTCAGGGACTAATGGTACATTAGGACCAAAGGTAATCACCAATGCCAATGGAGTGCCAAACTATTACCAAGTACGCCGAGGCGATACTGTTAGCCACATTGCTGCACGATATGGGCTAAACTATCGGCAGCTGGGGGCGCTAAATGGTTTGGACAGTCAATATACTATCTATACAGGTCAATGGCTAAAGCTCTGGCAAGGCGGCTCCTCTTATAATAACAATGCTAGCAGTAGCTCACCGAGTTATAATAAATCATCTAGCACCAGCAATAGCTATCCAATGCCCACTCAGCCTAGCCCTAATTATGGTAGTACCGTACCGCAGGCGAAAGGCTATATTTATCCGACCTCTAACCAAGTCATCCGCAATTTTGATGATAAGTCGGGCACGATGGGGATGTGGTTTACGGGCCAAGCAGGCGACCCAGTTGTTGCGAGTGAGTCAGGGGTAGTGCTTTACTCAGGTGACGGACTTCCAGAATATGGCAATCTTATTATGATTCGTCATGGCGAAAATTATATTACCGCTTATGCCCACAACAGTCAGTTGTTGGTCAAAGAGGGTGATCAAGTTCAGCGTGGTCAACGGATAGCCAGTATGGGCCGCACGGGACAAACGGATAAAGTAGCCCTTGAATTTCAGGTCAGGTTAAATGGCAATCCTATTGATCCCAGAGCCGTTTTAGGGCGATAAAGGGTTAGAACAAAGGTAGAATCCTACTAGATAGTTAACCTAAAAAAAGCCTCTAATATTAGAGGCTTTTTTACTTTTTAGAGAGTATACGCTTAATAGACTAAAGCCTATCTAACCAGATTAGTCTTCTAATACCTTCACATAAGCGCTAGCTCTTAGCTCTTGCAGCCAATCTTCTTTGGCTTGCGGTGCTAAACGCTGATATAGGGCATCACGGGCAAGTTTGCGGCGATACTCTTCACTAACATCCTGCTGACGCTGATCTAAGACTTGCAAGATATGCCAACCAAACTGCGTTTTAAAAGGAGCAGAATAGTTGCCTTTTGTGGTCGCTTTCATGGTGGCTTCAAAAGGTGCCACCATCATACCCTCTTCTACCCAGTCCAAATCACCACCCCGGCCAGCAGATCCTAAATCGTCTGAATAAGTAGAGGCCAGTTGGGCAAAATCGGCCCCTCGGCGTAGCTGCTCATACAAATCATTGATTTTTTGTTCTGCCAGTTCATCAGATTGCTGCTCATCTACTTTAATCAAGATATGACGAGTATGCCACTGCGGGATAATGAGATTGTCGCTACTACGCTTATTGGCTAACTTGACGATATCAATACCTTCGGGGGTGACAATAGGTTGGCTTACATCGCCCACATTTAACGAAGTAATCACACTTGAGAGCTCAGTAGGGAGGGCAGCGGCCTTATGATAACCCATGTCTCCACCTTGTAGCGGAATAGGGTAGTCACCTTGGACTTGCAGCATGGCAGCATTGACATCGATATTACTGGTTTTGAGCGTCTGATATAGAGCATTGGCCACATCTAGCGCCGCTTGACGCTGCTGCGGCGTCAGCCGACTATAGTCGTCCATATAAGGGACACGAACATGGATAGTCTGGTACTCGCTTTGGTTAAGCCTGCTGGCCTCAGGTGAGGCTAAAAAGGCATCGACGTCTTGATCAGTGATTCGAACTCGGCTGGCAATTTGACGTTGCTGCAATGCCTGAATAGCGGCGTCCTCAATAATTTGAGCTCGCAATTTTGCATAGCTGCCAGGCTGCTCACTATCAAGGCGCTGCTGAAGCGCGGTTAGACTATCGAGGCCTTGAGCCTGAGCAATTTGAGCCAATCGCGCATTGACCGCATCGCTATCTGGCTTGATGCCCACACGATTGATAAGCGATAACTGAAGCTCTCGCAATATTAGGGCGTTGAGCACATCATTTTGGAGTTGCGGCCCCGCTGGTAAAGATTCACCTGCGGCAGCAGCACGGCGCTGCGTCTGCGCAATGGCATTAATTAAATCGCTTTTTAAAATCGCATTGTCATTGACTAAGGCAATAATGCCGTCAGTGCTATTGGCTGGGCTTAAACGCTGGTTTTGCCCAGTAAGCGTTGATGATGCTCTAGCCTCTGCAATAGCTAACTTGGTATCAGGATTGACTGAATATGGCTTATTAGCGCTAGAGGTTGACGTAGAGTTAACTGGTTCAGCAGCGTTGACAGAAGAGGCAATCGTCATCGCTAAGCTCAAAGATAGGGTAAGCTTAGCGACTTTGCCGAAAGAATGAAAAGATAACACTGTCATGAGTTTCCTCGTTAAAATGACTGCCAATTAAACTAAGGCGGGGACTTATTCAATATTTTAGCGCTGCATTACTTGCTGT
>JAUNVX010000095.1:0-8039 GCA_030540615.1 Psychrobacter sp. | reverse complement strand
AATAAGTTAGCATTAATAATATTGAATGGCTAATTTACCTCAAGCCTATTAGGCAATTAAATAGAGAGTCTATTTATAAAAGGTAATAATAAAGGTGGTCATGCATCAAGCTAATCACATTAGCACTCATATAAATACGGTTATAATTCTGCTTACTTCCAAGCGTCTTGAACCGGCTCAAAGCCCAAAATTTTATCAGATAACAACCGGCTTAAGCGGCCGCCTGAATTGCCGAAACCATTAAGTCGAATCTCCGCCATCACGGCTTGGTAAGGATCATCTGATATATTTAGATCATTGTAGTAGCGGCGACCATAGAGTGCAAACCCAAAGCAGCAATCTTCATAGTCAACACCCACCAACGCATCAAGCATTCGGTTATTCTCAAGATCATATTGACCTTGCCCCAGCAGCCGCCAGTTATTATTAATGGGAAAAATTGTAGAAGCAGTTAGGGCGGTCAAAGGCAACTGATTGGTATTAATATCACGCCGGCGTTTGACATAACCAACATTAAATAAGCTGTCTTCAGTGGGCTGATAACGCAGTTCAGTCGTAATATAGTTAAGGTCGTAATCATTGGTCAAAGCGCCGCTAACATCCACCCAAAACCGGTGGTAAGGCTGCATGCTAGCTTCCCAAACCATGCCAGACGACCCATTGGTAAACACGCCTTTTGTGTTGTCTAAGGTCACCTGGCCATCATCAAAATAAAACTGCTCTGCAATACTACCATCAAATCGTGTCACCCCCATTGCATCAATGTAGCGATAGTTAAGTCCTGGGGTAATAGCATTTAGGTCTTGGAGTCGGTCATGACCTAAGAACCAACTGTCCGCATAGAGCTGCTGATAGTTAATAGAAGCAATTCGAGTATTAAAGTTAGGCAAATTATTTTGATCGCGATAAGGTGCATAGCTATATTTGACTCTCGGACTAAGCAGCTGATAACCGCCTAATGAGTCATCATACCAACCAAATGGTGAGCCTGCTTGATAGAAGTGCAGTCCCGCATCAACGGTCATTTGCGGGACAAAAACGGACTGACTGCCATCTTTTTTGTCCAACTGATTGTCATCCAAACTATCTTGATCATAAGTGGTGAATAAATGCTGTAAGCTCACTTGAGGCTTGATATAACCCCAAGACTTCTCTAGTGGATAACCAGCGCTGATTTTATTATAGATTCTTACACCGCTTTTTTCAGCCTCTGAGCCATCATCAATCGATTTTTTGAAATAAGCTGAGTCATGAACACCGGTAATGTCAATAATATCAGACCATGGCAGTCTATAATTCAAGTTTAGCTGAGGCAGTTTTGCGTAAGGCTTGTCTTTATCTTTAATGGCTTGTCCTGCATTATTAAAAGCATTGAGACTCTGATAAGACTCCACCTTTAATTCACCATTGATATAGTCGTTATAATAATTAAGGCGCGCTCGTCTAGGTAAGTTAAGGGTGTTATTTGATAGTCCTAAAGTGTCAAAATCACTTAAGTAATCTGCATCTGAAACATAGTTATAGGTGATATCACCACTTAGCCTAGGAATAGCCTCAGAATCCCAAAGATGATCGTAAAAAATACTGCTTCGGTCTTTGTCGTCGTACTTTTGATCACTGGGTAGATAAGAGGCGGTCAATTGACCACTGCCATAACCATCCGTTAAATAGCGAAATTCGCCAGATAACATGGGATTACGGTTGGTATAAATATGGGTGTTTAATGTGGCGTCATAGTTGGGGGCTAAATTAAAATAGTAAGGCACATCCACTTCGACCCCACTCTCACTACCAATGCCTATGTTTGGCAATAAAAAACCACTACTACGTCTGGCGTCGATAGGGAAATTAAAATAAGGCAAATAAAGGACGGGTACTTCAGCTATCTTAAAAGTTGTGTCCCGGGCGACACCCCGACCACTCTCAGTATCGATATCAATGGTCTTGGCATCGATATGCCATTTTCGATTGGTCGGCGGGCAAGTGGTAAACATGACATCATCAAGCTCGAACTTGGTCTCAGAGGGTCGATTGAGCTTTTTGGCGTAACCGTGAGCTTGCAGAGGTACGCTCGCGAATGCCACGTCTTTGGCAGTAGATTGGCCTGAAGCGGTGTCATAAGCTAAGCTATCAGCCACCCCTATAATGCCACCATTTTGAGCTTTAGCCCCAGTGGATAAACTGCCCGTTTCAGGAGTTTTAGCGCCTCGATTTGCCACGTTGGCGCTATCTGTAAAGAGAACTTGACCTTGAGCAGCGGCGACGCCTCGCTCAGTATCTAGCGTAATTTTATCAGCTTCGATATGCTGCGGTCCTTGATCGATAATGACATTACCGGATAGCTCAGCATAGTTAACATTATCATAATAGCCATAATCGGCTTGGGCATAGAGAGTATCTTGGCCATTGGCTGATAGAGAGGTTGGGCCAGTTGCCAACTCAGAGCTAGGCAAGTTGGCAGTGCCCTTAGGGTAGACCCAGCGGCCATCACACCGAGGATTATTGTCTACAGAGTTGTCGATATTACTATGGGTGCTACCATCAATATTATATTCATTATCAGCCAACGGTATGATGGGGCTAATAATAGTATCTGACTTTATATCAGTCCCAAACTTTGAATCGCTACCAGACTTATCAATCCCTGACTCATTAATAATACTATTGCTGACACTGTGATTGCCTGAATTAACAACGGTAGTAGAAATCGTTGAAGTCGATAAGGCGGCTTTGGTAGGATGCAAAAACTTACCGAGGGTTAGCCCTTTTGATGGGCGCTCAGTTTCTGGCTTTAAGTCATAAAATTGAGCCAGTCGTTCTAGACTTTTTTGCAAACCAATTTGACTTTCATCGTCATCAGGACTGGTTAACGCTTTATTAGCAGCTGCTTGCTTTTCAGTACTGGCCGTATCAGCATCAGTATCTATGCTCGATACGATAGTATTTGAGTGGTCTTTATTTAAGGTATGGTCTTCTACTGTTTCATCTTCTAATAAGCCGATTTTTATAGGACCTACAGGGTCATCGCTAGTCATAATAGGCTGCTCTTCGAAAGAAGTTGAGGTCAGCGGCAAAGTAGATTGAGGACTAGGGGTGGGGCTAGCCGCCATAGCAGTCGAGCATACAGTCAGCCCCAAAGCGCTTGATAAGATAAGCTTGATACTTCGATACAGTGGTGAATATGGCAAGAGAGCACCTATTAGTATAAGAGTCAATAATCCGATCAAAACCGGCTTAATATGAAGGCGACATCGAAACGCTTATCCTCATTATAACGTAGAGAATAGCAAGATTGGTTATCAAAAAAACGATGAATCAACAGAGCATTGCCTCTATAGGCTTTGTAATGAATTGATTCACAATAGTAGCAATCTATCCAGCAATTTATATAAAGATGCCACCAGTCAATAGATATACCCGTTCTCACAATTTATCATGGTGAGGCGAATTTTACTCGTTTGCAGTCAGCAATCATAGCATTTTCGCGATTAAATTGTGCCCATTACTGACGGGTTAACCAAAGTTTAAGCACTAGTAGAACGAGAGAAATGACAAGAGACTGGGCTAAATTAAAGGGCATTCATAGTCAATAACTGACAAATCCGCTACACTATGCCCCAAACTATGCCCCATGCTCTGATTAAGGGCTGACACATTTAATTTTCGCTAAACCCTTTTAATGAAACTATTTTCATACTAACCTCATTATGACTTCCTTTATCACGGTATCGCCAATGACGCTTTCTACAGACTTTATTCCTACGCCTATTCAACGTGAAAAAGCCCTCAATACTTGGTTGCAGCAGTGCTTTACTGACTCAGATATCTATTTGGATAGTTTGCCAGGCGACGCCAGTTTTCGGCGCTATCACCGACTTAAAGTAGTGGCTAATCAGGGACAATCAAATTCGCAATTCATGCCAGCTGAGCAGCACTATATTGTCATGGATGCGCCGCCAGAGCTAGAGTCGATTAAAGAGTTTGTGGCCGTTGATGAGCTATTAGCGCCAGTTGTTAATGTGCCTGATATTATCGCCAAAGAGATGGACCAAGGGTTTTTGGTGCTGCAAGACTTTGGCACAACTGAATTTGCTCATTTAGTAGCAGACGCCGCACCTTCTATAGTGACTCAATATTATCAGCAAGCCATTGACACTTTGATTGAACTGCAATCCCTTGATGTAGAGACGGCCAAACATCAAGCCAGTTTGCCAGATTATGATGCGGCGCTGCTTCACCGCGAGATGGACTTATTTAGCGAGTGGTTTTTGGCTTATGTGGGGATAGCATTATCTGAACAGCCGGAATCGAACGGTTTCACCCATGAGGACTGGCAAGCCTTTAAAGAGGAGATAGTGACTCAAGTATTGTCTCAACCTCAGGTCGTGGTTCATCGCGATTATCATAGCCGCAACCTAATGCAAGATTGTAATGACAGCCAGCGTTTGGGAGTGATTGATTTTCAAGATGCAGTGATTGGTGCCTATAGTTATGATGTGGTGTCGTTGCTAAGAGATGCTTATGTGAGTTGGTCTGAGACGCAAATTGATGAATGGTTGACCTATTATTTCAATCACAAATCCCTTGCTACCCAGCCTAAGAATGGAGTGGCAAATGAGCTTAGCTTTGAGCAATTGCTCTATGATGTGACGATGATGGGCATTCAGCGCCATTTAAAGATTTTGGGTATTTTCGTGCGATTAAGTGAGCGTGATGGTAAGCCTCGCTATTTGGCCGATATACCAAAGGTTATGCAAGATTTGATTGAAGAGCTAGAGATATTAGCTAAGCTGAATAATCGCGTGATGACTCCTGCCATCACCAAGTTTAAGCAATGGGTCGAGCAAGCTGTGTTACCTGCTTTTAATCGTAAATTTAATAGCTAATATTCGATAACTAAAACTCGATAGCTAATAAGCCGAATTAACATCCATGCATTAACTTTTAAGTATTATCCTTTAAGTACTAACCTTTGAGTATTAACTTTTTAGGAGTGTGACCATCATGATTACCCAAGCGATGATATTGGCAGCAGGTCGGGGTACTAGGCTTCAACCACTTACCTTAGAGACGCCTAAACCTTTGGTGGAAGTAGGGGGGCAACCGCTGATTGTTTGGCATATTAAAGCTCTAAAAGCTGCCGGCATCTCTAACATTACCATTAATGTATCTTGGCTTGCTGATAAGCTCATGGCCCAATTGGGTGATGGTTCAGAGTTCGGCGTGAACCTGAAATGGTCTGTTGAGCAAGAGCCTTTAGAGACAGCCGGCGGTATCTTCAATGCCCTAGAGACAGGTCAACTAAAGCATGAGCCTTTTATCTTGGTGAACTCTGATATTTGGACCAGCTATGACTTGACCCAACTGGTTGATTATGAGCTAGGGCCTGACCAGCTGGCTCACTTGATTATGATAGACAATCCCCAGCACAATGATGGTGGGGACTTTGCTATCAACAATGGCTTAGCGGCTACCCAAGCTATCGCAGGCGGGGATAAGTATACCTTTGCCGGTATTAGTGTGATGTCGCCACGTATTGCTGAAGGTCTAGTGCAAGGACAATCTGCCCCTTTAGCGCCTATTCTTAAAAAGGCCATGATTAAGTTTCAGGTTACCGCAAGTGTGATAACGGACAACTGGATTGATGTAGGAACGCCTGAACGCCTTCAGCAAATTAATGAGTATTTGGCGCAGAAAGGGACTGGCGGTCATCTTGGCGCGCCTAGCGCTGGCTTGAGCTAAAGGCGCTTTTTTATCCTAATATTGCGTTTATCGGCGCGTCATCTTTATTCTCAAACCACCTATACTTCGACTCTATTTCATCAGTAGCATCCATAGGTATCAGTCATATAAAATTCGATAGCCACTTTAACTATAACGACAACTTTAACCAAGGCGCTATCTCTTGACTAAGAGGTAGGGCCTGATTCCGTTATCAGTTTATTGGCACTGCTATTAGAGGGGGGCGTCCCTGACTCATCTTTTTGAGTTAATACCGTGTTCTTATTGGCCGGTAGTACTTTGACCGTGTTGGATGAAGGAGAAGAAGAAGCGGAAGGAACATAAGGTTGCTGTTGACGTTGTTGGTCAATTTTTTGTTGGTTGCGATTTTTAATCTCAGTGATAGCCGCACTTAATTTATCATTAACGGCCTCAGTATCATCTTTTGCCTGATTATAGTCTCTATCTATAGCGCCGCCGTCTTTGGTAGCCCGAGGGATATCAGCTTCTAGCAAAATGGGGTGAGTCGACGGCGCCGTTAACGGATTACTGGCTTCCTCAATAGATGGTGAATTAGCCGCCGTATTATAAGCAGATGCGGGCACTGAGCTACTTGCTTTACCATCTGCATTATCTTTTGAAGGCGGTATCTGAGAGGATTGAGAACCAGCCGCTGAACTTGAGGTATGACCACTGGCCATAGTGCTATTAATTGAGGCATTAGGTTGGTTGCTTGAAGCATTAGAGGGCAGTACTTTAATAGTCTCAGTCATCTGGGTTTTCAGTGCCCCAGTAGCATCATTATCGCCCGCTATATTCCCCATATCACCTTGACTTAAACTGCTGTTGCTATCTACAGCAGACTGCTCACCATCTGATTTTAAACTCTCCGAATCACGCGTGGTAATGGTGGACGCTGCTATAGAGGAGTGATTGGTATCATTGTCTTTTTTTCTATAAGTCATGTTGATAATAACAACGATGATAATAAGATGAACGAGGATGGCTAAAATGAGGGCGGGTAGCCAAGTTTCACGTTTTTTTGTCATCATAGTAGGGGCTTATAGTCAGCGCCATTAAGGTAAATCTTATTATTAGGTCACTAATATTAAAATATACCTTTTGGCTAAATCCAGGAATGTTGTAAAAAAGGATAGTCCAAGTCTTAGGTAGCATGAGTCAATGCTACGGATTTTGAGACGGCAGAATAACAGTAGGATCTACCCCGTCAACCCTATATCAAATAAATTAGTGTAATGAATGTCCTCTATCAAAGCTAGAGTTTTATAGCATAATTTATTTTCTTAATTATTTAGTTTTGGGGTACTACCTTCTACTCACCATCACTTCATTCGTTTGAAACCTCGCTCTCGTTAATTTTGATTTTACTCCTTTGCAAAGGCTATTACCTATCCTTACAGCTTACATTTGTACAATAAGCCTTGGTTAGATAGATTACCCTTTAGAATATTCTAATTGAATAATGTTCAGTAGGTATTTTGATATCGATAAAACCGATAAAAGTCGCGCTTAGTAGAATACTATTAAAGTAAATGATGACAGGACCGTTGATGACAGTGAGCCAAGTTAGCTGAATTGAATGGAGAATAGGACCAAGCAACCTCTAATAACTTTATTTATTATTCATGGATTAGCGATATAAAAATATTTAAAAAATTGAAAATTAATTAAAAATATGAATTGAAATTATTTTATTCAGACTTCTCCTTACAATTAACAACAATAGGTTTACCAAAATCACTGGAAATCTTATCTAAGTATACAAAAAAATACTTTAATCTTGATACCAATAGTAAACAATAATCTACTAATGCTATTCATCCTTAATTAATGGCATTTAGTCCGATAAGTCTTTAAGACTATTAGGATTTGACAATGGTTTTGTTATACTCGATGTAAAGATGAACACATATAACTTGTAAGTTTTTCTTGATTATTAAGTTTTTTTAATCAATTAATTTTAAAGAAATGCTGAGTTATTAGGAGGTATACAATTCCTAATCAATCAATGTACTTAAGTCTGTTAAATTATTATTAATAATATTGCCGAGTCGTATCTTTGAATATAATGCAGTTTTAAAAAGAACAAAAAGCCAGTCTTAATCTTATTAAGACTTAAATAAACAATTAATTATTACCACTATAATCATAGGGATAGCTAATCACCGATTATTATCCCTATAACTAGAAATACTAAATGATTAACATGACATGACTCATTTAAGAGTCATCTACTAAAATGCTTGGAGCCCCACATGACCACTAAAGTAATAACCGCCTTAATGACAGCCATGGCA